>NZ_JASATN010000002.1:0-518359 GCF_038440355.1 Dyadobacter sp. OTU695 | reverse complement strand
CCCTGGCGGCGGGCCGGGGGGCCGCCAGACTGTCGGAAAAAATCAATTCCTTCCAGCGCCGGTGGGCAAACCGCCTGAATGCTGCCGCAGCTCATATGCCGGCCGCAAAGCTTAAAGCGCTGCTTATCCTGATTGGTGTGCTGGCCTGCGTGGCGGCAGCAGGCCTTCTTTATGGTGGCCTAAGTCCCCAAAAGCTGACCATACACCGCTTTGAGCTAAGCCTGCCCCGCCTATTGGAGCCCATTTCAGTACCTGAAAGCCCTGCCAAACAACAGGCCCTGGACCAGTATCTGGACAGCCTGGAAAAGGCCTTCATTTTAGATAGTCTCCAAAATTCTAAACCACAGATCAGCCATGACACATCCTGCCCACACTGAACAGTTTTTAAGACAGCGCAGGTTCTACCTGGTCTTACCGCTGCTTGCCCTGCCGTTTCTGACATTGATCTACTGGAAGCTGGTTGTGAAAAATCTGGAAAGACATCCAGGCCAGCACGATCAGGCCACCGGATTACAATTAAGTCTTCCCTCTGCGGAGCTAGAAGGCGAGCAAAAGATGGACAAGCTTGCTTACTACCGAAAAGCAGACCAGGATTCTGCCAGCTGGGCGCAGCAAATCAAAAAAGACCCCTACCGGCAGAATCAACAGCAGCCGGCAATGGCCTCTGCGGGCCCGGCTTTAATGGGCCTTGGCGCACCTGAGGGAGCGCTCAGAGCCGGCGGGGGGACGCCAGTCAAAACCGAAGACAGGACTTCTGCGGAAAAAAAAATCCATCAAAGGCTACGGGCGCTCGACAAAGCTTTGAGCTCGGCGCACACCCCATCCTCTGACAGCCGGCTCGACGGGGATGATCTGTCCGCCGAAGAGGATCCCCAGATTGCCCGACTCGAAAAGATGATGACCCAGATGCAAACCGATACAGTAGTGCAGGATCCTGAAATGGTTCAGCTCGAGGGCATGCTCGATAAGCTTTTGCAGCTGCAGGAAAGCGAAAAAAACATCCCGGAGAAAACCGAAGGGACAGCTACCGCGCCGGCCCTGGCTGTAAGTGCCGGCGCGCCTGAGGAGCAGATCACCCTTCTTGCGGCCAGCGCGGATTCAGCAGCTTTAAAACTGCCTGACAGCCGACAGGTAGCATTCTTTGGGTTGGATCAGGATTCAGCCGCCCAACCCGCCGCCCCTCTGACGGCTGTTATCGAGCGCACCCAGCAGCTGGTCTCAGGCGCTACCGTGCAGCTCAGGCTGACTAGCCCCTTATCGGTGGCTGGCATCAGGATCGCTGAAAACACGCTCATTTATGGCACAGCGGCCCTTTCAGGGGAGCGGCTCAAAATTAAAATCAGCTCCCTGCGCTCCGGCCAGCAGATCCTTACAGTCAGCCTTTCGGTCTATGATCTGGACGGCATCGAAGGAATCTACATCCCCGGCGCGCTACCGCGCTCGGTGGTCAAGCAGCAACTGGCAAGCCAAATCCAGGGCTATGATCTGAATACGAGCCCCCTTTCAGTCGGCGCGCAGGCAGCCGCCGCCGGCATGCAGATGGGCCAAATGCTGCTGAGTAAAAAAAGCAGGCTCACCCAGGTCACACTCAGGCAAGGCCACAAAGTGCTTCTCCATCAGACCAATACCACCCATCCATAACCAGCCGACCATGCATTCAACCATCCAAAAGGCATTGTATCTGCTCTGCCTGACCCAGCCACTGGCCGCCTTCACCACACTTTACGGGCAAGACCTGAAAATCTATGCAGTCGAGTCTTTGCCCTTAGAGGTCAGCGCCGGTCAGACCCTGTCTTTGAGCTTTGCAGCTCCGGTTAAAAGCGTCGACCGCGGCAGCGCCGAGCTTTTGGCGCAAGTAGCGAAGGGCACAGAAAACGTGGTGCTGCTCAAAGCAGCGCGTAAAGACATTCAACCCACGAGCCTGATTGTGATCACAGCCGACGGGGAGCTGCACGCCTTCCAGGTCTGCTACCAACAGCAGCCTTCCAGCATTGGGCTGCAGGTCATGCCCAGGCCACAGCAGCCGTCCGCAGCCCAGATACCAAAGACGATCCAGCTCAATCAAATCCAGCAAGGCCTAAGTCTTGCCACAGACCAGCCGCCGAACCTAAGGCGCAAAAGCACGGCAGGCGGCTTTTCGCTTGCCGTTGAGGGTCTTTACATCCGGGGGCCTGTGATGTATGTAAGATTGAGCCTTGAAAACCGCTCGGTGATCGACTACCAGATCGAAACGCTCCGGTTTTTCACTAGCGACAATAAGCAGATCAAACGCGCGGCCAGCCAGCAAAACGAACTGCCACTGCTCGGAGGCTCAATTCCGAGCGGTCAAATCAGGGCCTCAGAGCAAAAAACGCTCGTAGTGGCCCTTGCCAAAACGACGCTTCCAAAGAGCAAGAGCCTGCTTATCGAGCTCACAGAAGGCGGCGGCTCCCGGCATCTTACCGTGCGCCTAAAAGCCAGGCACCTGGCGAAACTAGCGCAGCTTCCCGCAGCGTCAAACCTTTAAAGACATTCAGATGAACCAGAAAAACTTCGAATACCTGACCGAGCAGCTCAAATACCACGGCTTTGGGCAAGGACTCAATCAACAGTTACTGGCCAGTATACAAAAACAGCTCCCCGAGTTCTCTTTGCAGCACAGGATGCGTTTTGGCAACGATGAGCTAACCGCTTCGTTGAACTTTCAAAGATCTGCCCTGCAAGATCTGTATTTCTTTCAAAGCTACCTGGCCAGCCTGAAAAACTACGACCAATCCCTGAGGATCAATCAGCTTTTTTACATGCAGGGCCCTGGTAGCATAACCCTAAAAGAAGCCTTCAACCTTTTACAGGGCAGAGCCGTCGAAAAACAGCTCGTCAACCGGCAGGGAGATCCCTACCAGGCATGGGTTCAGCTCGACTTTAAAAACACCGATCAGCAGGGCAATTTTAAGATCAGGCAGTTCCACCAGAATTATGGATTTGATCTGCCAGAGGTTCTTTCCAGGCTTTCGCTTAAAGAACTCGATCACCAACAAAGCAAGGCCAGCCTGCTTGCCTCGCTTCGAAAGGGAAACCGTCAGCAGGTCACCCTTGTTGACCAGGGTGTTGAGCATAAGTTCTTTATCGAGGCAAGCCCGCAGTTCAAGGGTATCATCGCCTACGACCACAACTCGGTCCGCCGCCACATCCACGCCCTGACCGGCTCGCAGCAGCTTCTCTCCCAGAAGAGCCCCCACCAGGCTTTACAGGCCGGCGATACCGACCGGCTGGCCCAGCAGCAGCACGGCCTTTCGGCCAACTAGCCATATGGCCGCGATGGCGGCCTGATACTGTCAAAAGCCATGGACAATTCTGTTTTCCAAGATTACATGCATAGGGTTCGTCAGACGGATATGGTCACCTACCTGTCCAGACTGGGGATAGAGCCCGCCAGGATCAGTGGCACAAACTACTGGTACCACAGCCCGTTTCGCAATGAGAAAACGCCTTCCTTCAAAGTGAACCGGGGTCTGAACCGCTGGTATGATTTCGGGGAAGGCGCCGGCGGTAACCTGATTGATTTCGGAATCCGCTACCACCAATGCTCGGTCGGTGATTTTGTAAGCGCTTTCAGGGAAGATATGCTGCTGCTGCCGGCCGCGCCCCCGGCCGAAAGAGCCCGGCCCGAGCAAAACAAAATCAGGATCCTTCAAGAATCCCAGCTGCAAAAACCCGCGCTGCTCTCATATTTGGCCCAGCGCTGTATTGATATCGAGATCGCCCGTCAGCATTGCCGGCAAATAGACTATGAGCTGTCCGGAAAAACCTACTATGCGATCGGTTTTGGCAACGACTCAGGCGGCTATGAGCTTCGCAATGCGTATAGCAAAATCAGCACCTCGCCCAAAGACATCACCACCCTTGGCCATACGGGTAGCATTCTGGCTGTCTTTGAAGGTTTTTTTGACTTTCTTTCCTACCGCTCGATGCATCGCAATGCCGGCATAGAAACCGAAAATTACCTGGTTCTTAACTCGGTGGCATTTTTCCCCAGGGCCAGGGGAGCAATCGAAGCTCACCGCCGGGTAGACCTTTACCTGGATCTGGATCAGACCGGAAAAAACCTGACCAGCCGGGCGCTGGCAGAGAACGGTCATCTGACAGACAAAAGCGGGCTCTATCAGGGCTTCAAGGATTTAAACGAGTTTCTGGTGGCCGCCCACAATCAGGCCCAAAAGAGCCGGTTCCGCGCGCCAGGACTCGATCTGTCAATATGAGGTGTCTAGACGGATTTGCCCCTAACCGATCTTGTTTACCAAAAGATTTCTCAACAAACCAATGAAAAAGTCAGCTTCCCAGCAAAGCCGCGCCATCTACTTCACCGTGGATCAAGCCCAATACCAGCGGATCAAAGACAGATGCGCTCAGACGAGCTGCCGCAGCCTGGCAGAGTATCTCAGGCGGCAAACGCTCGGCGAGCCGCTCACCGTAAATCACCGCAACGCTTCCCTGGATGATCTGATCACAGAGCTTTCACTTACCCGAAGGCAGCTATCGGAAGCCCTGCGGGCCTTTGAGCAGTCCGGTCAAAAGGTCTCTGAGATCCATGGCAACCACCAGGTGGCCATCTGGCTTGCAGAACATCAAAAAGACAGAGCTGTTATCGTTGGGCTGATCGATCAAATTCATCATTACTGCAAAAAGACCGCGCTTGTATGGTTGCAATAATCAGATCCTCAGCCTCGGTAAAGCGCTGCTGCCGCTACAATGAAAACAAGGTAGAGGCCGGACTAGCCAGCTGCATTTTGGCCGGCAATTATCCTTGTGAGGCCAGCGAGCTGACAGCCAGTCAACGTATGCTTGCGCTTCAAAAGCGGCTTGAGCTCAATGAAAGGTGTCGAAAAGCTTGTCTTCATATTGTACTTTCCTTTCTGCCTGAGGATCGGCTCACCCTGGGCCAGCTCAAAGAAATCTCACAGTTCTACATGGATCAAATCGGTCTTGGGGATCATCCATTTCTGGTTTATCAGCATCGGGACACGCTTCATCCGCATCTGCACCTTGTCACCGTAATGATAAAGGCCGATGGTTCGCGCGACACGGTCTTTCTCAGCAGGCAGGCAGCTGCCAAGAACTTGATCAAACAAATCGAGAAAGACTATCAGCTTACCCCATCGCAGGGAAGAATGATGCCGGCCAGCACGCTTGAAAGCGCTCAAAAACTGCGATACGGCAAAATTCCTCTTACCGCTGCGATCTCACAGGTACTTTCGGTGGTGCTTCCCAATTTCAAGTACAGTTCTCTTACCGAGCTCAACGCGGTGCTGCGGCACTATAACCTGGTGGCCAAGACTGGTCAGCCAGGCTCAAAAATCCGGCTTCACCAAGGACTGGTCTATCAGATGCTAGACGATCAGGGTAGAAAAATCGGAGTACCGCTTAAAGCCAGTCGCCTGCTGGGTAAACCTACGCTGAGGTATTTGCATGAGCGATTCGAGGCAAACAGGGTGGCTGCGCTGCCCCAGCAGCAGCGCGTGAAAACCCTGGTGGATCTGGCCCTTATCGCCCCTGGCACCCGCTCTTTGGCCGGTCTGGGTCAGCATCTTTCCCAGGAGGGGGTCAAAGCCGTATACGCCTTAGGACCCACCGGAAAGCTCTGTGAGATTATCTTCGTTGATTTTCGGACGCGGTCAGTCTTTTCGGCCAGTCAGCTTGGCGGGCGCTACACGCCTGCCCAGTTAGTGGAACATTTTGCCGCAGCCGGAAACAGATTCGAAAAGGGCGAGCGCATTTACCAACAGCCTCTGGTCACCGCTCCCCCAGGCAACGCTGCCCTTCAATCAGAGCCGGCCGGCGGCAAGGGAAAACAACTGGGTGACCCGCCAGCCGATGAGAGCCTATTGAAGCTGCTGCTTGATCCGGTGCCCCAGGCCGATCACCTGCCACGGGAGCTGAAAAGGCGCCTTGCCAAAAAACGCAAACAGATCTCATTACAACTTTAAATCGCTCCAACGATGAGCTCAGCTACGGCAGAAAATCAGCAGGCACTACAGCGGATCATGGACATGAGCCGGATGATCAGCCTTGCCATGCTGGCGCTTCACTACTACTATTACTGCTACGGTGCCTTTGAATCCTGGCAACTGACAACACCCTGGACTGACAAGGTGCTCGAACAGATCATCAAAACAAGCCTTTTCAGCCATTTTTATAAGACCAAGCTGGCTGCACTTTTATTTCTATTTATCTCACTGCTGGGAGCGAAAGGCAAAAAAGATGAAAAACTTTCCATGCGCTCGCCGGTCCTGTGGGCATTTACCGGCCTGGTCTGCTTTCATTTTTCTTTTCTGCCGCTTAGCCTGGGCTCAGGCGATCCGTTTGCGGCCGCAGTCTACATGTTTTGCTGCTCTGGCGGCTATCTGACCATCCTTTGGGGTGGGGTTCGCCTCTCGCGGGTGATCCGTCAAAAGATCTCCGTAGATATCTTCAATGCCGATAACGAGACCTTTCCCCAGCAAGAACAGCTTTTGGAAAATCCATATTCGATCAATCTGAAAGCACGCTACCGGCACGCCGGCAGAAGCCGCGAGAGCTGGGTGAATTTTATCAACCCGTTCCGGGGCATTCTGGTGGTCGGATCACCCGGCTCAGGAAAAACCTACTACGTGATCCGTCACATCATCACCCAGCACATCAAAAAGGGCTTTGCGATGTTCCTCTACGATTTTAAGTTTGATGATCTGACGCGCATTGCCTACAACACCTGGCTGAATATGCCTGAGAGCGAAAGGGGTGCCCAGGCGTTTTATTATGTGAACTTTGATGATCTTTCAAGATCGCACCGCTGTAACCCACTAGACCCCGGCTCGATGCATGACATTTCCGATGCGGCCGAATCCGCGCGCACGATCCTGATGGGGCTGAACCGGGAATGGATCCGCCGCCAGGGCGACTTTTTTGTCGAATCCCCCATCAACTTTTTAACGGCCATTATATGGTTTCTAAAAAAGTATCAAAACGGCACCTTCTGCACGCTGCCTCACGTGGTGGAGCTGATGCAGACTGAGCACGCCAAACTTTTTTCTGTGCTTAGAACCCAGAAGGAGATCCAGGTACTGATCAATCCATTTATATCCGCTTTCATTCACCACGCCAACCAGCAGCTGGAAGGGCAGATCGCCTCAGCGCAGATTTCGATGGCCCGCCTCTCTTCGCCGGCCCTGTACTATGTGCTTTCCGGCAATGACTTTTCACTGGATATCAATAACCCTTCTGAGCCCAAGATCGTCTGCATGGGCAATAATCCGGGCAAGCTAATGACGCTCGGAGCAGTGGTTTCGCTTTATATCTCGCGGCTGATAAAGGCGGTCAATCAAAAGGGCAAACAAAAGTCCAGCCTTGTCTTTGATGAATTCCCCACTGTCTATCTGAACCATATCGATTCGCTGATTGCTACCGCCCGGCAAAACAAAGTGGCAACCACCCTGGGTATTCAGGATCTGAGCCAGCTGCGAAAGGACTATGGAAGAGAGCTGGCCGACGTGGTCATGAACATCACGGGCAATATCATCTGTGGGCAGGTCACCGGCGAGACGGCCAAACAGCTCTCTGACCGGTTTGGAAGGATCAATCAGGACCGAAGCAGCCTTACGATCAACCGCACTGACACCTCCATCAACCGCTCCAAACAGCTGGACGCTGCCATCCCCCCATCACGCATCGCCGCTTTAAGCGCCGGCGAATTCGTCGGCATGTGCGCTGATAACCCTGACCAGCCCCTGGACCTGAAAACATTTCACTGCACACTGGTCAACGACCATCAGGCCCTGCAACGCCAGCAGGCATCCCAAAAGCCACTACCTGTCGTGCGGCAGGTCAACCCGGATGTAATCCAGGCCAACTACCGGCAAATTAAGGAAGATGTGGAAACGATTATTTTCTCGGAAATGGAAAGAATGCTCTCTGATCCGGAGCTGGCCCATCTGATCATCAGCAGATAAAGCCTTAACCCCTTCCACGGCAGGCCTGCGATCAGTGTCACTTTGAAACGATCCGGTCACAAACAGCCCGGGCCATAGGCTAAGCCAAACTTTCACGATCTTCGCCGGGCTGCTGCCTTATCAAAAGCTGCTCCTAGATCAGCTCTGCCGGGGGCTGATCTACAACTTCGGAGGCTGCTATTTTGGCCCGCTTTTTTGAGAGTTTCTCGCCTGGGGTAAATTCTCCGTGTATCCACCTTACAAAATTGCTAGCATGCGTCTGATAAACAGCAACTGAAAGGGAACTAAGACCAGATTGCCTCAGGTGAGCGAGGTAGTCTGTGAGCAGCCGGGAGACTTCCTGGCTCAAAGCGCTATTGATGTTCATGTTGATCTTGAAGGTTTATGAAGCTGTCTGCCAAAGCTAATGCTGGATGGAATAACTACCTTACCATCTACCGCTTAACGGCCTCAAGTCTTGGCAGTCAGCGCTAGTAAATTCTCACAAGCCGCTTTGAGCACTCATAGCAATGCCAGTAAAAAATTCGGCGGTTAACACTGTAAGTCCTTCCGGTGCTGCTAGAACCCATTTTGGGCCCGCCAGGCAAATGGCGCCGGTGAAAAACCCTGGGAGGAAAAATCAGCGGTGCTCCCAAACGTCGGCACCGGCCGTATGCCGAAATTTTCCACCTAAAACGGCACTTTATTCTTTGACACTCCGCCGAGAAGATACGCTGCATGGGAATGCTGATAGTTTTCCCAGACCCTTTTTGCAATATCGCCCTGACGCTTCCCACAGCAGATTTGATACTTCTGAGTAACAATAGGCCGTAAAACACCGCGCAGGTCCCACCCCGCCTGCACAGGTTAATTTGTCGCCAAACCGCCGCCCAGATCACTGCGATGATCACAATAAATGGATTTAGTAAAGCGGCAATAGCACAAAGCAGTTAGGGTGACCCCAAACTGCTCTTGCCCAAGGGGAGTAAGCAAATGACGGCATGGCACAACTCACTCGTGGGCGTGGGTCGCGATTTCTCACTGGTAACGGCAGGTCAAGCTCGATTTGAAGAGCGATTGAGAACGGGAGTTGATTTATCCAGGTAGTTGCGGGCATAGGGCCTGCAACTACCTGGCACCCAAGATGATCGCCTTTAGCCGATAAGAGTATATCCCAGGCGCGCTGGCCGCGCTGCTACGGTGGACTATGTGGCTACTTGCCAAACAGCCGAATCACCTACCGGCATCATTCTCCAAAATTGCACAATGACTGCTTCAAAGAAAAGCTAATGATGTATCTTCACAGCATGATGCGTTTCACGCAGCTTCCCTTCTCTGTTCGTTTTCGACCCTTGACAATTATCATCGCAACAACCAGTGACCAGCATCCATTACCTCCGCTTTTTTTTAGTCTGTGCGGTGAGCGCTATTTTTATCATTTTCCCTTCCACTGCCCAGACCGTCTCATCAGAGACGGTTCCGGGATACAATATCACCCATTTTACCGACGAAAACGGCCTGCCGCAAAACAGCGTCAAGTCCATTGTCAAAGATGAAAGGGGCTACATTTGGATGTCAACCGAACGGGGACTGGTACGCTATGATGGCCACCGGCTGGTTAAGTTCGACCAGTTTGGTGATTCCTATGCAAGCAGAAATATTTATGGCTTCCAACTGCACCCGGCAAATCCCAACAACGATCTGCTTGCGATGACCCACGAGGGCAAATGGATCAGAATTGCCCGTGGGGAAGCGCGAATTGATCCGAATTACCAGGGATATCCCGCCTACGAGCCCTCCAAAGATCCCGCCGCCCGCGAAGATCCGGTCATACAGAGCCTGCCATTCGTATTTGAAGACCAGTATACTAACATACTTTCCAGATTTATATCCATATACCCCTTCCCGGCAGGTGCACATTACATTCACTATCAAGACCGTGTAAGCTACTACCAAAAGAACAAATTGGTCAAACGGTTCGCTTTTCCCCAAAAAAATGTTTTCAATTTTTTCAGGCTGGATAATGACCTGTATTTCCTGGACAAGGGATTAAGTCTTTCCAAGTTTACTTCCGCCGGAAGCGACTCTTCGGTCCGCCAAATCCGCATTGAAGGAGAAATCCTGAGGCATAAAGCGGCCGGAGGCCAGAATGATTTTATGCTTTTCTGGAATAATGTATCCGAGCAGGCTTTCGTATTGTTAGATAAAAGTCTGTACCTGCTCAGCAGGAGCAAGTCTGGCGCTATCAGCGGGAAGCTGGTTCTGGATGGTTTTGATCTACGGGCGCACTCAGTAAAAGCAGTTTACTACGATGCTCTCTTCCAACGCCTCTATCTGGGAAGCCCCCTTGAAGGTCTTTACATTACCGACAAGCAGCCATTCTCTGTCGTTAGCGACTTGAATTTGAAAGCAAACAGTTTTTATGGCCAGACACTGTTAGCCGGCAATCAAATCCTTATTCCTGACGGGCTGACTTTTAAGAAAAATTCAGCTTCGGGTACAGTAGTTTCCGAACGTATTGAATCCATCTCAAAGCTGGTAAATTGGGATCGCATAAGCGTGCTGAAAAGCAAAACCGGGCATATCTGGACCAAACAAGGAGAAGAAATTTTTCAATTTGACAGTACGGCAAACCGCCTGATTTCGAAATGGCTGATAAAAGGAGGAGTCACCAACCTGTATGAAGGGTACAATGGCCGGATTTGGATCGGTACCACCACCAAAGGATTGTATTACCTGGACCCCGGCCGGCCGAAAGCCAACCCTTTGCCTTTCCCATGCAAACTTTTGCCACGCATCTCCTGGATAGAGCACCAGACTGCGGATTTTCTCTGGATCGGCACCGGCAGGGGATTATACGGCTTACACCTGCCGACAGGCAGGCTTTCCCCTATCAGAGGACTTGAAAACATCTACATCCGCAGCTTGCACATCCCCAAGGGTTTAGGAGAAGTATGGGTAACTACTTATACGAGCGGCTTCTTTCTTTTAAAAGAGAACAAGCTGACAAGATTTCCGCTGGATAAGCAGCAGCACCTGGCTAGCGCTCACTGCATCTTCCAAGACAAAAAAGGCTTTTTCTGGATACCTACCAACCGGGGCTTATTTCAAATCAAAAAAAGTGATTTGCTCACCTACGTTAAGAAGCCGTTTGCGCCCTATTATCACTACTACGCAAAAAGCGCGGGGTTCAAAACCAATGAATTTAATGGCGGATGCCAACCCTGCGCGGTCAGAATGCGCGATGGCACAGTCTCCTTTCCTTCTATAAACGGACTTGTCTGGTTTATACCCGAGCATATAGAACCCGAGCTGCCCAGCGCGCAGCTATTCATCGACAATTTGGATATCGACGGCAAGGCCTTGGCCTCTGATGTGAAACATATATCCGTTCCGGCCGGCGCTTCCGGCGCTGATCTGAAAATAAGCACTCCATACTTTGCCGATCGGTACAACCTTAAAATGTCTTACAGGGCTTTCAGGGATGGAGAAGCCCTATCAAACTGGAAGGAATTTGATGAAAACACGCCTGTATCAATCCCTTTTGCATCCGGAGGTAAATACACGGTCAGTGTCCGAAAATTGAATGGATTCGGACCTAATAATTATGGTTACAGTCATTTAGAGATTTTCGTAGACAAACAGTGGTTTGAAACCTGGTGGTTTAAAGCAATTTTAATCCTGGCCGTGTTGACTCTGTTTTATATTACTTTAAGACTAAGGGTCAGGGCAATAAAAAAGCGAAACCAGTTGCTGGAAACCAAAGTCAGCGAACGTACCCTTGACTTGGAGCAGACATTGAGGGTTCTCAATCATTCCGAAAAGCAACTTGAAGAGCAGCTAAGACTCCATATCCATATGATCGCCTCCATCTCACATGACGTGCGCACCCCAATCCGGCATATGTCCTATGCGTTGGATCACACCTATGCGTTGATGGAAAAGGATCAAATTAATGCTGCAAAAACCTTTGTAACAGAGCTAAAACAAGGGGTGGAAAGAATTTATTCAATGGTCGATAATATCGTTAACTTCATCCGTCCAGAAATTAGTGGCCCGGAAATTGGGCTCACCGCAGTCAGCCTAAGGGATGTGGTGGAAGAAAAAGTTTTACTCTTCAAGCAGATCGCAGGCCGCCATTACGGGCATATCGCCATGGGCATCCCGCCTGGCGCAACAGTCATGACCGATGCCAAACTTCTTGGCATCATCATTCACAACCTGATCGACAATGCGATCAAAATTCAATATAAGAACAAAATCAGAATCTATACCGAACGCATTAACGGGCAGCTGCATCTGATTTTTGAAGATCATGGTCCGGGCATGCCAGCAGAGCTGACCCAATGGCTGAATAGCAACGAATTCTTTAACCAACGCAACTTACAATCTCAATACGAGGGCATAGGTCTGCTGATGGTCAAGCAGATAACACAGAGTCTGAACCTGGACTTGCTTGTTGAAAACAAGCCCGGGGCCTGCATTCATCTCATTTTTAACGAAAAGACGGAATATCAAGCCCAGACTTCAACTGCGGGCTGAACCCTTTTTGGATCCTGAAACCCGCTGGCAAGTTCTTTCATTTTCCCCGGCATTGAGTTGATCGCGGCCCTTGCATTCATGTCCGTTTTGGCACGCCTGGCGTTCGAAAGCGGACATTTTCGTCATTGGGTTTTTCACAAAAAAGTGGCCATTATCTCCTTACAAGGCATTTCCCAAAACTGGCACAGCATTTGATCGGCATTACCATAGGAAATCCTTAACAGCATGAAACGAACGTTTTTAGGAGAGTTTGAAGAATTGGTCCTGCTCACTGTGGCTGTCCTCGAAGAGGATGCATACGGTGTTTCTGTGACCCAGGCGCTTGAAGACAAGACCGGCCGGACCGTCGGGTTCAGCACAGTCCATTCTACCCTTCAACGCCTGGAAGAAAAAGGTTACGTCTCTTCACGCATGGGCGGCGCGACAGCAGAACGCGGGGGGCGCCGCAAACGCTTTTTTACCGTCACAGCTTTTGGCCGAAAGGCTTTGCGTGAGGTAAAACAAGTTCGTGAGGATTTGTGGAGTGCACTCTCCCCTGCCGCGATGCAATTGATGGGAAGCTGAATGAAGCATTTAAGCAACTACCCGAAAACACAGCCACCGCAATGGCCTGCCAGACTGCTCAGGCTCTTTGCCGATCCGGTGACTGCCGAAGAAATTGAAGGCGACTTGCTTGAACTGCATGCCCGCTGGCTAAAAACCGGCAGCCGTACGCGCGCCGACCGGCGTTATATCTGCAATATCTTAAAGCTGATCCGGCCTTTTGCAAAACACAGACAACCAGCTGATTTTCATAAACCCCAAACTTTGAGCACAGCCATGATCCGAAACCATTTCAGGATTGCATTCCGAAACCTTTTTAAAAGCAAAGGATATTCCTTTATCAACGTCTCAGGGCTAGCCGTAGGCATGTGCTGCGCCACGCTGATATTTCTGATGGTGCTGCACGAGACCAGTTATGACCTGCACCAATCGCGCATCGGGCAGATATACCGGGTTGAAACCAAAAATATCCAGGAAAACCACACTTACCCGGGCACCTATACCGGCATGGCTAATGCCCTTCGGACCGATATGCACCAGGCCGAAAGGGTGGTACCAATTTTAAAGGTAAGCGGCACCGTGGCAGCAGCCGACAAGCTATTTAAGGAAGCTGTGGTTTTCGCGGATGCAAACTTATTTGAAACATTTGACTACCAATGGATTTCCGGCAGGCCAGTCAATGCATTCTCACAACCCAACACGGTCATACTTACCCGCAAATATGCCGAAAAGTATTTTGGCGGGACCGACGTGGTGGGCAAAACGATCAGGCTCGACAACAAACAGGATTTGACCGTTGCCGGCGTGCTGGAAGATTATCCTTCCACCACAAGTTTCCCGTTCGATATTCTGGTTTCTTTCCCGACGATCAAAAACGTCAATCCGGATTATGATCTGAACCGTTGGAATGGCTGGAATGACAACTTTCAGGTATTTGTTCTGCTCCAAAAAGGGATGAGTCCGGAGCAGCTCACCGGCCCCTTCAACGGAATCATCCGAAAGTATATGGGCAACGACCAGGTGGCAAATAAGCGATTTAAAGTCAGCCACTTGTCCACCATTCATTATTCGGGTAACCTCGGCGGGCGAAGTGCAAACGTGAGCATGCTCAAAACGCTCTCGCTGATAGGGCTGCTGGTTTTACTGATCGCCTGTTTCAACTTCATCAATCTAAGCACGGCCCAGGCTTTCAAACGGGCAAAGGAGGTTGGCATACGCAAGGCGATCGGAAGCAACCGGAGGCTACTGGTCTACCAGTTTCTGACCGAAGCCGGGCTCATTACCCTGCTTGCGGCCCTGTTCTCAGTCGCACTTAGCCTGCTTGCGCTGCCCGTGATGGCAAATGCGCTTGCGATTCCGCTCACCACAGCGGACCTGTTTACCTGGCAAAACCTGCTGTTCTCGGGCGTGCTGCTGATATTGACCACGCTGCTGGCGGGTGTTTATCCGGCGATGCGGTTATCGGGAATGGCCCCGATCTGGGCCCTGAAAACCAACCTGATAAAACCGGCAAATCAATGGTTCTCCATGCGCCAGGGACTGGTTGTAGTGCAGTTTACCGTGTCGCTGGTGCTTATCAGCTGCGCGATACTCATCAACCGCCAGCTGGACTTTTTCCGAAAAGCTGACCTGGGTTTCAATAAATCAGCCATTATCACCGTAGGGTTGCCCGACAATAAGCCGGAAAAACTGCAAATGCTCCGCCAAGAGTTGCTCCGCTCGCCGCAGATCAGGGATGCGAGCTTTTCGTTCAACAGTGCATCGGCCGAAAGTAACTGGATGCAGGGGATCGAGTACCGGACGGGCCCGGAGGTTATCCAGGTTAAAACCCAAATGAAAATGGCCGACTCGCATTACCTTAATACCTACGGCATCAAGCTTCTGGCAGGTGAGCCGCTTAGCGACAGCGACACGACGGATTTCAAGGTGCTTGTCAACGAAGTACTCCTGGGGCGTATCGGCATCAAGCGTCCCGCGCAGGCGATCGGTGAACGCCTGTATTTTGGTGACGGAAACGAGTTTGCCACCATCAAAGGTGTTGTCAAAAACTTCAACGTTAACTCGCTGCACCAGAAAATCGATCCTACGATCATTCAGGTCGTCCCTAACAACTTCTATCAGGCTGGTTTGAAACTGCAAGACGAGCATCCGAGCGCCGAATCGGTGCAGGCAGCGTTGGGTCATATCGAAAAAACCTGGACGGCCGCCTTCCCCGACCAGCTGTTCGAATACAGCTTTCTGGACGAAACGCTCGCTCAGGCATACAAGGCCGAAACACGCACAGCCTCGCTGATCGAGACGGCCACGTTTTTGGCTGTATTGATCGCCTGCATGGGCCTTTTCGGGCAGGCGACCTTCTCGGCCGAGCAGCGTACGAAGGAAATCGGTGTGCGAAAGGTGATGGGCGCATCGGTCAGAAGCATTGTCAGTCTTTTGTCCAAAGATTTCTTAAAGCTTGTCATGATTGCTTTCCTGGTCGCCTCCCCCATTGCATGGTATGCAATGCGCCTTTGGTTACAGAATTTTGAGTTCCACATTCAAATGGCGTGGTGGATATTTGTGGCTTCGGGTGTGCTGATGGCCCTGATCGCTTTGCTGACAGTCAGCTTTCAAAGTGTGAGGGCGGCGCGGCTGGATCCGGTCAAAAGTCTGCGCGTTGAATAAAGCATCGATTTAACCAATACAAAACAATGGGCGACCTTGGTTACGGTAAGTTTTCAGGCGATCCGGGCCGCATTGCCCGATCCTGTGCGCTCACTCAGGTCGGAATGATATAAAAACGCCCGGTGTTAACTTTCTGCCAGGTATTTTTACATTTACCCCACATGGGCACCCGACAGTATTAGCGGTTGAACAGTAGCAGACCTTTGGCCTGCCACTGTTCATAACTTTGACTTGAGCCATCGTCGGAGCCGTATTGGCTTTCGAGACCGGTTAAGCCGTTAATTATAGCCCTGATTTTGGACCAACTGCTTATTGACATCCATTTCACGCTGGGGAATGGGCAGGATAAGCTTGGGGGAATTATACGGCAAAGCACCTACATTCTGCCGCGTACGCCTGAGGTCGTGCAGCGTATGGCCCTCGAATGCCAGTTCCAAATGCCGTTCTTTGAGCACAGACTCGATCGTGGCCGCAGTAGCTGCTTGCAGGCCGGCGCGGGCGCGGATCAGGTTCAAGTCAGCGAGTGGCGCGGCGCCTGTCTGGCTATTGAGTCGCAGGTTTGCTTCGGCGCGGGTCAGATACATTTCCGCTAGTCGGAATTGCAGCACATTACCGAATTGATCCAGGTGTTTTTGGGTGAATGTGTTGTTGGTAGTCACAAAAAATGCACCCCGTTTGTCACCTGCTTCGTATAGGCTCCGGTGCTTGGCCAGCACGCGGATATCACCGCGGCCCCCAGTCCCCAAGATATCCTCAATGGCAGTTCCAAAGAAGGTATTCATGTCATTGGTACCATCCTGCTGGGTGACAATCATCGAAAAAATGTATTCCTTAGGATTGGCGCCACTATTGTCCAGGAATGTAAAAAAGAGCGATTCGAATGTAGAATTAAGAGAGAATTTACCGGAGTTGATCACTTGGTTAGCTTCGTCGCGCGCTGCGCCGTAATTGCCCTGCATCAGATACACGCGTGACAATTGCGCGGATGCGGCATATTTGGTCGCATAGATCGTATTGCTTTCGGGCAACAACGATTTGGCCGCCGTCAGGTCTTCCAGCACCTGGGCATATACTTCGGCCACCGGGTTCCTGGGTATTTTGTCGGCATCGGTAAGGACACGTGTAGGCTTCAATACCAATGGAACGCCCGGGTTGGAGGCATTGTCTCCGTCCCCCCAGGTCTTGGCATACAATCTTACCAAATCAAAGTAGATCGATCCGCGAATGAACCGGGCCTCGCCCTCTATGCGCGCACGCTTGTCTTCATCGACAATCGACAGTGCCGAGAGCACATTGTTGCAGCGGTTAATGGCCACATACGAGTCGCGCCAGGTAGCTGTGGCAGTCGCGTTGTTGGTGGTCATTTCTTTGTTATTCATTTCAAGAAGGTTCTGAAACGTACCTCCGAAACCCAGCTCGCCGGAGTTCCCAAGAAGCTCGGAAGCGTATTGGAACGCGCCGCCGTACACGTCCACGTCCTGCAAGCCGTCGTAGCATCCGATCAGGGTCACCTCGACGTCGCGGGAAGTGCTAAGGGCAACACTTTCATCGATACTTTGAGTCGGCTGCACGTCCAACTTGCTGTCGCAACCGGCGATGGTCAGCATGGCCGAAAGCAATGCCGCCTGGATGATATATCTGTTCTTTTTCATGATTTCTGCTCAAATATTAAAATCCGATATTAATACCCACCAGCAATGTGCGCGGCTGAGGCGCCGTGTAAAAGTCGTTACCCAGCGCGAACTTGCTGTCCTTTTCGCTCAGATCGTCGGTGTTGACCTCTGGATCCCAGCCTTTGTATTTGGTAAAAGTAGCCAGGTTGAGTGCCGAGACATAGATTCTTACCTTTTCCATCTTAATGCGGCGCACCAGTTCTGCTGGCAGGTTATAGCCCAGTGTCATCGAACGAAGCCGGAGATATGAGCCGTTGAAGATATAGCGCGTGGATGCCTGGTTGCCGTTGCCGCGGTAGAAACGGGCCTCGGGAACGTCGGTATCCGGATTTTCGGGCGTCCACGCATTCATCTGGTCGGCAGTCTGGTTGTCTTCGTAGATGCCATTGGCGGACGAATATTGTCCTACCCCGTAGAAGTTGATCTTGTTGCCTGAAACGCCGTTGAAAAAGACGCTTAAATCGAGCCCTTTGTAGGAAAAAGTATTGGTGATGCCACCCACGAACTTAGGGTTCGGGTTACCCGCAACTACCCGTTGCGCGCTGTTATAGCCACTGTTAGTGACAGTGGAGCGGTCTACTGTTCCGTCAGGGTTAGGCGTATTTTTATAGAACAACGCGTCTCCATTGGAGCGGTCCACTCCTGCGTATTCCACTGTATAGAACACGCCCACCGGCTGACCTTCCATAACGCGGCTCATGCTGCGGATACCGCCTTCGATCACCTGGCCTTGGATGTCGGTTACCTTGTTTTTGTTGTTAGCGATATTCAGCGAGGTCGTCCAGCGGAAGGCGCCCACCGTGTTTTGGGTATTCAACACAAACTCGAAGCCCTTGTTTTCCAGCTTACCCACATTGGCATACTGAACCGAAAAGCCGGAAGTGGCCGGCACATTCACTTCCAACAGAAGCCCGTTCGTCTTTTTGACATAATAATCGATCTCTCCATTGATCCGGTTATTGAACAGACCGAAATCAACACCGAAATCGGCCTGCCGGGTAGTCTCCCATTTCAGGTCGGGATTGCCGATCTGCGACGGACGTTGCCCGGCAGACCCCGCATAACCCGCATCGCCGGCAAAAAGTCCGAGCTGTGGGAAATCTCCGATCTCAGAGTTACCGGTCGATCCGTAGCTTCCGCGGAGTTTCAGGAAGCTGAGAATGTTGTTGTTCTTAAGAAAAGCTTCTTCGGTAAGCACCCAACCCAATGAGGCTGACGGGAAGAAACCGTAACGTGAGTTGGCCCCAAAACGCGACGAGCCATCGATACGCGCGCTGGCAGACAACAGGTATCTATCGGCAAACTTGTAGTTCATGCGAAGGAAATAAGACAGAAAACGGAAATTGGTTTCCGTAGTGCTTCCATCCGACTTGGTAGCAGCGCTGGCGATTTTTTTATAGGAATCCGATGGAAACTGAGTGCCTTCCACAAAGCTCATCTTTCGTTGCGATTGTTGGTAGGACATCCCCAGCGTAGCCCCGATGCTGTGCAGGCCGAGCGTCTTGTCGTAGGAGAAAAAGTTGTTGGTGTTATAGTTGGTGACAAATGTGGCGTAGTTGTTACCCAACCCGCTGGTGGCCTCGGTCACATTCCGCACGTTCTGGCTTTGGTAATAACCCTCCTCATTCTGGTTCAAAAGGTCGATACCCAGTTCGCTGCGGAATTTCAGCTCGGGCAGAATATTGAACTGTGCATAAGCGTTGGTCAAGTTCCGAAATGAGGTCGCTTCGAATTTCGCGTAGTTGATCGAGATCATCGGGTTGAAATAGAGCGGCACATTCAAATCGCCGGGAGGCGTTCCAGTGGGCAGGCCCGTTTCGGGGTCGGTGAATGGCGTCAGCGGAGTCAATGCGGCCATTTGAAGGGGGTTAGAGAATGCATTGTCACCCGGCAAACGGTGGTTAACCGTACGCGCAAGGCCCATCGACAATCCCACCTGCAACCATTTGTAAGCCTGATGATCCAGGTTCATGCGCCCGGAAATGCGTTGGAGCTCGTTTCCCACCAAAGTGCCCGTCTGATCCAGGTATTGCCCCGAAAGAAAAAACTTCGTTTTCTCACTTCCACCGTTGACTTGCAGGTCGAGCTGCTGCATCGGGCCTTTCTGAAACGCCTGATCCTGCCAGGAATAGTTCTGCTGCTGAGGGGTATTGTAAGTGCCCAGGCTGTAATATTCCAGGAAACCACCCGGCCCGAGCATGTATTGAGTCTGGGAATCGGGATCCTGGGTATCGATACCGTTTATACGATCGCGGTTATTAGCCGCCATCGTGTAGAACTTTATGTACTGATCCGCATCGAGGAATTTCACACGACGTGTCGCTTCCGAGGAGCCCAGTTGGTAGTTCAGGCTCACGTTGGTCTTCCCGGCCTTTCCGCGTTTAGTCGTAATCAACACGACGCCGTTGGCCGCACGGGAGCCGTAAATAGCCCCGGCAGAAGCATCTTTGAGGATTTCGATAGACTCAATGTCGTTAGAGTTAATGTCCGACAATGGATTGGTTGCCCCGCCATTGTTGCTCAGATCCGCTGTGGTGACGGGCATCCCATCGACCACATACAACGGCTGGCTGCTGGCGCTGATGGAGGAATTCCCTCTCACCCTTACGTTGATCGCCTGTCCGAGCTTGCCCGTACCGCTATTGACGTACACCCCAGCTGCCCTTCCCTGGATGGCCGCATCGACGCTGGTCACAGGCATATTCTGGATTTCTGTCCCTTTCACCTGGGCGATATTGCCGGTAACGTCCCTTTTGATCTGCGAACCGTAGCCGGTCACGACCACCTCGCTAAGGCTGCGGGTGTCGCTTACGAGCTTGACATCAATAACGCTTTGGCTGGCTACGGTTATCTCCTGAGCAACCATCCCTACAAAGCTGAATACAAGAACGGCATTGGAGGAGGGCACCTCAATCGCATAAACTCCTTCCGCATCAGTCTGCGTGCCGATGTTGGTGCCCTTTAGCTGCACTGAGGCTCCCGGCAGGTTCGAAGCATCTTCGCTGGTAGTCACCCTTCCGGTAATCCTGATGCCCTGTGCTGCCACAGGTAGCCAGCCAGTCAGCCACGCCAGAAGCATTATTGGAAAAATCCTTTTCATAACAAGTTAGGTTTGGTTAATCGTTGGTTACTACTAGCAAATATATTTCCAGAGCCCAAATAACCAAATTTTATTATGATTTTCTTTTATTTCTATTATAATTTATTTTGATATTTTGCTAATAAAAAATATAAAATTTTGATTAATGAATTTTAAATACTGGCTATTTTCTCCTGGCAAACCGGGTAACCTAAACCACTATACGTGAGCAAAGCCTGGGCTGAGCGTCACCTCGCTGCATTGCTCTGAAAGACACCCTCTTTGGGAAAGCGTCTTTGCCTCACTTGTTCCGTATTTCGATATGCGTGACGAGCTGCCCTCAGAACTGGCAGACATTCGCTTTCAAAAAACAATAAGGGTACAGCCCGGCGACAGTATCTAAATAACCCCGGATTATCGGAAACATTCAGCAGGACTGCCATCCTAGCATCGTCATTTCAATCGTAAAAAGCCGCAATGCACCTGGACCGCCAATAGTTCACTGCTTTTCATCAAAGGCCAGCTTTTCATTAACGAAGGGAAGCAGCCGAGAATAAAAGCGACCATTATCTGTCCAGGTTTTATTGAAAGGGTTACCAGCATATTCTTCTGCCTCGTGCTCGATTCCCATATCCTCGAATATGCGACTGAGATCACGGTTCGAGCTTACATGCGCACGGGTTTCGTCAAAACGCCCCCAGTCAAAAAATATACCACGTAGTGATTGCAGATCCGCTAACGATTCTTCAACACTCGCATCCAGTAAGAGTCCCTTTTTTAATTTGGTAAGATTTTGAATGCTTAACCTGGGTTTTCCCTCTTCAAGCTCCATGAAAAAGTCACAATAGAAAGGAGACCGCATGGGATTTGGGAGATAAGCTTGACAAAAAGTGATAAAAAGTTTAGTTCTGCCATCAGTGACTTCACTTGCCGTTGTGGCGTTCAATATTTTGTTCCAATCAATGCCAACGTGCGTCCATGGTATATCCCCGGTGCCAGCCGCTACCGGGTTCAGGGCATAGACCGATCCAAAAACTTTGGCATTAGTCATGGCCAACCTGAGTGCTCCCCTGCCACCCATGAAATCGCCTGTAATCGCACGGCTGTCCCGGTGAGGGATGGTTCGAAACTTATTGTCGACAAATGCGACCAACTCATGAGCGGTGAAGTCGAGCCAACGCCCACTGGTTGTCGAATTTTCGTATATACTTCCCGTTGTCGGCGTGCTGTAGTCGGCCGCGACGAAGATGAATTCTTTGACCACACCGTTAACAAAACCACGTTCAATGAGCGTGGATAAGCGGCCATCATTAAATAGCTTTTCGGCGCTCCAAAAAATATTGTGACAATAATACACCACCGGGTATCGCTTGCCAGATGTTTCGTAGCCAGGAGGCAACAATACCCAAACATCTCGAATCGGGTCGATGTTGATCTTGTTTTCGCGAAGAACGGATGAATTGATTTTCTCGGTTACCACTCTGCAATGTTTTACAACCTGCGCTATGATTTCCACCGAAGAGGTAATGCTCAATACTACGCACAATCCCAATAATTTTGTTCGGCCCATTTTGATAACATTTTGGTGAGTCTCCAAGCTATGGAATCGGCAGATTTAACAAAAATTTGATTGATGATTGCATTACCGCAGTATATAAGCTACCGGTAATTATTGATCAGTAGTAGGCCATGATTGCTCAGGAGTAAGATCTAACCGGGTATTCGGACATATGAAAGTAGCATCTTCGATGTTTTTCAAATTTGGCTTTTTTAAGAATAATACATTATTGATAGAAGCCGACTTTGCTAAGTGGCTAAACAAGTTTTAACAGTACATTTATCAAAATGACAGGCCGGTTGGGCAACAGCAGCGACCCAATTTTCAAATCAAGCCCATTAATAGCGAATTACACAAACAAATTAAAGTTACCGGCTGTCGGCAGTTGGCTTCCGGCGTATCACGTATTCGTCCAGGGGCTGGTAAACCAGCGGGTATTTCTCATAAATAACATTGCTTTCATCAAGGCCAAAATTAGCCCCTTCCTGTACACCGATCATTTTCAGGTTGTAATAGGATTTGATCAGAAGGTTCTTCCAAAACGAAAGAGCGTTGTCATAGGAAAGGTAGGAACTACCTACAATGAAGCGGTAATCCCCCATGTCGCGTCTGTCGTATTTTTTTTCCTCTGCCTGCTCATACACCAGCTCTCCCGTTGCCAGCAGGTCCTGTACAATGCGGCGGAAAAATAAATCGACTTTGGGCTCTATGCGAAAACCAACATGTATGTTGATAAAGTAGGCATCGTTTTGCGAGATCGTTTTTACATCATATTGCAGCGTGTAGGGTTCATCGGCCACCTCGACGTGAATAAACCAATAGATATCCGCCCGCTTGGCAGGGCTGTTAAAAATGGAATCCAGCGCCCTGGTTTCGATCAAATCACTCTTACTACTTGAAGTCAGGTAGATAAGGTTGGTCGCGTAGCTTCTGATTGCATAATTCCTAGACAAATCGCTTAGCTTCTGTGCGACGATTGGCGTAACGGAGGAAAAAGCGACCAACTTCTCCTGCATCCGGCGCCCCTGTTGCCAGGTGAGCATGGTCAGAGAAAGGATAGCGCCGACCACCAGCATGATCCAGCCTCCTTCATGGAGCTTCTGCAGGTTGGCGGTCAGAAACGAGCATTCAACGGCCAGAAATACCGCCGTAATGAGCGCCACCAGACCCGTGTTTACCCTGCGAGTAACAAGGTACAGGGCCATTAAGAATGTGGTTATCAGCATCGTCAACGTCACGGAAAGGCCGAACGCTGCTTCCATGTTCTTGGATTCCCTAAAGTGCAAAACCATCAGAATGCAGGCGCACATCAAAAACCAGTTGAAGAATGGAATGTACATCTGCCCGCGGATCGTGCCTGGGAAGATCACGCGGTTTCGAGGCCATACCCCGAGCCGGATCGCCTCGTTTACCAGCGTGAAACAGCCCGATATAAGCGCCTGGCTGGCGATCACGGTCGCCATCGAAGCAAGGATGACAGAAGGAATGTAAATACCCTGAGGAATGATGTTATAGAAAGGGCTTAATGCATTGGCCTTTCCCACGCCCAGTAGCCACGCCGTCTGTCCGGCGTAGCTTAAGATCAGACAAATCTTTACATAGATCCAACTTAGACGAATATTATTCCGGCCGACGTGGCCCATGTCGCTGTAAAGCGCCTCCGCCCCTGTGGTACACAAAAATATGCCGCCCAAAAGCCAGAAACCAGCAGGATAATTTACCAACAACTCATACGCATACCAGGGATTGACCGCTCTGAGAACAGACCAGTCGGAAGAGAGCGCCATCAGGCCTATTATGCCAATGAAGGAAAACCAGAAAAGCATCACCGGGCCAAAGAACTTGCCGATTTGTTGGGTCCCCAGTTGCTGGATCAAAAACAAAACGATAATAATGGCGATGACAATCGGGACCGTATCCAGTTGGGGATCGAACTTTTGGAGACCTTCGATGGCCGAGGCCACAGAAATCGGCGGGGTAATGATCCCGTCCGCAATCAAAAATGCCCCTCCCAGGATCGCGGGCACAATCAGCCACTTGCCAAAATAGCGTCTAATCAAGGTATAAAGCGAGAAAATCCCCCCCTCTCCATGATTATCCGCCTGCAAGGTGATCAGAATGTATTTTAAAGTGGTTTGAAGGGTGAGCGTCCAGATAATGCAGCTGAGAATACCCAGGGCTTTGGTTTGGGAAACAACTTCACCTTCATGGAAAAGAGCGTTTAGTGTGTAAAGTGGAGAGGTCCCGATGTCCCCGAACACGATCCCGATGGCTATCAAAAGTCCTGCGGGCTTAATCTGTCTGTGAAATGCGTGATAGTCTGCGCTGTGTTCCAAAGTGAAAATAGTTTTCGATTTTTCTTGCGAAATAAATCAACTTTCAAAGGAATCCGCAAGATTTAAGATGTTTGAGCGCTCGAATAGGCACTTTTTCCGCCGATACCACAGCTTCTAAGCCAATAACAACCAGAAGTAGCATAAATACAACCAAGAGTAGTTGCTTTTTTGCAAGCCATAGAGCCTCTCCCATATAGTTTTGCGATGTCGAAAAACAAAAACGAAACACAACTCGCATGGACAGTAAAGTAATCGGCGAAAAGATCGCCAAAGCAAGAAAAGACAAAAGTATGTCGCAGGCGCAGCTCGCCCAACACATATTCATCAGCCCGCAGGCAGTCGGCAAATGGGAACGCGGAGAATCGATGCCCGACATTACCACATTTGATCGGCTGGCAGAAATTTTGGGGGTAGACCTCAATTATTTCTCCGAAAATGCACCGTCGGCAGCCGATAAAACAGCCAATGCTGGGGAAGCTATCACGCCGCCTGCGCATTCAAGTGAAAAGGTTGCCGGTCAGCAGGGCCGCCAGGTCTTGGTTAACCTAACTGCGGCCGATCTTCCGGAAAGTGATTTTGCAGGGGTTGTTTTGCATAAAGGCACATTTAAAGCCAGTTCGCTACGCGGGGCCGACTTCTCCAACGCCGATCTGACCAGCAGCTCTTTTGATGCAACAGATGCACGTGAAGCAAATTTTGACGGGGCGGACCTGACCGGATGCAACTTTTCGGCTACAGACCTTACAGGAGCGAGCTTTGGCAAATCCGTGCTTGTAGGCACTATCCTGAACATGTCGGGCCAGGGCGCAAAGTTTGTCGATGCAAAACTGGTGGATGTCAAGCTGATCAAAACAGACCTTAGAAAGGCGATCTTCGAAAACTGTACGTTCACTGGTGTAGATTTCAGCTATTGCGACCTGCGCGGAACCGACTTTGGCAGCCAAACCTTCGATGGTGTCCGATTTGACAAGTCCGCGCTCACTGACGTTTCTTTCCAGGGTGCGACACTCAGAAATGTGTCGTTTACCGTGCCTTTCTCGCTGACCAACAAAGCACACCTGTCCCTGAAAACCATACGCTTTGACGGAGCGAGGATGGACAAGCTTACCTACCTGGCGCTCAAAGGCCTCAGAGTCGTCGATTTGTCAAATGTTACGATCATCTAACCGCCAATAATCATGCAAAAGCTGGCAATACAAGTGGAAGGGCTGCAAAAGTCCTTCAAGGGACTTCATGTGCTTAAAGGTGTGGATTTCCAGGTGGAAAAGGGCAGTATTTTCGCCTTGCTAGGGACCAATGGGTCGGGAAAAACCACGATCGTCAAAATCCTGACCACCTTGCTTAAACCCGATGATGGAAAAGCAGTCGTCAATGGGTTTGAAGTTACGGCAAATCCCGATCAGGTGCGCCGGTCGATCAGCCTGACGGGCCAGTTTGCCGCCGTGGACGAAATGCTTACTGGGCGAGAGAACCTGATCCTGATAGCAAGGTTACGGCACCTTCCAAATCCGGGTCAAATCGCCGACGAACAATTAAAACGTTTTGGTCTTACCGAAGCGGCCGGCCGGCTGTCATCCACTTACTCAGGCGGTATGCGCCGAAGGCTCGACATTGCTATGAGCCTGGTCGGCAACGCTCCGCTCGTATTTCTGGACGAGCCTACCACCGGTCTGGATCCGGAGGCGCGTATCGAGGTGTGGAAGATCATCAAAGAACTGGCCGCCGGTGGCACCACCGTGTTTCTGACCACCCAGTACCTGGAAGAAGCCGAACAGCTGGCTGACAGGATCGCCATTCTTGACAAAGGTAAAATTATCATCAGCGGAACACTCGCGGAACTGAAAAAGCGCTTCCCGGTCGCAACAGTGGAATACATCGAAAAACAGCCAAGCCTGGAAGAAATCTTCCTGGCGATCGTCGGCGCTAACCAGGAAAAATGAAATGGAAACGACAAAAACCTATTTTTTTACAGACACCGCCGTCATGCTGGGCCGTTCGTTACGGCACGTTTTCCGCAGCATGGATACGATCATCACCGTTACCATAATGCCTATTGCCATGATGCTGCTATTCGTCTACGTGCTGGGTGGCGCGATCCAAACCGGCACAGATAACTATGTGAATTACCTATTGCCAGGCATCCTGCTGATCGCCATCGCCAACAGCATCGGGTATACATCCTACCGACTATTTTTAGATATGCAGAAAGGGATATTTGAGCGGTTCCATTCCATGCCGATTGCACGTTCGGCTGCATTGTGGGGGCATGTGCTGACTTCTCTCGTTTCCAATATGCTCTCCCTTTTCATTATAGTACTGGTAGCGCTGATCATGGGTTTCCGCTCATCCGCGGGCGTGATCGAGTGGTTGGGCGTAGCGGGCATGCTTGCGTTATTCACACTGACATTAACCTGGATCGCTGCCATCGCCGGTTTGTCGGCCAAATCAGTCGATGGCGCAGCTGCAATCGCTTACCCAATCCATTTCCTGCCGTTGATCAGCTCCGCATTCGTGCCCACTGCCACCATGCCGCCGGCAGTCCGGGCATTTGCCGAGAATCAGCCTGTGACCCCGGTTGTCGAGACGATCCGTGCACTGCTGTCCGATCAGCCTGTTGGCAACGAACTGTGGCTTGCGCTTGCATGGTGCGGAGGAATTGTGCTTTTGGCTTATTTTCTGGCGATGAGGGTGTATCGAAGGGCTAGTTGATCAGTTGTCCTGGCCGATATCCAACCTATCCACTTTTCCAGAAGCGTCGAAATGGAATTTAAAATAAGTTCTGAAATCTCCCCATTTCTCTGTGGGGAAGTTCCCAAAAATGTCCTTTCCCTCGTTTTCCACCCTATCAACTGTGATAAACTTCTCGTGACCGCAAGCCTCTTTAACAAATCCGGGAAAATTACGTGGGTTTCCATCGTCATAGAGTTTTGCATCGGCCGTAAAAAATGAGAGAAATACCTTACTATCCCCTGTTTGCCAGGCATCTAAGGCTGCCTTTACTGTCTGGTTGGTTAGTTTGCTCGTGTCCACTGTCTGGGTTATTTGATTGGCTGATTTTTGTTGTTGCCGCTACCCAAAGGCAATTGAGCCATGGCTGGATTTATTTTGCCCTGCGCCCGGCGTTGGTCTATGCTTTCGGCCTGACTTTCAGATTCAGTTTTGGAGGGAATGGGCGGGTCTTGCCCACCCATCTCACTTAGTTTCCGAACTAATTCTTCCTTTCTTATACTACTGGTCAAATAGATATCCATGCAATATTGAGATTAGCTTTTGCTTTGATTTCTCTAGTGGTGAATGAGCCGATCACCCGAGTTATGTCCAAAACGCTCCGGTGATTGGCTCAAAGTGTTTTACAATACCGGAATCCGCAGCACCTGGCCGGGATATATTTTATCCGGGTCTGAAAGCATGGGGCGGTTCGCTTCGAATATCAAAGGAAACTTATGCATGTCACCGTACACAGCTAATGCTATTTTGGAAAGTGTATCCCCGGCTTTCACCGTGCGGTAAGTTGCCGCAGGAGCCGGATTAGTAACTTTCAGGCGGTTGTCGACCGTTTCAACCCCTTCAACGTTTCCTACTGCCAACGCAATTTTCTCGGCATCTTCTTGTTTTGCCACTTCTCCCTCCAAGATCACCGCGTCGGCCGACACTTTTACAGCCAGATTGTTGTATGCCAGCCCCAGTGATTTCACATGGGCCAGCAAGGCGCTCGCACGCAGAGGCTCCACTCCATGGGCGGGAACGGCCACCTCTTCTTTTTTGAATACTTTCTCCCCTACTCCTTTGATAAATGATAATAGACCCATTTTGATAATATTTAAGTTAAAAAATCTGATTCCGGCCTATACCAAATCGCGCTATTTTGAAAAAATGGCTATGGAAGACTTACTTCACCCAGGACTTACCGTTCTAGTTATTTTTAACCACTTTATAACTAGTAACAACGCCTTGGGATGTCGTGACCTGTACCAGGTAAATACCGTTGACAAGCTTGTCCAGAGAGATGAGCTCTATTGCGGCTTTGGCCCTGGTCTGTAATACTACCCTGCCCGCGAGGCTGAATACCTTGATCTCTTCTGTACCCGAAAGCCCATCAATGTTCAAGGTTTCCGATGCAGGATTTGGATACACCTTGTTTGGAGTGCTGAACCTCACCTCCCGTATGCGGCTGTATAGATATTTGCCGTCAAAATCGGATTGCTTAAGACGATAGTAACTTATGCCGGACAGCGGAATCTCATCAGAAAAGCTGTATTCCTGTTTCAGGTTCGTATTCCCGTTTTCCGCCTTGCTGCTAAGTGAACCGATGCGCGTCCAATTTCTCCCTTCCGGGCTTCTTTCAATATCAAAACCTTTGTTGTTGCTCTCGCTTGCCGTAACCCAAACCATCTTCACGGCATTGCTCTCTCTGCGGGCATCAAAACTGACAAACCGCACCGGCAATGGACTATCGGGGTCGCTGGCTTTGGTATACCAGGCATAATCCGTCGCTGTGAGTTGAATTCCTACGCCTATTATGTCTGATTGAGCAAAAACTTGGTTCGCATGAATGCCCGCAGATACATAATCGGTGGCTGTTGAAGTGCTCCATGTGCCGCCACCCTGATACTGGGTGATGAACGCATCGGTATCAGTATAGGCTGCACCGTCGGTAGCGTTGTTGTGCTGAAAAATCATATTCTGGGCAAAGCCGCCATATATGTGCCACGTACGGTCCATTCCTTCCTCGGGCCTGTCGATCTGCGCAGTACTGGCTGCATAGTCTGTTACGCTTACATGATATGTGACAATGCCTGAATACCCCAGGGTTACCGGGGTATAATCGCCCTCCGCAATGCCCACGGGGAAGGTAAAACTCATACTAGGCCCCTCGTTCAGAACCTTCACCATATGGCCTTGTATACTGTTGCTGGTAACTACCATACGGTTAGCTCCGTAATTGGTAATGGTGGCATTGTCTGAGCCAAAAATAAAATCGGTAATACTTGCCGAAGTGTTTCCCGCTGTCCCGTCGTCAAACACTTTCCCCATAATCACATCGCCATTGTCGACTGCGAGATTAAAATCCTTTTGAACGTTTAGCGAAGCATTATCAACGACGGACGGGCCGTCGTTAAAACCAGGGTCAGATATATTTGCCAAGACCATATTATCAGCGTTACGCAATTCAAGGTTTACGTGAAACAGCGCATCATTACCATCGATATAGGTGGCCGAAGCTATTCCGCCGGCGTCGGAGGGGTTATAAAACTGGATGGTTCCGGCACCGCTCATCACAGCATCAGGACTGACATAAACATATTTGGCATAAATTTCCCAGGTACCGTCGATCTGGTAAGTACCTGGTCCCAGGTAAAGTGATTCGCTAATGTCCGCCTGGATTCCGCCCGCGGTGACGGCCAGGCCCATGTACACCGATGAAGTGCCAGGAGCCTGTCCAGCGGCTGGTTCTGCCAGGATAATATTACCGATAAGCAGCCCTGTGGCTAGCAGCGTTTTTATTTTGATCATTTTTAGATGGCTTAAAGAGTTTTAAAGTCATGGGGAGGGATTTACAACAAGATTACCTGGCTTTGCGCTACATTCTGCCGACAACAAACCAATTGGTACCGTCCAACTGAACAATTCATCGGATATGGGGTAATACTGCGGCGTTCCATCGGTAGATAATTTGCAAAAAACTATAAAAGCCACAACCACCGGTTATAGCTATACGTTACCTGATACCACATCATCGATGCGGCCGCGTAACAAGCCATGTACAACATCACATTCTTGGTATAGACGCCTACGGAAAAGTTTTATCTGGTTGTGTACCCCCCGTTGGCAAAAATCGTCTGTCCAGTAATCCACCAACCGTCCGTGATAAGAAACTCGATCAAAGGAGCGATGTCAGCGATATTCGTTAGCCCGCCCAGTGCTGAGGCTGATTTATGGTAGGCTACCGCGTCAGGTGTTTCCTGTCCATAGAAAAATGGTGTATCCATCGGGCCGGGAGCCACCGCTGTCACTGAAATTCCTCGTGATCCGAACTCCTTGGAGGCAGCGCGCGTAAAGTGTTCGACAGGAGCTTTCATCCCTTCATAAGTCGAGTAGAGCCCGGTAAAGGCGGCAAGCAAAGAAGTTACGACAGTACAAATCTTACCGTTATCGCTTAATTTTCGTCCGGCTTCCTGGATAAAAAAATAGGCGATCTTCGAATTGATATCGCTCATGCTGTCATATTCCGCTTCTGTGGTTTCCACAATGGGCTTCTTTAGTACCTTGCCTACTGTGTTGATTGCAATGTCTATTCTGCCAAATTGCTCAATTGTCTCATCAAAAAGGCGGGTAATGTTGCCAATGTGTGTTAAATCCCCTTGAAATAGAAATGCTTTTGCCCCAAGATCTGTAACGTCTGCCAGAGTTTGAACCGCATCTGCTTTGCTGTGCTCTGTGTTGTAATGGATGGCCAGCTTTGCCCCTCTGCTCGCTAAATTCCTTGCCAGAAGACCGCCCAGGTTCTTACCGCCGCCTGCGATCAAAACAACTTTGTCTTTCAAATCCGATTTTGCCATTTTTTGTAAATTATAAGAACAAATGAAATCTTTTATGAACATCACTGCTACACCAGCCATGCGGCTTATGGTCAGCAACATCTTTGCTACGTAATCAGGTTATAGCAATTTCACCAGCAGCTCTGTTGGTATATAGCGCATACCCGCACTAACCACCTTCATGCATTCCCCAAGCTCTTCACCGACGCTCTTTGCAGGCAGATAACCGCTGGCACCCGTCCTAAAATACCTAGGGGTTATCGTGCGGTTAAAGGTTTCTCTCATAACAACGACCTTTGCGAGAGGCCAGCACTTGGTAGCAAATTGAATGTTGGCCATTTGTTGCGGCACATCCATTTCGTCCAAACTCAAAAGAATTACGTCAAGGGGTGAGTTGGCAAATTCATCATACAGGTTTATCAAATCCCTAAACGCGTATACATTCGTACGGTCAAACTGAAAATTTAATTCATTAATAAGATCGGTTCTAGCCTTTGAGCGCTTTTCAATAACGGCCGTCTTCATAAAACAATCAATATTATATTTTTGCGATAGAATAATCTAACGACAAAAATCGACCACCTTCTTGAATTACATGGGTTGTTTTCTTACCAGAATGGGGGCAAAAACCTCCAATCTCACTTTCTAGACAATATCTCATGAAAGGTCGCTATCAGTACCATGCCTGCGTACTTCGTTTGGCGTTTTGCCATAAACCTTTTTGAACTCCCGGCCGAAATATTTGCTGCTTTCATAGCCAACAATTGTCGCAACCTCGCTTACATTATACTGGCCCGACTCCAATAGCTGCAATGCGCGCGCCATCCGGATCTTCTTCACAAAATCGTTAACAGTCAAACCGGTCAGATCCCGGAGCTTTCGATATAGCACCGCTACGCTGGTTCCTATTTCAAACGCCATTTCCTTCACACCGAAATCCGGGTCTGATATGTTTTCCAAAATCAGGTTTTTGAGCCGGATGACGAATTCACCGTCAAAATTTCTGACAAAAACGTGATCTGGTTCCATCAGCACGGACTGGCTGTACCAGTGCCTGAGAACTTGCTTGGCGCTGATAAGATTCCGGATCTTGGTTTCAAACACATTCAGATTAAATGGCTTAATCAGGTAATCATCAGCCCCTGCCTGCAGTCCCTCCAATATCTGCGGAGCCGTTGCTTTCGCAGAAAGGTGAATAACAGGAATGTGACTTGTGAGAATATCTGATTTAAGCTTTCGGCATACTTCCAGGCCGTTTAAACCGGGAAGCATCACATCACAGACAATCAGGTCCGGCAAATACTCCCGTGCAATCGCGAGTCCGTCCTGGCCATTGTCCGCTTCCAGAATCTGGTATTGCCCCCGTAATGTTTCCCTTTCGAATGCGCGAAGCTCATCATTATCCTCGATCAAAAGCAATACAGGGTGCTGCCCCTCCCCATGAACATCGGCCCCCTCCACTGTTATTTGCGGTATAGCTGCCAACGCAGGTTCAATCGGCGCTGCATCTGCCAGAACTTCTGACGGCAGATGCTTCCGGCCTTTGGGCAAAATCATCGTAAAAATCGTTTCACCGGTATTAAGCCCGCTGGCTTTCCGGCTGGTTACCGATAACGCCCCGGAATGGCGGTCGACAATCCCTTTTGCCAGAGCCAAGCCTATGCCGTACCCGGTGTTTGATTGGGCGCCATTTTCATAAACCTGGAAGAAGTTTGTAAACAATTGCGGCAGAAATTCGGCTGCTATGCCCGGCCCGTTGTCGGCAAAGCTGACCGTAACTCTGTCCTCATCCTGGGAAACAGAAATAGTTACCGTTCCCCCCTCGGGCGTATACTTGACCGCATTGCTTAACAGATTATAGAACACCTTCTGCATCTGAAATGCATCGATCCAGACCAGGACAGGGGAAGCAGGAAAGTTGAGTTGCATATTAATCTGCTTTTCGGACATCACGTGTTCGAAGGCTGCCAATACATGGCGAAGATTGTGCACCAAGTCCTGTTCAGCAAAACTAAATCTGGCGCTCCCGGTCTGTATTTTGCGAAAATCGAGCAGTTCCTCAACCAATGTCATCAGCCGGTCGGAGTTATTTTTGGCAGTATCAAGAAATCCCCTGATCACCGAGTCTACCCTTAAAGACCGAAGCGCTTTTTCCAACGGACTGCTTATCAAAGTAAGGTGTGTGCGTATCTCGTGGGAAATATTGGTGAAAAAGTCGAGCTTGGCCTGATACAGCTCATTTTCCTTCTTGAACAGTGTACGCAGCCAGAAAAACCGGCCAATACCATACAAAACGCCAGTTGAGATGAGCACATAAGCAAGATACGCGTACCATGTCTGCCACCAGGGCGGCAAGACGGTTATCCTTACCCGCAAAGGCTTGTTAGACCAAAAACCGTCGCCATCGGCCGCCTTTACAAGAAAAGTGTAAGTTCCGGGGGAGAGGTTAGTGTAGGTGGCCGAAGGATAATCGGCCAGATTCCATTGTTTGTCAAAGCCTTCCAGCTTGTAGGCGTATCGATTCCTGTCGGAGCGGAAATAGCTAAGCAGCGCAAAATCCAGAGAAAAGACATTCTGGTCGTATTCAAATACCAGGTTCTGGTAGCGGTCTTCACCCTTGCTTAAAATACCTTGGTCATTCAAAGCGGTTATCTCACGGCTGAAAACCTTGACAGCAGTGATCACGATGCGCGAAGGTGATCGGTTCAAGCTGACTTTGCCCGGATCAAAAGAAAATACCTCCTTATTGGTACTAAAAAACAATACCCCTTTGGAATCCCGAATCGAGGTTGCCGCCCGCAACACCGCCTGGTTTGGCAGCCCGTCCTGGGCATCATAGTATTGAACGGTATGTCTATCCGGGTGATATCTAACGAGCCTGGCCGCATTATTGATCCATAAAAAGCCGGCGGCGTCCGTCTGCACATCCAACACATTCTCAACCGGGCTTGAAGCCTTTACGATTCGCCCGGTTTTCGGGTCGTAAACATACAAACCACTCATCGCCATCGCAAACCAGATTCTCCCGGAATTGTCTTCGGTTATCCGCCACACCGTCGAACCGTCTTCGAGCGTCCCCTTAAGCTGTATACGTTCAAATCTGGCCGCACCTGCCCGCAACAGAAAGACTTCGCCGCCGCCCCCAAACCACAAGTTATGTTTAGAATCTTCGGCGATACAGCGGATGTTCCGGTTTGAAACCGTCTGTCCGCCCGCATCCTGGCCAATAAAATGTTCTTCAAAAGCCCCTTTTTGCCTATTGAACAAACTCAATCCAAAAACACCTCCAACCCAAAGGCGCCCCTTGTAGTCCTGATGAAGGGAACTGACCAGGCCAATCGAGAATTCCCCCGGGCGAGCGCTAGGGATCTGATAGTCAATGCGCTCGTGTGTTTTTAAATCATATCGGCTAAGCACGGAATTTCCACCGCACCAAAGCACTTTACTGTCATCAACATGAAAGGTGTTGTAGGTAACTGCAAAAGGAAGTCGCAATTTCGTGCTTGAATAACTTTCCGTTGCTTGGTCGAGAAACGTAATGGCGCTTCTGTCATGATTAACTCCCCAGATCTCTTCATTTTTAAAAATGCCAAGCCATCCGGCTTCAAATGAATTCGCGGTCAAACTTGTTGTGCCGCCGGTAGATTTTGAGCTGAAATTGCATGAGGCTGGATGCATATAGCTAATGCCTGCGTAGTAGCTACCGGCCCAGACGCCTCCCTGCTTGTCGATGCACAATGCATACAAAACATCGTCGGGAAGGCTTTGCGGTTTTTGAGGATCATTATAAAACCATTCGGACTTTTGCGTCTGCGGGTCAAATTTTGACAAACCGGACCAGGTGCCTACCCAGAACTTTCCCAGGCCATCGGGTATGATAGACGAGACATTGGGCAACTTATCGGCGGGACGATGAAACTTTTCAATCACCTCAAAGCTTTCAGTGCCCGTATCGAACCGGATTAGCCCTCCCCTGTTGGACCCCAACCAGATACTTCCATCATTGTCCGCGTAAATTGCAATAAATTCATTAATAGGGGGATGCCTTCCTTCGGCGCCGAACTTGAAGACCTTTCTTCCTTTTCCATCTTTTTGAATCCGGACTAAGCCATCGTAAGTACCCAGCCATAATATTCCATTGCGGTCCTGGGCAATACAGCGCACCATGTTGGTCCAGCCCGACTCCCCTTCGAGACGAAATCTGGAAAAGGTTGGCTTTCCCTTTGAAAAAGTGAGATGGTTGAGCCCATTGGCGGTCCCCACCCAATACCCCTCCTTTTTATCCTCCATCACAGCAAACACCAAGTTACTACTCAGTGAGTTATGCCCAGACGAATCACTTCGAAAATTGGTAAAGGTATCAGTTTCCCGCTCGTATCTGCTAAGCCCCCCCCAAGTGGCAACCCAAATTTCCCCCTTCGAATCGCAAATCACGCTTTGGCCGGTGTGCGAGGCAATTGATCCGTCCAACCCTTTCTTGGGGGTATACTTTTTAAATGTGCGGCCATCGTAGCGAACCAATCCCTCAACAGTTGCAAACCACATAAATCCCAGCGAGTCCTGCGCAATACCTTGAACTGTCGCCACAGGAGCCCCTTCTCTCACAGAAAAGCGTTGAAATACCTGGCCAAAACTGCGGGGTACCAAAAGTAAAAAAACAGAAACAAGCAGCCAAAACAGCCTGGCGTCTGCGCCTTGTCTAAGGGCAAAAATGAAGTTTTTCACGATGAGGGGTAATAAGTCGATTGGGACAAACCAAAGCTAGGAATTCGCCCAAACGCATCGGGTAGAAAACCTACTACAAGATAAGATTTTATACCGCAATTGATAAGAAAACACCCCATAATCACGAAGAATGTCGTCGAATTACCGGGCGTTCCGATAATAAATGCGCGCTGGCAGGCTGGCCAAAGATGGGGTTCCGACTCCGTAAAATGTCAGAATTGCCAGACTCAAGAGCATCTTTTAAACCCGCACTTTTGACCCAATAAGATATCTGCCACACATTGAAAAGTTAGCGCCCCTCTTACCTGGTCAACTTAGTCCACATTTGTATCAGTTCACTCCATAACCGCCCAGGCAGTAGGTTCATCCACACCACAAAACCTGGTAAAACGCTCAGCTAACGAAGCTAAGATACCAACCAGCCCTCAACTAGCCCAAAAGACATATTACGCGAATCGGCAGTTCCTGCCGACGCCTCTCATATCAGTTTCACGCATCAACACAGAAAACCAATGACAATTTTAAACCAAATCAGCGAAGCCTATGCAGAATGAAAAGCAAAACAAGTGACACTTAATCGACACGAACTTAAATCTCAATTTAAATGAAAGAAAATTCTACTATCACAGCCCATTGGATATGCAATAAAAGAATGGGCTTGAAAAGAATAACCGCTGCCTTTCTGGCGGTTATTCTTTTTTCCGCATCGCTTTTCGCGCAGGACAGCGCCGTACCTGCTAACCAAGTCCCCCAAGCCAACACTGCCTGGGTACAAAACACATTTCCTGTTTCGGTAAGCAATTCAAACGGCCTGTGGGCGAACGCCGGAAATGTCGTTAACAGCTCCTTGTCCGACTACGCATCCACCTCCGTAGGAAGCACGTTTGGCGCATCCTTTACTAACAGATCGATCAAGGTGCTGGATGCGATCAATGCGTATAGCACTACTCCCTTCACCGGCTACTGGGTTGGCGTCAAGCTGAGCAGGACCGGGGTCTGGACAGCGCTTAACAGCTCGTTCAACGCCGTCATCACCACCTATCTGGACGGGGTTATCCAGGAAACCTCCCCTTCGCTGGCTTATGATGATAACATCGGCTTTTACGCGCATCTTGATTTTGATGAAGTGCAGGTTTCATTTTCAGGCAACTTTGCCGGAGGAACTCCCGAAATCCGTGTTTGGAACGTGGAGCTTCGCCGCTACACCCGAAGCCAGCCGTGCAACACCCCCACGCCACTGGTTGGCCCTGGACTGAACGCCACTACGGCCGGAATTGGCTTATGGACCGGGACCGGGAATCTGGAAGATAACGATCCGCTCACCCATGCCAACTTCACAACAGTACTTATCAGCGGTGCCTACACGATCACCATGCGCGACGATGCAGTGGTATTTCCGGTCGGCTCTTACGGGGGGATCAGGCTCACTACTGCTTCTGCATTTGCGGGCAACCTGATCAATCTGGCCACGCTGACCTTGCTTAAAGACGGTACACCGGTTACCACCGTTACCGGCGCCTCGCTGCTTTCCGGTTCTTTGCTAAGCTCCGACGGATCGGTGACAGTCGGCACAGTTTCAACCGGTGAGTTTAATGAAATCCAATACACCGTGCTCAGCCCGGGGTTTGGAGTGGTTAATACGATCGAGGTTTCCTACCCAGTCATTACCAATTTCTGCGACGGTGACCTCGCATGTAACACACCGACTAAAATGATCGAAGGTGATGGAACAAACGTCAACCACCCGGTTTATGTAACGACCAACCTTTCCGCCATCGGCTGCCTGCAATGCAGCATCGAATCACCCAACAATGCCGTCGATACCGATCCGGACAATTTCACTTATATGTCACAAGCGATTACCGGCGTTTCAACCTATTACGTAGGTGTCAGATCGCATCAGACAGGCGGCTATCCGGCCGGCACCTTTGCGGGGCTTGAAATTCAGGACGTGTATCTCGCGTCCGGCGGAGCGGGTATCGGACATTCGATCAGTACCTATTTGAACGGGGCACTTCAGGAAACCTACAGCGACGGCGGGGGCGTTGCGGCGACCAAGTTTTTTGTCAGCACCGGACGCCATGTAGTAGGTTTCAAAACAACGAAACAATTCGATGAGATCAGACTCACGATCAATTCCGCGTTCAGCGCCGGTATTTACGGCACGAGAATATATGGCGCGGTTTTCGAGAAATTCTGTTCGACAGGCACGCCCGCCTGTAATACTAATACAGCGCTTGTCCGCGACACTTTCCCCGTATTTATCGACGGACGCCATACCGGTGTAACGGATTTAACTTCCGTGAACAATTACATCGAAAACCCTGATAATGTTACCGACGCCTCTACAAGTAACTTCGCATCCATTAACCTGGTTGGCTCTGCAACTGTAACCGCCACGCTAGCCGTACAAGACGGCGCAGCCATCTCGACGGGCGGTACGCCCACGTATCCTTCGGGAACATTCGCGGGTTTTGATATCTCTAACAACCAGCTTGTTGGCCTGAACTCGCTCTCGGGCGTTACAGTCTCCACGCTCGATGAAACGGGTGCGGTGCTTGAAACCGTAAACGCCAGTGGCGGACTGCTCTCACTAAACTCTTCGGTTGTGAGTGGCACTCAGCGCCAGATTATCGGATTTGTGGTAAACCAACCATTTACAGGAGTTCGGATTTCATTCGCTCAGGGCCCGGGGCTGAGTCTGGGCGAGATCAGAATTTACTCAGCAGTCATCAAGAAGTTTTGCGTTGCCCAGGAGCTGGTTTGCCGGCAGCTCACGCCGGTCACTAATCCCGATTATCCGGTATACGTCGACGGAAAAGAAACGGGCTTCTTTGGAGTAGCTTCTGCCGGAAACGCGATCAATAACTCCGAATATGCGATCGACAACGACGCCAATAGCTATGCGGGCATTACCCTGGGCGCCACACTTGGCGCAAGCGCAAGCTTTGCCATCGCAAACGCCGTTGAAACGTATCCGGCCAGTACCTACGCGGGTTTCGACATTGGCAGCGCAAGTCTATTTAACGCAGGAGTGCTTTCATCGATGAGCATTCAGCTCCTCAATGATGGCGTGGTGGTACAGAATGGGGCCGCCACAGCACTTTTAGGTGGTATCACATCATCACTGGTTACGGGTGGCTACCAAAGGCAGGTGATCGGCGTCGTAGGCCATGTTCCGTTCGATGAGGTAAAAATTACCTTTGCCAATGGTGCCGCTGTGGATCTTGGTGTAATCAGAATTTACGGGGCCGTCTTTCAGCCATTCCTGGATGAAACGAGTGCCCAGATATGCACCGAGCTCATCGACTGCCAAAGCACCTATGTGCTGACCAACTCGATATCCGGTGGGAAAAACGTTTCGGCAGTCGTGAACTTTGAGCGTACGGGGACAACTGGCGCGCTCGCTGCCGGATATGGTGTTGAAAACCCCTGGAACGCGGTAAGCACCAGTACCACTGATTTTGCGACACTACACAATGCTGCGAGTGGAGCCAACACGGTTTCTCTTGCGATTGCCACCCCAGGTGTGGTCTACCCCAAGGGAACTTTCGCCGGGTTCACGATCAAGAAAAACGCCTTCCCGGTTTCAGGTTCGATATTTCCTAATATCACCATCTCAACCTATCTGAACGGCGTCCTTCAGGAAAGCAACCCGACAGGCGCATTGGTAGATCTGACCGTTGTAGTTCAATGGTTTGGAACACCCACCGATTTCTATAATCCTGGCTTTAAAACCACCAAACCGTTCAATGAAGTAAGGATTACAGTAAGTTCGCTGGCCACCGCATTGCAGCAGTATGTAGATGTATATGGTGCTTATGTGGATACCCGCGAGGCGGCACCTGAGCCGGGCGACGGTAGTACCCCGATCGTATGTACGCCGGATCTGACCCCGACAATCACGGTGATTCCAAGCAGCATCATTGGAAGTACAGCGATCATCCTGCGCATCCGGGTAACGGAGCTAAAAAACAAACCAACCTCTGGAATGTTGACGCTGAATATCAGGCGCTCGGCCGACTGGGTGATAGGCGTTACACCCGGCACAACCATTAACGGATGGACATACAACGGCCTGGTTGGCATTCAACATCAATTTGTGTCTGCCACAGTGCTCGACAACAGCTATTCCCAATTCAACGTGCCGGCCACTTTTAACCCATCAGGCGCTAACGGGAAATATGTTTTCACAGTCAGCATTCCGACAGGTTCCGGAGGAGAATCACCAGACACCAATAACACCGACCAGGAATCGATATCCTATCAACCGTAGTGATTAAACATTAAACAGCAATCCAAATGAAAAAGACATTATTGACAATTATAGCCGTTTTGGCATGGGTATTCAGCTACGCACAGGAGCCCGACGTAGGTGGCACTATCATCCAGGGAACGGGTGTGGGAGATAATCTGACGGCTTCGCCCTTTGCCCCGTCCGAGGCGGTTTCCTTCACCATCGACGCGGGAAGTTCGGTGGGGACCCTGAATTGGCCGCCGCCGGGGGGATCCGAATTCCAGGTCAATATTACGGTGCGGGGCATGGGTATTCCCGTCGTCTCTGTGGAGCCGGGGTTTGTCAATTACTTTGCAGCACCAGAGATTATAGACCTGGGCGGTGGCGTGTATTTTATCTCGCTTCTGCAAGACAAGGCTATTCCCGGTGGTGAATATACGGTCTTCAAGATATCCGGATCGGCAATCGGACCAAATGGGACAGTGGTCGGCTATCAGGCCAATGGAAATCCAGGTGGATACAACACGACCAATACGGGGAATGACGATCCGAGCTCCTTTGGGGTGATAGATACTAATCTACCCGTGACGCTGATCGACTTTCAGGCCACGAAAGAAGGCAGCATCGCCAACCTGCAATGGGCGACCACCGAAGAAACCAATAGCGATTATTTCGAAGTGCAACACAGTACTGATGCAAAGGCGTGGAAGGTCCTGGGTAAGGTCAAATCCAATGGAGAAAGTGCTATCCTGAGAAAATACGGCTATACACATACTACACCTTCGGGTGGGGTCAACTATTACCGTCTCAGGATGGCCGATAAGGACGAAACCTTCGCATATAGCGCTATCCGGTCCGTAATACTGGAAGGGGCTGGTGCCATGGCAGCCTACCCCAATCCGGCATCGGCTACCCTCCGTTTAAAAGGTGTAGATTTAAGTCAACTGAGCGGAATTTTCATCTACGACATGAGCGGACGCACCGTCATGAAGCTAAATGCTAGACTGACCCAGGAGATCGATGTAAGCAGGCTGCCTTCGGGAATCTACCTGTTGACGGCCAAGTCCAAAGACGGAACAACCAGCAGTCACAAAATAAGTATACAAAAGTAAGCGATAACAAACTAACAAGAGCAAGCCAGCCAGCGCGAAATGCTGTCTGGCTTGCTCTTGTTTAAATACAATACAAAGCCCTTTCCCTACATGGTAGAAAAAGGGCCTTACTTGCAGTCAACCTCTGAGATGGAACCTCAGCCGCCCGACCTTAACACTCTCCTTAACTGAAGCGCCGAGCCAACGTCAAGCTTTCGGAAAATAGTTGACTTCATCATAGTGACGCTAACCTGTTTTTTGCAAAAAAAATCGGCAATCCATTTCAACGGCATACCGTTTGCAATGCAAATAGCAATTTCCAGCTCCTGGCGTGTTAACTGGCCCTTGAAAAGTGTAGCCGGTCGATTTCCGTTCGGCCTGGTTCCCATCTCGGTAAGCATCCAGATCAGCGCATCCGGAGAGATGTGCCGCTTCCCCTTCATCACAAGCCGGATACAATCGACCAACTCCGATAATGGGGCATCCTTAGCAACGTACCCCATTACTCCCTCGCTCAAGAAAAAATGCGCCATGGCCGGATTTAACATATAATCCAGGATTACCACCGGCGCGACGGGGTACAACCTTCTGATTAGTTGCATTAGCTCCGCCGGCCTATCAAGACCTAGCTGGTCCAATCCAACTATAACGATTTCCGCAGTAGAACCAAGGTCCAAGTCTCGTAGCTCAAGAAGCTTATCCGATTCAGTCACCTCAATATCCGTAAAATTCGCGTCCAGCTCGGCGATAAGTCCCCTTCGTAGCAACGGATGTTTGTCAACCAATGCGATCTTCATTATAAAATCTAGTATTTAAGCGTGCTATAGAGTGAAATCAGAGCAGTAGTCCCTTACAAAATCACTTCTCCCGGAAACTCCGGGAGATTGATCCATTTACTCAACGTATGCCTGCCGGTACTACCCTCTCACTTCCTTTATCTCCTCTACCCTGCAAGTCAATATCTGATATCTTCTGCAATAACTTTGACACTCCGGTTAAATCACATCTCCCGGAAACCCGGGAGACTGATTTAAGTTACCAAACGTCTACTGCGTAGTCCCTAAGACTTCTTCTGTGTCTCAACCTGAGCCGATACCAGCCCGGGCTTGACAGAAACTGATATCGTCACGGATACTCTGACAAAGATGAAACAATGTAATCAGTCGCATGGGACAAAATCTGATCAAAAATGCGGCTCCCGCCGGCAACGACGATTATCAGGGAAAAGAATATGGGCACCGGTAGATTTTGACCCATCTTTACGAAGATTTTAACCCATTAAATGCGACAGTAAGACTTACCTTGCAAGTCAATTCGACCGCGCTATGTTTGCTGGAAAACCGCTCAAAGCCCAAATAGCGGCGAATCCCTTAGTTTACTATTTAATCGCTCCTTAATAAATGGCATACCTGGCGCTGGCAATCTTAAATTCATTATTTTTCGCCTCACTTGCCCTTATACATCTGAACTGGTTGCTGGGAGGTTCTTTCGGCAGCCATCTATTGATACCTACCGATGGTAATAACCGGTTGCTTTATAAACCCAACGGAGCAAAGGCAGCCGTCTTGTGCGCCGGGTTTCTACTTTTTATATTAGTAAACCTGACGCGGACCGGCATTTTGCCTGAGTCGACAGTCGAACCCATGTCGCGTTACGGCGTTGCCGCCATCGGCCTGCTACTGTTACTTCGGGCCATCGGAGATTTTGCTTATGTCGGGTTTAGTAAGCGCTTTTATAATAGTCGCTTTGCATACACGGATTCATGGATTTTCAGCCCCGTTTGCCTGGTGATGGCTATTTTTCACTTTGCATTGTTATGAGAATATACACCAGCTGTTTGCAGCTAAAAACATAATTATCTATGGTCATAAGGACAATTAGCACATTGCTGATGCTTGGCGCCGTTTACATGGGGTTAAAACAAGGCTATGCGATGCTTGACGTAAAACCTCAAATGCTGGGTATGTTCAGCAAGTGGGGCTTCAACAAAACAGGAATAATGATTAACGGCGCCGTTACCATTATTGCCGCTTTATTGATTTTGCATCCAAAGACTTTTCTATGGGGAAATTTCCTGATGGCAGCGGGCATTCTGTTGATCATCTGTTTCCATCTGCTCGACCGGGACCTGAAAGGTGTAGCTATCGAGTTGCCGTTCCTGTTATTGAACCTGGTGATTCTGTACCTGGGGCATCCCCTAAAACGATAACCGGAAACGCGCCTCACCAAACTGACTTCTATGGGTATCATAAAAAGGCTTGAAAAACGAAAATACGAAGTGCTTTTGCTGGTACTGGCGCAGCATTTATTCATTGGTATTTTTCTGACCGATTTTGATTTTTATACCAGCACGATCTGGCCGATCAACATGCTGATTTTGGGCATGGGCAGTATTTTTATTTTCATTGGCAAACACAGCTGGCAGCACTGGCTTCGAAACTTTCACTTCGTTATCATCCTGTTGCTTCCGATCGGTATTCCGTTTTTCAAGGATGTAACCTGGTATTTCACCCTGCTTAACATCAACTATGTCGTGTTTTTTTGCCTGCTTTTGGTAGAGGTGCTGCGTTTCCTGGTAAAGCCGGGCTATATAAACACTGACATTATCTCAGCAGCCGCCTGCGGATATTTTTTACTCATTGAAATTTCAGTCTTTTTATTACAGTATTTCGAATACGAGAACCGACAGGCATTCAAAGGCCTTGATACGTCCTCGCCCGCGCATACATTTATTGATTTGGTGTATTTCTGCTCGATTACCTTTACCAGCATCGGTTTCGGTGATATCACACCTAATCTACCTGTTACGAAATTGACAACCGCCTTCATCGGTATCGCCGGGCAGTTCTATACCGTGGTACTGGTAGGCATTTTAATCAGCAAATTTTCCTCAGACAATAAATAATCAGATGAACACTGCAAGCCACTACAAACTTCATCATTTCATTCCCTGGACCCGAACAAAAATTTACAAAATGTTCCTGATCAGCAGTGTTCCGACCATGCTATTCTATTTTCTGGATTGGAAATGGCTGGCATTCCCCTGGGTTCCGGTGGCACTACTGGGCACTGCTACCGCATTTATTTCAGGGTTCAAGAACACGCAGACTTACAACCGGGCCTGGGAAGCAAGACAGATATATGGAGCTATCATCAACATTAGCAGGGCGTTGGGGATCATGGTCCGGGACTTTGTAAGAACACAGGATAAAACGATGGAGGCGGCCATCCACCGGCAGATCTTTTACCGGCATTTCGCCTGGCTTACTGCATTGCGCTTCCAACTGCGGGAAATCAAAAGCTGGGAAAATGTAAAAACCCGGAGCTACAACCTGCAATATCTAAAACATTATAAAGTTCCTGAATGGGAAAGCAGCCTGGAGCAGGAGCTGAATGCCTTTTTAGATGAAAGCGAGCGTGACTACATCATGGGTACCAAAAACAGGGCCACACAACTGATCGCTACCCAATCCGCGCAGCTAAAAACACTCAACGAGGATGATATGATCAAAGATTACAACTATGTCGCTTTGCAGAACCTGCTCAAAGAACTGTATGAACAGCAAGGTAAATGCGAGCGCATCAAGAATTTCCCCTACCCTCGCCAGTTTTCCAGCATCAATCTGTACTTTACCAACGCACTTTGCCTGTTGTTGCCCTTGGGTTTCCTGGGCGAGCTTTCAAAGCTCACCGAAAAATTGGGAGAAAACATTATCTGGCTCACCATCCCGCTAAGTGTCTTGCTGGGTTGGGTTTTCCTCGTATTAGAACAGATTGGCGAATCAACCGAGAACCCTTTTGAAGGAAACGCCAATGACATACCCATCACCCAGATCAGCCGCAATATTGAGATAGATCTCAGGGAGATGCTTGGTGAAAAAGACCTTCCCGGGCCTATTGCCGCAATCAATCACATCTTAATGTAGGCCTGACAAAAAAACCATTTTAGAAATGCCAACTATGAACAATCAACATCTGGATACCGTCCGTCAATGGTATCCCAACGCCCTGACATCCATTGAGACCATTGACCGCCTGCTGGATACCATCGAAAAATACCTGGGATTGAAGCCTGAGCAGCTCATGCATGCCGATAGTATGTGTTGCGACGATGTGAACGCGATTCAATATCCTCCCCGAGCTTATCAAATGCTCGGTCCTTTCAAAATGGGTGGACTAAACGGCTATCCTTTTGCAGGTTTGACCGGCATGAATGCCTTCGCCCATCACGTTCCGGAGAACGGTGCCGTAGTCGTTTTCTATGCACCCCATATCGGCATCACCAATCAGGGTGTGATCGGTGAAATCAGCAGGATCGGCCAGCATGTAAACTCAGCCTGCTGCGGGGCAGCCAAAGGTGCTCTTGGCAAACTTTTGAGCGGCCAGATCATTGAAGGCAATATCAATTCGCTGGACTTTCAGATGAATACGATCGAGCAGATATTTCTACACCACAAAGAAAGGATATTAGCTGCTCAAAATCAGATATTCGAAGCGACCCAGGTCATGTACGAGGCCATAGACGATCGTATAGAAGTACTCGTGAAACAAACCCATTACCCCTGCAAATATGTCATCCTGGTGGGCGCCATTTTCATTAATGGGGATAAGGAAATGGGCTCTTTCTGTCAATACAAAAAATTCGACTATATCAACCTTGAATCAGGTGAACGCAATAGCCTGATGACGGAATACTACCTGTGAAAACGGCGACAGTGGTTCTTACCTAAACACAAAACTTCTTGTTCTAATGGTCTGTGCGCAGAAATAGCCCATAGCGCCCCCCAGTATATTTGTTTTGGGATTAGAGATCACTGCTGAGTTTTGCTTCAAAGCTTGGTCCAGGGTGTAATAGAAGTCATACACGTCGGCATCAATGCATTGTAACTTCACAGTAATCGTATCGCCCGTTTTGACATCTATGTCATTGTTTAAAACGTGGTTCACGCTTGACCCATTGTTAATTTTATCGTTATGCAAGTATATCTCTTGCGACAGGCTATCCTGAATAGTTAACTCGAGGCGATAAAAATTCCCCAGCCCGACGGGGTCATTATATATGGCAACAACGTCTGTCCCGTCGCCAAATGAAGCTGATTTCGTGTATAGGCTATCCAGAGCCTGGGGCGTTGGCATGGTAGAAACGGAGGAAAACATTTCCTCGCCCAATATCACCAGCAGTTTGTATGTGTGCCTTGGGACGCCCTTCAAAACATGTGTCCGGTATCTGCCCGGGGCTACCTCTGTCAAAGTATCTGTTGACGACGCGTTCTGATCTGTAATATATACTTTGGCACCACTTACTGCCGGGAAATTGTTGTCCTGGTCGAAATTTATTGAGCTTGTTATTTTTATCTCATACGGCCCAGGCTGGTCTGTGATATTCCCGGTGATGACATATTTGGGAGACGACGGGTTTAGTTCGACTTCAATCACTTTTTGACATGAATAAAACGCGATTACGCAAAATACGAGCATCCAAACCGATGTTTTCATAAGGCTAGAATTTGAAATTATATGAAATAGAGGGTACCCATCTGAATAATGAGGTCTGGAGCGCTTGGGTCTTGGTAGGATCGTCAGGATCAGTCTGGAAGGTGATGACGTAAGGGTTTTGTCTCCCATATGCGTTATAGATGCTGAATGAAAGTTCGGGGGAAAAACGCTTGCGCTCCTTTAATTTGACCGTAGCACCTACATCCAGTCTATGGTATGCTGGCCTTCTGTATTGGTTTCGTCCTGTATAGTAAGGTATTGCCTGGTTGTCGATCTCATATTTGCCACTTGGAAAGGTGGCCGCATTGCCAGTGTAGTAAACAAAATCGGCTGACACTGTCCATTTCCTGGACACTTTATACATTCCCACAAGAGACAAGTCATGGGTACGGTCTTGGGTGGCAGGATACCATTTGTTATCATTTACGCCGTTGATCCGAAGCTCTGTTCGCGACAATGTATAAGACAGCCAGCCTGTTAACCGGCCCTCATTCTTTTTCATACTGAATTCAATACCATACGCACGACCCTGCCCAAATAGAAGTTGTGGTTCTATTGGTTCGTTGCTGTTCAAAATTTGAGCGTTGTCTTTGTAATCAGCTACGTTGTGCATCGCCTTATAGTAGGTCTCCACACTGGATTCATAGGTATTCTCCTTTAAATTCCGGAAAAAGCCGAGCGAAATCTGGTCAGCGACTGTCGGTTCGATAATGTTATTGGTCGCAACCCATTTATCGATGGGATTGCTCGTTATGAAATTAGAATACAGGTGCAGATACTGCGCGTTTCTCGCATATGCAGCCTTGATCGATGACGAATTTCCTAACTGATAACTGGCCGATATCCGGGGTTCAAAATTTACATAGGTCTTAAATACGTGTCCCGACGGGAATTGAAGTGTGTCAACGATTTGGCGGTTGTCATCCAGTGTGTAAAATTTGGAATTGCCGCCAAGGACCAGAAAGGCGCTTAATCGCACTCCGATATCGATGTTAAGTCTTTTTGTCGCCTTCCAACTATCGCTAATATAAACCGCATTTTCCCACGTTTGTGAATTTGCAGTGTCGGAGACGGCAGGACTGGAGCTGATTATTCCCGGAGCGATTGAATGGTGAATAGCATTGAATCCAAAATGCCAGGAATTATTGGTGTTCAAATAGTAATCGAACCCTTGCTTGAAATTCCAGTCTTTGATGGACGACAACATATTACCGTTAACGCCTGCCGTATTTACTTTGACTTTGTAACGGTAGTCGCTGTAAATAAGGGAGGTGTTTGAGAATAGTTTCGGATTAAAAATATGATTCCATCGAAGGGTGGCCGTGGCATTACCCCAGTCAATGCTCAAAACGTCCCCGAATGACAAAATATCCTTGCCATAATAACCGGAGAGATAAATCCGGTCTCTGTCGGTGATTTTGTAGTTCAATTTGGCGTTCAGATCATAGAAGTACAGGCGGTTATTCCGAACAGTCGAGTCACCGGACAGCCCGAGAAATGCATCTGCATAAGTCCGTCTGGCGCTCACTAAAAATGACCCTTTGCTTTTTACGATTGGCCCCTCCACGTTTAGCCGGGCGGCAATCAGGCCTATTCCTCCGCTTGCGTGATAGGACTGATCATTGCCGTCGTTCATTTTCACATCCATGACCGATGACAGCCGACCGCCATACTGCGCGGGCTCATTGCCTTTATACAAGGTAAGGCTCTTGATCGCATCTGAATTAAAGACAGAGAAAAAGCTCAAAAGATGTGAAGGGTTATACACTATGGCCTCGTCCAGCAGGACAAGATTCTGATCCGCGCCACCTCCTCTTACATAAAAGCCGGTGCTACCCTCGCCGGCACCTTTCACTCCCGGCAACAGCTGCACGATTTTCATTACGTCCTTCTCTCCAAATAATACGGGTAGCGAAGCCAATTGTTTCACATTTAAATTTTCCCTCCCCATCTGCGCCGAAGTCACCGCTTCATTTTTAGCTTTATCATTGATAAGCACTTCCTGTAATGTGTTACCTTCGGCGGCTAACATTATCTTTAATTTATGGTCCTTGTCGAGCAACACTTTTTCAGAGTATCGCGCATATCCCAAATAGCTGGCATTGATAGTGTAAGAGGCTGCTGGCAGGGAGATAGAGAAAAAACCGTATTCATTAGTTACCGTACCGTCGTGAGTACCCTCGACGCTGACGGTGGCCCCAATCAGTGACTCGCCGGTCGCTTTGTCGATTACCGTTCCACTAATCGAATACATTTTCTGCCCGATGCTGCTCAGACTGGCAAAAAGCAACATGCCAACTATCAGTAGTTTGTTCATAACATAGGATTGAAGTCGGACAAAACTACTTTTCTATACCTGAGGGGCTTGTGCGAATTATAGGAAGAAGGCTAACTTTTATACCAAAGATGCCAGGCATTATAGAACCCCGACCTGTGTTCGGGCAATAGAAGTCGGGGAGCTGTGTTGGTATAATAAAGCAAGCGGTTTGTATAATTCAGCATTTTCGCAGCATTCCGAGTGTTATCTTGGCGTTGCTAAGGTGAAGACGATAAGATGGGAGCAGCCAATAGACTTTCAGCCCGCGATAAATATATGGAGCTTCTGATTGCGCCAAGGTACCGGCTATACAGGCACCTGATACTGGTATTTATGCTCGGTGCTTTTGTGTTGAGCATGGAGCCGAGCGGCAACGATACCTCCGAGGATCTGTTAAAGCTACGCTTTTTCATTTTTTTCATGTCCCTTCTTTATGCGAACATGTATTTGCTGGTCCCGCATTTTCTTTTTAAGAATAAACATGTCCAGTTTGTAACGGCTATCGCATTGTTTATCGCCTTGGCATATCCCCTGGTATTTTTCAACTATAAAGCAAACGACTTTTCGACCACGCCGTATTGGGGAGTGGCAAAATATGTATTCATTTCCCTGGTATGGGTTGCAGCCTGCACTGCAATCAAACTATTTCAACGTTGGTTAATCGATTCCCAACGTATCAGCGAACTGGAGCACCTGACGAAATCTGCCGAATTGGAGCAGTTAAAAAATCAGATTAATCCTCATTTCCTGTTCAACATGCTCAATAATGTGAATGTACTCACGCAAAAAGATCCGGAAAAGGCGTCGCAGGTACTCGAAAAACTCAGCGACTTTTTGAGGTATCAGTTATATGACAGCGCCAGGCCTAAGGTGTTGTTAACGTCTGAGATACGCTTTATCCAGGACCTTCTCGCTATGGAGAAAATAAGACGGGACAACTTTGAATTTACCATTTCAAATGAAGGAATGCTCGCCGGTATCCAGGTGGCTCCCTTGCTGTTTATAGCCTTTGCAGAGAATGCTGTTAAGCACAGCCTCGATGCCGACAATGAGTCCTGGGTTCATATCTATTTTGGCATCCACGAGGGTGAATTGGACTTCAAATGCACCAACTCAAAACCGCAATTGATGGCAATAATTCAAGGTCCCGGAGGACTTGGGCTGGCCAACGTTAAGCGCAGGCTTGCCTTGCTTTACCCCGACAGGCACAGTATAAAAGTGGAGGATTCCGCAGAAACGTATTCGCTAAGTTTAACCATAAAGTTATGAGATGCATCATCGTCGATGATGAACCACTGGCAAGAGAGGGAATTGCGTCCCTGGTAAGTAAAACGTCAGGAGTAGAACTGGTCGGAAGCTTTAACAGTGCTAATGCCGCTGCGAGGTATCTGTCCGACGAAGCGGTTGACCTATTGTTTCTGGATATTCAAATGCCGGGAATGAACGGGATCGATTTCGCTAAATCCGTACCCCAATTGACATTGGTGATTTTCACCACAGCGTACGCGGACTATGCTTTGGATAGCTATGAAGTTGAAGCGGTAGATTATCTGATCAAGCCGATCAAAATCGAGCGTTTTCAAAAAGCTGTTTATAAAGCATCGAACTACCTGGATCTATTAAAATCGAGCTCCACCTCAACCAACCGCATACAACAGATAACAGACGACTATTTCTTTGTAAAAGCCGAAAGACGCATTTTCAAGATACAGTTTAATGATATCCTTTTCATAGAAGGGTTAAAGGACTACGTAGTCATTCAGACCGTATCGCAAAAGGTAATCACTGCAATGAATATCAAAACCATTTATGATCAACTGCCCCAAAATACGTTTGCGCGCGTAAGCAAGTCATACATTATCAACATGAGCCAGGTAACATCCTTTGATAACAACACCGTTTTTATCGACAAGTACGAGATCCCGATTGGAGATGCCTATCGGACCCAGTTCTTTGACGGGTTTGTAACAGGGAAACTATTGAGCAGAAACAAGTAAACAGCTGCTTCTGCTTCCGCCATCAGACAACGGCATTTCAATATTGTTAAGTCTTTCATTTCGCGAAATGGGCCAAAAACGAAGCAGCAAGCATATTACGAATCCTGGCGAAAAAGAACCCGGAGATGCCGGGCAAAAAGCATCTGACAGGACACTAGAATTGATGGTATACATGTTCGAACCTAATCCATGGCTTGAAATTAGTTATCTAATCCAGACAGATTCAATCGACATACTCCCGGGATTTCCAAAGGAAGAGAAACCCTGACAAAATCGGCCGAAGTAAACGCTCCGGCCAAAGTTACCCACCACCTCAAAAATCCGGAAGGATTTCTTCCTGCCTGCTACGCTTTTGAGTAGATCAGGGCTTCGCTCCACTTGTCATAGAACCTTCCCTCGGGACGCTTTAAAGTGGGCGAATGATCAAAAGTTTTGTATTATTTCTTATACTACTGTACCCGACGTATAAAGTAATGGGACAGGCGAGTAATCGATTTCCGGCACCGTTCTACGCACTCCGCACAGACGGCGAAAAAGCATTTTACCTAAAAAAAATAATCAGTGATTCAATCGGTGTACGGGCCTACTCCCGGGTCCCTGAATGGTGCCATATTGCGCTAGGATTTGCTAAAAAGTCGAAGAAGGACACATTAAGCCCAATTTTATATCAATATCTGGGTGATGCGTATGATGCGAGCCGCCCGGATAGCGCAGCCATTTATTTCCGGAAATCTCTGGCGGCCTACCAGAATATCCCGTTGAAAAAGAAATTATACCTCTTACAGTCGCTGGCCTACAACTATCAGGCGCTCAACAAGAAAGATTCCCTTATCGCCTACATTCATAAACTTGAAAAAGCGATTAAACCATTGTCTGACAAGGATCGCCGGAAGATCAGTGCTACAACCACCATTGCGAGCAGCTATGCAGCACTGAACGAATATGAAAACGCCATCAAAAACTACCGGCTTTCGGTAAGACAGAGTATGCTGACCAAAGATTCGGCCGGCATCGTGGCCGCGTTAGTAAATATCGGGCTAACTTATAATCAGCTGGATGATAACAGGTTGGCCATTTACTATACCTTGCAGGCCTTGCCCTATCTGGGAAAAAACGATTATCACAGGTTGGTGACCTACTTCAATCTGACGGATTATTATACAAACATTGAGAATCAGGATTCTGTCCGGTACTTTTTAACAAAGGCGAAGGTTATCGCAGTCAAATTGAAAGACGATGAGGCGATCCATGCGATAGGGATCAAAGAAGCCCGGGTGCTGATGGCCGAAAAAAACTACGCGCCCGCCAAAGTCGCGTTGCAAGAAGGTCTCAACTATCTGTTAAAAAAAGAACCAGGCACGGAATTGATCAATTGCCTGCTGACTTACGCTTCACTGGATACGGCCCAAAATAACTACGGCGAGGCCGACAGGCATTTGAATCTGGTGCTGGATTTCGCAAAAAAAATAGATGTGAAGGTCTACCAATTGGAAGCCCTTCGATTACACATTGCAGTGAAACAGCATTTGGGGCAGTATAAGCAGGCTTTCGAGCTTCAAAAAGACTTCATTGCGATCAACGATTCGATCAAAACAGAAAACGCGCAAAAAGAGCTGGCAGAACTTCAAACCGAGTACCAGACTTCCAGAAAAGAGGAAAAGATCCGGCTGCTGCAAAAGGAAAATCAGATCAAAGATCTCGAAATAGAGGCTTCATTCCGTAATAAAACGCTGCTCATCACGCTAATACTCAGCTTGATTTTTGTGTTTGGGGTGGTGTATTACATTCGTCAGCTTCGTGGTAAAACTGCGCTTCAAAATCTAAAATCGACACTGGAAATGAAGGCATTGCGCAGCCAGATGAACCCACATTTCATTTTCAATTCATTAAATTCCATTCAAAAATATATTTGGGAAAACCGCCAGGAAGACGCATCCGAATATCTGACGAAATTCGCGCGGCTGATCCGGCTGGTATTGGAAAATTCGCTTTACGAATCCGTGAAACTGACCGACGAACTCGCATCCCTGAGGCTTTACGTAGAAATGGAACACCGGCGCAATAATCAAAAATTTTACTATACCATTTCCGTGGCTGAAAACATTGACACCGAATCGACGCTGATACCGCCACTACTGCTGCAACCATACATTGAAAATGCGATCTGGCATGGTTTAAGCCAGAAAGACGGGCACGGCCGGCTCGACATTGTCATAGAAAAAACAGCAGAAAGCCTGATTTGCCGCATCGAGGACGATGGCATTGGTAGAGCAAAATCGGCGGAGATAAAGGTGGATGGTATTCAGAAAAAATCGCTGGCGATGAATATTTCGAGCCAAAGGATCGAATGGTTGAAAAACGATTCCAATGTGAGATCTTCTGTGGAAATTATAGATAAGTTCGACGGCAACGAGTCTACCGGAACGATCGTTCTCCTTACGTTACCACTCCTGCAAAAACATGATTAACTGCCTGATTATCGACGACGAGCAGCATTGCATTGACACATTAGCCGCCATGCTGGAAGCCAGATTTTCCGCAAAAGTATCCATTGCCGGCTCCACTACCGATAGTCGCAAAGCAGCTGAATTGATTGAGCAGCATCAGCCGGACCTGCTTTTTATAGATGTTGAAATGCCCTATTTCAATGGTATACAGGTAGTTGATGCTATTCCAAACAGGAATTGCGCGGTAATTTTTACAACCGCCTACGATCGGTATGCATTACAGGCGCTCAAAACCGAAGCTGTGGACTATTTGCTTAAACCGATCAGTCTGCGGGAACTGGGTGAGGCCATCGAAAAAGCGGCCCAGCGATTACAGTTTTTGCGTGCAGAAGTTGTAAAAAAGGACCTGCCGCTGCCTCAGAAGTTGCTTTTACCCACCAGCAAAGGTCTGCTGGCGGCCAGTATTCCCAATATTATCCGGGTGGAGGCCGACAGTAATTACTGCCGTTTTCACATTGACGGAAAACCTGAAATAGTGGTCGCAAAGACATTGAAAGAGTATGAGGAAATACTGGCACCCTACGATTTTTTCAGGGTACACCAGTCTCATTTGATCAATCTGCATTATGTCGAATACTTTCACCCCGGCCTGGAAGAATATGTGATCCTGACTAATGGCGAACAAATAGAGGTCTCCAGACGCCGCAAAGCCGAATTTCTTCAAAAGCTGGCTGCCTTATAACACAATATTAATTTTCAGATCGACCAGTTTCCGGACAAACCGTACCGGATTCTAGGAATTGTATGCCATCTGCTCAAAGCCCGGAAAACTGATTTTGGGCTGGTTTACCTTGCATTGAATCTAATCACAAGAGCTAAACTAAATGATCGTCATGAAACGTAACTCTACCTGGACAGCCTGTATACTCGCATCGCTTTTGATTGTTTCCGGTATTCGTCGCACATTGGTGCCGGCTGGTAAAATCGCCACCGTGCAATCCGGTAGTCAAATCGCTCCATATGCTGCATTTCAACCTAAACTTCCCGCATTTCCCGGCCAGACTGCCTTGTCGAATAGTGGTAAAGGTGAACCAGGTGAGGACATTGAAACTTTGAAAGGCGGCGATTGGTACAAAAAGGTTATCAGCGACATGGAGCGTAAAAGTTACTTTGTGGCATCCTCGGGTGACAGCGTAAATAGCATTAATCCAAAACAGAAAATGCAGGCTGTTTATAGATCCGAAGGTTTTACATTGTCGAATATGCCGGATCGCCAGGATTCTGAAAAACCAGGAAACAGCGTTTTAAAAGAGTCGTCACAGCAAAACTGGAAACTGAATATGATCGTGCAGGGCTTGTATACGGACGGTGTACTGGCCATTTCAAATGATCAAAATTCAAAGGTTGCTACCGATGCCAGTGAAGTCACATTTACCCATCATGATCAGCTGGTCGTTCAGTACCAGAACCGGGAAGATGGTGTGCGGCAAAATTTTATTGTAAAAAATAAACCTTCCGTTAATGCAAAAGAACTTCGGGTTAAAATGGGGTTTTCGCAAGAATGGACGGTTAACCAGGCAGATCAGAACGAGCTTCAATTTGCATTGGAAAATGCGGAAGCAGGCCTGAGTACCAAAGTCATTTACAAGGACATTAAGGCCTGGGACGCAAACGGAAAGATACTGGCTGCTAAAATGGAAACGGGTAATGATCACGATTTTAGTTTGGTAGTGGCGGTTGCGAATGCAGCTTATCCGGTGACCATTGATCCACTGTCTACCACTGCCAATACTACATTAACCGGCCCGTCGGTCAACGCCAGTTTCGGGTGCAGCGTAGCTAGCGCGGGCGATGTGAATGGAGACGGCTATGGAGATGTGATCGTGGGTGCTTACGGGCTGGCCGCCAATGCGGGCGCAGCTTACATTTATATGGGTAGCGCGACGGGATTGTCCACCAGCCCGGCCAGGATATTGAACGGGCCGGCAAACAGTTATTTCGGCTATGCTGTGGCAAGTGCAGGTGACGTGAATGGTGATGGACGCAGCGATGTGATCGTGGGCGCCTATCAATATTCAAACAACGCCGGGGCAGCCTACATATACTACGGATCTTCAACCGGACTCAATGCCACGCCAGCCACCATATTAACCGGGGCGGCTGGTAGTGCGCTCGGTATCAGTGTATCAGCGATTGACCTGAATGCTGATGCATATAGTGACATTATAGTCGGCGCGCCCAATTTCAATGCAGGTACAGGTCGCGCGACGGTTCACCTGGGCACGTCCGCAGGCATTTCGCAGACACCGGATTATATCTTGAACGGTACCGTTGCCAATGGTCGTTTCGGACGGAGCGTCGCCGGTGCTGGTGATGTAAACGGGGACGTTTTCGGAGACATAATAGTCGGAGCGAGCGAAGCGAACAAGGCATATGTTTACCACGGCAATGCGAATGGCGTGAACACTTCGGTCGCATCTACATTAACCAGTCCAGCGTTTAATGCGTCTTACGGTGCGAGCGTTTCGGCTGCTGGTGATGTGGACGGCGACGGGTACTGCGAAGTGATCGTGGGTGCCTCGGCAAATAATGCGGCTTATGTGTACAAAGGCACCGCTACCGGAACGCAGGCGTCGCCGGTAAAAACCCTGTCCGGTTTCGGGGGCGTAAGTGTTGCCGGCGTCGGCGATATCAATGGTGATGGATATGCAGACATTATGGTCGGTGCGAGCGGCACCGGCACAAACACAGGCTCGGCTTATCTTTTACAGGGCAGCGCATCGGGATTACCTTCCGCACCCAGCCAGACTTTTCAGGGTTCTGCGTATTACAGCTATTTTGGAGTCAGCGTCGCTGCTGCGGGAGATATCAATGGAGACGGTTACAGTGATGCTATTGTCGGTGCGTCGGGTACTTCGTCCAACACGGGCTCGGCTTATATTTACCTCGGCGGCCCGGTCATGGTCACATCGGTGGCAACGCTTTTGACCGGTACCGGCGACTTTGGGTACAGTGTGGCCCATGCAGGGGATATGAATGGCGACGGATATGGTGATGTGGTCGTCGGAGCTTACTATAACAGCTCGCGTTATGGCTTTGTTTATCTCTATCTCGGCAGCGCTAACGGCTTGTCTACCAGTTCATCGTCTGTGGCAGGCACGTTTGCAGATTCGGACTTTTACGGATTTAGCCTAGCCCGCGCCGGAGATGTGAATGGGGACGGTTTCAGCGATATCATTGTGGGTACACTCAACGCCGGAAAAGCTTATGTAGTGCATGGAAACGCACAGGGGCAGTTGGTACTTGGTGCAACGTTGCAAAAAACCAGCGAAATACGCTTTGGGTTTATCGTAGCCGGTGCCGGGGATATCAATGCTGACGGTTACGATGATGTGATCGTTGGATCAGGCACAGTTTCCAAAGCGTATGTTTACATGGGATCTGCATCCGGTGTCGCCACCACGCCCACCACCACACTCACCCGCCCGGATACAAACTTTGGTCGTGGCGCTGCGGGAATAGGAGACGTCAACGGCGACGGTTACAGCGATGTAATGGTGGCAGCCATCCATGAGACCAGCGGTGAAACATTTCCTGAAATGGGTTATGTATACCTGGGCAGCGCCATCGGCTTGTCCAATGTTCCATCGACCGTTATTTCCGCTCCTTCCGGATCAAACGGCTTCGGCATGCGGATCGCAAATGCGGGAGATGTGAATGGCGATGGGTATGGTGATTTCATCGTCGGTGCATCAAGTTCTTATTCAGACGCTGGCGCAGCCTATTTATACAAAGGAAGTTCAACAGGCGTTTCCAGTAGCAATTACACCCCGATCCTGGGTACCCCCGGCGAACACTTGGGGAGGAGCGTTAGTGCGGGTGATATCAACCGCGACGGATACAGCGACGTGGTGATTGGTGCAGCTGGGTACAGTCCGGGCCTGCAGAGTGTCAAAATTTACAAAGGCAGCGCGGCTGGTCTGGTGTATTCAAATGCCATTACCGGTTCTGGCAATGGGTTTGGTTCCAGTTCCTCGGCATCGGGCGATGTCAATGGCGATGGTTACAGCGACATTATTGTTGGGGCCTCTCCTGATAATTCTGTATTTGCCTATATGGGAAATGGCGGAAGCAAACGAGGTAACATGCTCCGGCTTTACAATTCCGATCTGACCTCCCGGATCAGCACTGCAAACAACCTGGCCACCAATTTCGGCGTTGGCTTGTTCGTTCGGCCTGCCAGTGGTACAGCAGCTTACGCAAGATTAATATGGGAAACAAAATCTCAGGGAGCACCATTCAGCAGCGGATCTACGATTACAAATTATGTACGCTATACCGGTACGGAGGCTTTCACCAGCATTGGACCCGCCGGTGTGGAACTGAAAGCGCTGGTTGCCAAAACGGGGCGTTACACGAAGGTCAGGGTCAGGGTGCAATACTGGTCGACGGACCGTCCATCTGAACAGACTTTCGGCCCGTGGATTTATTTACAAAACAATAATTTGGGTGTTTTAAACAAAAATGTATCGTCTGCTAGAATGGAGGTTTCTGAGCGCTTCGAAGCGCCGCACGAAGAAATGAAAACTCCCGCATTCAAACTAACCGTCTATCCAAATCCGGTTGTCGACAAGCTGAACTTGAAACTGGAAGATGGCTTTACGTGGAATCAGGTAAGGAACATTCAGATCATCAGCAGGAGTGGAAATATATTGTACAATGCCAGTCAGGTGCAGCACGGCGAACTGAATGTATCGACGCTGGCCAGTGGAAACTACCTGATCAGACTTATTCATGGCGACGGCAAGGTCTACAATTCCAAATTCACAGTCATCAGGTAGCAGCAGATTTGAAATCGGTTTTCACGCAGTTTTTTTTCATCATGCTCACACCCGATGTCAAGCCACTATATTCCTATGGTAGTTGCATAAAACTTGCACCGATCACTTTCAAACCATCACCAAAGCGTTTCCAAACTCTAAAATATCTGAATTTCCCCTCTAATGGTGTTCCCATCATTTTTCCTTTCGCTGTCATTGTAACGATTGAAAGTGCGGTGTCGCCAATTATTTGAATCTCATCAATGATTGTTGAAGCATCTTCAATAATCATTGTTTTTGCTTTATGCGAGTCCAGGTCCATTTTTTTGGTCAGGACTTGTCCTGTCGGCGCAACTGCAATTAAATCATTGTGTAACAGCTGATCAAGAATGTCCACGTTGCTCACTAGTTGAGCCGAAAAAAGTTTGTTTTCCACTTCAACAACGTCTTGTCTGGTAATTTCCATTTTTTCCATATTTCTATTTTCTTAAACCGTTAGGACCCATGTAGCATGGCATGGCTGTTCGCGAAACGAAAGTATAGCGGCTTGTTAAAAATGGTTGCCGGTAAAACTTGAGATTTTATGTGATTTACTTGAGAAGAAACGGCCTATATAGCCACTGGGAAGGACAGCCACTGCGGCCAAGAAAATCAGTACAGCAGCCCGAACATCCATAGTGGAATTTTATCGGCATAACCTACTTCAAGCCCGTCAGCAGCTACATACCCATTCTCAATACCAGCAAGTTGTAGCCTGTTCTTGTTCGCCCCTCGCACTTCAACCGTCACCTTTCGATCTAATTTAAAATCTCCTTTCTCCGTGTACTCAACTTTATGCAGCGGCCGGACCTGGCTCAGGAAAAAGCTTTCACGTAATGTTCCGGTATCCGGGCGACTCTGGTGTAACGCGTATTGAAGGTTCGGATGGCTCAGATAAACTTTTTCCGGTTTCTGTAACCGAGTAATGCCAAAGCTATCCCGGTGCAGCAACATCAACACGCCCAGCTCTTCCAAATAGTGCATGTACTCCACTACCAGCGCGCGACTCGTATTCAGCGTTTCACTAAGCTTGCTAATGTTCGGTTTCATGGGCACACTTTCGGCCAGCACGACAAGCAGTTGTTTCAATTTGTCGACGGAAGCATAGCTTATGCCATAGACTGCGGGCAAATCCAGTTCTAAGCTAAGCTGAATTGTTTCGGTCAGCTTTTGCGCGTAGACGTCTTTGTTCTCCAAAAAATATGGGTAGTAGCCATATTGCAGATAATCGTTCCAGTGCGCCAGCGGTTTAATTGTCTGCGTCAGATCCAATGCCAATTGCGTGTGATCGTTCAAAAGATCTGGCAGAGACACCGCAGACCAGGACACAATTTGTTGTATTTGAAGAAATTCGCGGAACGACAGCCCATGTAAATGATACATTACGGCACGGCGGCTCAAATCACCTTTGCTGCGTTCCAGGTGCATGATGGATGAACCGGTAAATACGATTCGTAGATCAGGAAAATCATCGTAAAGGTTCTTGATCTCCTGCGACCAATTGGCATATCGGTGAACCTCGTCCAAAACCAGGAGCTTTCCACCCGTCCGCACAAACGTCTCGCCAAGGTCGTAAAGACGATGCGCACTGAAATAAAGATCATCCAGACTTACGTACAACGACTGACCAGTTGGCAGTGCCGCCTGTTTTAAATATTGCAGTACGAGAGTTGTCTTCCCAGCACCCCGCGCACCTTTAATACCGATCAGCCGGTTGCGTTCCCAGTCGATCTGATGCATGAAGTCCCGCACAAACTTGGTAGATGTGCGTTGTAGCTTGGATAGATATTTCGTAAAAAGAACCTCCAAAGTGTTATTTTTAAGTTACAAAAATAGCTAAATTTTGTAATTTGTAAATAACACTAAATGCCGTTGGTTAGCAGGCAGGATTATTGGTTAAAGTCAATAACCTAATTCATTAAAACTTAATGCAATGAATCAAAAATCTAAGGATTTAATTAAGAGACTGGTGCAAATCCGAAAATCCAGCGAAGTCGATGCTGATGAAATGGCATCCGTTTTAGACATGTCTAATGAAGAGTATCAGAAGTTGGAACGTGGCGCCGGAGAAATGACACTTTCGCATTTGTTTCGCATTTCGGAAATTTTGAAAATTGAGCCGACAATTCTCTTTCAGGAAACAGAAAACACCATCCACACGGATATACCGAAGGGAATCACCGAAATTAGTTTTAAAATCACTGTGAAGTCTCAAACCCCCGTTGACATCGAGAGCGAAATTGCGAAGAAGTTTGGTTTATCCCGACCAACGCCTGCCGAGAATTTCACGACAACAAAACATCGTAGACAAGGCCCTAGAAAAGTCTAACTCCCACATTCGCCCGGCTCAGAAGAAACCTTGCGAGTCACGAACTTCCCGAAAATCAGCCCAACTGATCCACTCTCTCAAAAAAAATCACTCCTACCCGATCGATATGGTCGATCAGTTCCTGATTTTCAATTTTGTGATAGGCAGCCAGGTCGATTTTGTACGGAAGCAGCAGGTCGTCGAGTTCCAACTCAATTTTGAACAACTGCGACAAATCGAGCTCTGATCCTACCAAAACAAGGTCAATGTCCGAGCCGTTTCGGTAATTTCCTTTCGCACGGGATCCATATAGGATGGCTTGCTGGATTTGAGGATGCTTGGCAAACACGCCCTGGATGACCCGTATCGTTTTTTCTGATAATCCGTACATTAGTCTTTTTTGGCTTTTATGCGCTCCATCGTTTCCTGAAACGTGACAAATAAGGGATAAAACCGATCGACGATATTTCTGTAAATGTCCTCGGAGATTTCTTCGTTGTAGGTGTGGCTGGTAAGGTTCCTATTTTTGATCATTTCCATCCAATTATCCCCATCTGCTATTAATGCAGCATTAAAAGCCTGGCGTGTTGCGTCTCTTGATCCTCTGATCTCAGTGTTGCCCTGGTAAACAAAAAAATCCTGCATTACCTTCCAGGCCAGCTCGTGAGTGTATCTAAAAGCCTGTATAATTCCTTGTCTTTCAAGTTCGCTCAACGAACGTTCGGCATCCAGCCGCACAGCTTCTCCTAACTTTTTAATAGCCTTTTTATAGTTGTCAAAGCGCTGCTCCCAGCGGATGTCTTGCTCACCCATGGCTTTTAATTTCGTGTCAATTTCGGCAATTACATACTGACGATGAGATTTTTTACTGTTGCCATCTTCTCCCGCTTACTTGCTGCTGCAAACCATGTGGAGCTGGCTAATGCCTCATTACCAATAACTGGATCACCACTATCAGATATTAACAAATTGCTCCTTTCTAAAAATAGCAGGAAACATGTCGCGGCGTTACGCTAGTTACCGTCCGCAAAACTATGATTCTTTATGATAGCTTAGAGTAAAGTCGCTGCCCTTCTTCCACAGACGGATAAAAATCCTTGCCGCATTTTCCGTGGACAAGGGTCACGCGGGTGGCGTTTCAGCTCGGTTTTTTGCTGTTTATTGACTCTTTAATACCATTCTGGACTTTTCATGCCCCTTATTCGGACTTTTCCGTACCCATCCATTGCTGCTCGGTAATCTACTTTTGATGCAAAGAAACCCTCCGATTGTCATAGTCATATAAGGCACGTGGCGCGCCTGCCTTGGAACTATTGTGATAAGGGCAACCTGCTCTCAAACCGCATTGTGTAACTGCTTAAGGTAAAATATGTGGTCAGCCTCAAAGAGGACACGATGCAACCCGGTTTCAGGGATCCTACTAAATCAGAAATGGCCATTTGTAACTAAGTCCGGAAGTAATACAATCACTTAAACACATGCATGCAATATGAATGAAACTTACGCAATCAAATCAGCACACGGCTATCAGCTGAATTTTAATCAAGGCTCATCCAGAAAATTCCCGATGCACGGGAACGTTGGTCGCAAAGGGCAAAAAAGTATGGTTAGAAAGCGGGAAGCCCGGCCCATTGGAAAGCTGATATTGCTGGCCTGTTGCTGGCTCACCTGTCTATATGGAAACAAACTGCTGGCTCAAACGTATCAATGGAAAAACGTTCAGATGCTGGGCGGGGGATTTGTGACGGGAATCATTTATAGTCCAACCCAGCAAAACCTGATCTATGCGCGCACTGACATAGGAGGGGCTTATCGCTGGGATGCTGCCAGTAAAATATGGATCCCGCTCTCCGATAGCTTTGCTTCCAGCGATGACTATGGCGTAGTCAGTATGGCGACCGATCCTTCTAACCCCAACCGGGTGTATATGGCTACGGGCCTTTACACGCAGTCATGGGGCGCGGCGGGTGCGGTTTATTCTTCTACCGACAAAGGCGCGACATGGACGCGCAATAGCTTATCGATCAAGTTGGGGGGGAACGAAAACGGGCGCTCAGCCGGTGAACGACTGCAAGTGGACCCTAACCTGGGGAGCATCCTTTTCCTGGGTTCCAGCACGGACGGGTTATGGAAAAGCACGAACTACGGAACTTCCTGGAGCAAGATCAGCAGCTTTCCGGTCAGTTCCAGTCCGGTTGGCTCAGGAGGAATTTCCTTTGTCCTTTTCGATAAAAGTAGTAGCTCGTCCGGTACAGCAACGAAAACGATCTATGTGGGCGTCATGCAGACAGGCACCAATCTATACAAAAGTACCGACGGCGGAGCTACCTGGACGGCTGTATCCGGTCAGCCAACCAATCTGATGCCGCATCAGGCAGCGCGGGCTTCCAATGGAATCATTTATCTCTCGTATTCCGATGCCAGTGGTCCCAATAACGTTGGTGCGGGAGCTGTATGGAAACTTAACCCGGCCAGTAATGCGTGGACCAATATATCCCCACCTGCCGGACAGGGAGGTTATGGGGGTATTTCGGTAGATGCACAAAATGCCAATCATGTGGTCGTAAGTACATTAGGCCGCTGGTGGCCGCGCGATGAAGTTCTTCGCACGACAGATGGTGGTAGCAACTGGACCGGCCTGTTGACCAATGCTACGTGGGATCATGCCTTGGCTCCCTATGCCGCGTCCATGAATCCTCACTGGTTGGGTGATGTGGAGATCGATCCGTTCAACGCTGGCAATGCATGGTTTGTAACGGGTTACGGGGTCTATAATTCGAATAATCTCGGCGCTAGTCCGACCAACTGGATATTTCAAAACAAGGGATTGGAAGAGACTGCCGCCTTGGAGTTGATCAGTCCTCCTGCCGGTGCTCCGCTTTTGAGCGCACTGGGTGACATTGACGGTTTCAAACACGACAACCTGGATGTTTCGCCGTCGGCAGGCCGCTTATCGCCTCAATATGGCACCAGCCTCAGTATCGATTTTGCGCAAAATCTTCCCGGTTTTATGGCTCGTACCTACAACAATTCCGGCGGTAACTACGGCTCCTATTCTACCGACGGAGGCAGTACCTGGACATCGTTTGCCAGTGTACCTGCCGGCACAACCGGTGGTGGCAATATCGCAGTTTCCGCCGACGGCAACAGACTGGTGTGGGCTCCCGAGGGTGCTTCCGCTATGTATGTTTCTACCAATCGCGGAACCTCCTGGACTGCCTGCGGCGGCGTGCCAGCCAACTTAAAGCCCATATCCGACCGGGTGAATTCTCAGAAATTTTATGCATACGACTTTGTGAATGGCAGGATTTGGGTGAGTACCAACGGAGGAACTTCCTTTTCGGTACAAGCCACCGGCCTGCCAGCGGTTCCCGACTATCAGGCATGGTTAACGAGAATTCGGACCGTTTTTGGCTCGGAAGGCGACATCTGGCTCGCCAATCCGAATGGTTTGTACCGTTCTACAAACTCCGGCACGAGTTTCGCGCAGGTCAGCAGCGTACAGAATGCAACGGCCGTTTCATTCGGAAAAGCGGCTCCGGGGAAAACCTATCCGGCGGTCTTTATCGTCGGTACCGTCAACGGCACCTCCGGCTTCTACCGTTCGGACGACGGCGGGGCCACCTGGACGCGCATAAACGATGCCCAGCACCAGTATGGCACAGTTACCACCATTACCGGCGATCCGCGCGTGTACGGCAGATTATACCTGGGAGGAGCCGGCCGGGGAATCATTTATGGAGATATACAAAATGCTGCCTCGGTCGCCTCCGGGTCAACTTACCGGATTATTGCACGGCACAGCAACCAAGTAATCGATGTAGTAGGCGCGTCGACTGCCGATGGGGCGCAGGTGGATCAGTGGCCTGGAAACGGCGGTTCTAATCAGCATTGGGTGGTTACAGCGAACGGAAGCGGATACTACACTTTGAAGGTAAATCACAGCAGTAAGAACTTGGATATCAGTGGATTTTCCCAGGATGACGGAGCCAAAGTGCAGCAGTGGACAGCCGGTGCAGGCACCAACCAGCAATTTCAGTTGATTGATACCGGAGACGGTTATTTCCAGATCAAGGCCCGCCACAGCGGCAAATGTCTCGACGTGGCAGCCTCATCCACTGCCAATGGAGCCCTCATTCAGCAATGGGCCTGTAACAATGGGACCAACCAGCAATTCCGGTTCGAGCAGGTAAGTACTGCAAGCACTTCGCGATTGTCAAATCCTAAATCGTTGGAATTTGATGCCGTCGGAAACGCAGTTGCATATCCTAACCCATCCTCCCAACTTTTCCAGATCAAAGCGTCTTCGGATTTTCAGTATGAGATCTTTGACCAGACCGGCCGGAGGATAGAAAGTGGTACTGGAAAAGATGGTAGTCTGATAGGTCGGAAGCTACAATCCGGCCCGCACATCCTTAGATTACAGATGGGGACTTCAAGCAAGGTCATCAAACTGGTAAAACACTAACCGATATTTTCAAAACAGCAAACGAAAACGCCTGGAAATTAGATTAGATATCTGATTTTCAGGCGTTTGTATGTTGTTATTTACGGGTATTCTATCTACTTATTTGCCAATACAAAATGCTCATTATCAGCAAATTAACCAAGTACAGGCCAAATAAAATACAAAAACTACGGGTTTCTGTTGAGTATACTTATCATGAGATTTTTCACGGTATCCATCTCTTCTGGCTTGCTGGCTGCCGCAAAAAGAGTAAGGCTGGCAAGGGCCTCGTTGCTTATAATGGGATGGCCATTGTCAGACACGAATAAGTTGTTCCTTTTTAGAAAGAGCAGGAAGCATACTGCGGCAATTCACTTGTTTGCCGTCTACAAGGCTATGATTTTTAATGATTAGATATAGCAAAGTTGCTTCAAAATAGAAATTCAATAACTTCAGTCAGTTACGGCAGCCGCCACCAGTAAACACCTCAGCTTATGTTCTGCCTAACTCTCAGCCTCCCAGATTTGCATCATGAATAATTCGCAGGACACGAAACCGACTATATGTGTTATCTGTCAGATACTTATTAGTGGGCCGCCCATAAAAGTGTCCTTATCGCCAAATCCGGGTACAGACCAGGTCAACATCCGTCTCAATCCGCCTATTTCCGCACAGTTTCTTTAAATGCTGGATTATCATTAGTAATACAACGGATATGAGCTATCAGGGATGGCGCGCCTGATTAATTACGATTATATAAATCCATGAATGATTAATACTAACGATTTAATATTATTGCGTATCAGGAGGTTACACGATTGTCGATCAGATTTAAATTTTACATATTGGGTCTGCATTTCGTTTCTTCTGACCCCAGTTACTCAAGCCATGAAAATTTTCTACTATTCTGTGATTTCCTTGTTGTGCGTGCTGTGGATTTCCCTGTCTGGTGCGGAAGCCCAAAAAATCAGGATACTTACCGAGGCTGGAGGAATTATATTGGAACTATATCCTGATAAAGCACCTGTCACGGTCTCTAATTTCCTTCAATACGTCGATGAAAAGCGGTATGACGGGGCGGTCTTCTATCGCGTGGTACGGATGGACAACCAGCCGGTCAGTAAAGTAAAAATAGAGGTAATACAGGGCGGTCTTGACAAAGACAGTACCAAACGTTTACCCCCTATCGTTCATGAAATCACCAGGAAAAGCGGGTTAAAACATGTGGATGGCACCCTGTCTATGGCCCGCACGACACCGGGTTCAGCCGGTTCGGAGTTTTTTATATGTATCAATAATCAACCCGAACTAGACTTTGGAGGCTTACGAAATCCTGACGGACAGGGTTTTGCAGCTTTTGGGCAGGTCATAGAAGGCATGGATACCGTCCGCAAAATACAGGCTGGGCAGACTGGTGAAAACGAGAAAATCCAGCTCTTGAAACATCCGGTAAAGATTATCACGGTACGCCGGCTCGAATAGTTTATTGTTTCACTCTAACTCCTATTTTTCATGAAAAAACATTTATTTTATTTGTTCTGGATACTTGTGCCTATTTCTGTCCAGGCACAAATGAAGGCGGTCACCGGAAAGGTCACATCACCTGAAAACGAGCCCCTGCCGGGAGTAAATATTCTGGTAAAAGGGACTAATATAGGTACAACCACCAATTCCAGCGGGGAATACAGTATCAGCGTGCCGGGTAGCAGCAGCATTATCGTATTTTCTTTTATCGGCTATAAAAATGAACAGCTGTCGGCCGGTGACGCAGGGGTGTTGAACGTTGAATTAAAAGCAGATCTGATTAATTTGAACGAAGTTGTCGTTACGGCCAATGCCATAGTCCGGGAAAAGAAGGAATTAGGTTACGCCGTTTCCACCGTTAACGGCACCGAACTGATTAAAGCCCGCGACCCTAATTTGCTTAATTCCATGGCCGGTAGGATTGCCGGTGTTCGTATTTCGCAACAATCGGGCACGGTAGGAGGATCGACCAAAGTAATGATACGCGGGGCAAATTCCATATCCAGCGCCAGTGAACCACTGTTTGTCGTGGACGGGATACCGATTTCCAATTCTTCTTTTAACAATTCAGAAACAGATGTGGTGACCGGCGGTGTGGACGTTGGAAACCGGGCAGGCGACATCAATCCGGACGATGTTGAAAGTATGACGGTACTTAAAGGCGCGGCCGCATCGGCTTTATATGGGTCAAGGGCCCGCAACGGCGTGATCGTAATCACCACCAAACGCGGGAAGCCCGGATCTAAAAAAACGAACATATCGGTAAATTCTTCGTTCAGGTCTGACAAAGTGCTGCGCACGCCCAAACAGCAGGATATCTATGCGCAAGGTGTGCTGGGCGTTTACAATAACCAGGTAGGCAACGGATGGGGGCCAAAAATCAGCGATATTCAAGGACAGGTTGTCGATTATAAAGGAGAATTGGCAACCCCTCATGCATACTCGGACAACTGGGGCAAATTTTTCGTGACCGGCCACACCACGATTAACAGTATTGCGATCGACGGCGCTACCGAAACAGGCGACTACCGTGTAGGCTACACCAATCTGAAACAGGTTGGAACGGTCCCGGGTTCAGAATTGGGCAGGCACACCATTGCACTGAATGGTGGGACGAAAATTGGTAAGAAAATCACGTCGCGCGCCTGGGCAAACTATGTGAGAACGACCAGCGACGGAAGGCCGGCGCAGGGATCAAATACCGAAAATATCCTGGCGACCATTCTTACCGGCGTACCTGCCACAGTGGATATCAATGAGCTGAAAAACAATCTCTATGCAACGCCTAATCAGGCAGTTCCCGATGGCTGGACAGGCGACCTGGCACGTTCTATTGATCTGAACGGTGTACAGAATAATCCTTACTGGGTTACCACTTTCAATAAGTTCTCCAATTCGGTCGACAGGATTTTTGGAGGTACCAGCCTCAGCTACGATCCGACTTCCTGGCTAAACCTTACCGGCAGAGTCGGTACCGACTTCTTTACCGAAAACCGGCGTAATGTAACCCGAAAGGGAACAAGGGGCCGTTTAAACGGACAATTTGAGACCAATGATATTTTTGAGCGCGAACTCCAGACGGACCTGATTGCCAGTGTAACGCATAAATTGACAGAGAGCTGGTCTTTTAAAGGAATCCTCGGGCATCAGTTCAATCAACGCACCGTCCGTCGTTCCCGAATTTTGTCCCAGGGGTTGAACATCGACCAACTTTACACTTTCGCCAATGCACAGTCTAATGTAGCATCCAATTTTTCCAGTAAAAAAGAAATCTATGGTACCTATGCGGACGTCAGTTTTGATTACAGAAATTACCTGTTTCTGAACGTAACTGGCCGGAACGACTGGAGTTCGACATTGCCGGTGCAGAATAACTCCTATTTCTATCCTTCGGCCAGTGTATCTTTTGTGTTGACGGAAGCTTTTCCCAATCTGGGAATTGTAAAAAATGATATTCTTAGTTATGCCAAAATCCGTGCTAATTACGCCAACGTTGGAAGTGACGAGGATCCTTACCAGCTCGCTTTTACCTATAATCCGCTGACGCAGGCCAATGACATTTACACCTTCAATATCCTGTACCCGATAGGCGGAGCATCTGCTTTTGGCGCAACCAATGTACTGCCGCCCACGAACCTTAAACCGCAGCGGCAAACTTCCTATGAAATCGGTGCGGAGCTGAAATTTTTCGGGGGACGTGTGGGCTTGGATTTCACCTGGTATAAGAGCTTAAACTATGATCAGATCATTTCGATTGCGGTTCCGCAGTCGACAGGCTATTCCAGTAAACGTCTGAATATCGGTGAAATCTCAAACAACGGCGTCGAGGCAATGCTGACGGCCACCCCCATCAAGTCGGCGTCAGGTTTTCGCTGGGATGCAGCATTTAATTTTAATAAGAACAAAAATAAGGTCGAATCTCTCGCGCCCGGACTGGAAGAGCTTATCCTGACATCAGGAGACGGCTTCGGAATTTTTGTTGTGGCCAGACCCGGTCGGACTTTCAACATACAAGGTGTGGGCTGGCTCCGTGATCCCGACGGTAACCTGATCATCAATGAGACCACAGGGCTGCGTACGCCGGGCGCACGCAAAACGTTAGGCAATATTTATCCGGACTGGACGCTGGGGATTAATAATTCCTTTTCCTACAAGGGATTCGATTTGAATTTTCTGGTCGACATACGTAAAGGAGGGGTGATCAATTCGCAGACAGTAAGTATCATCCGGGAAGCCGGTATGTCCGCCGAAACTGCGGTAAACGACAGGAAACCCATTATTGATCCGGGCGTGATCAAAAATGCGGACGGGACATTTCGCCCCAACGATGTTCCTGTTGCCAGTATGGAACAATATTGGGGGCAGCTGGACAACACCAACAGCCCTGAAAGTAACACCTTTGACGCGTCCTATACAAAGCTGCGCGAAGTCAGGCTGGCATATAATCTCCCGAAAACACTGGTGAACAGAACACCTTTTGGCAATATTTCAGTGGGGGTTGAAGGGCGTAATTTATGGATTATAAAATCGCACGTGCCCCATATCGATCCTGAATCCAATGTACTGGGGACCGGGCTTATCGGTGAAGGTCTGGAGCGCGGGAGCATTCCAAGTACAAGGTCTGTTGGGGCCAACCTTCGGTTTGCTTTCTGATTTAGTGATGAATTCATACATACAAAGCTGATATACTATGAAAAAGCCATTTTGTTTTCTCTTCCTTTTATTTTTGACGACATCCTGCTTTAAAGACAGCGATATCAACATCGATCCAAACCGTTCGACTTCCGTGGATCCTGCGCTGTTGTTCAGTGGGGCGGCTACACAATTTTCGCTGCTGCGCCAGGCCGAACTGACCTGGCCAATTGCTTTGGGAAGCCAAATGTGGGCCTCCGGTGCCCGCTGGGGCCTTGCGCAGGCGCAGTACGATCAGACCAGGGTGCGGAGTGCATGGGGTAAGTCATATACGGATGTGCTCAAAAACCTGGATGTAGCTATTAAACTTGCCGAGTCGACAACTCCCATTCCCAAGAATGCTGTTGCGCAATGCAAAATTTTAACTGCATTTGTTTATTCCCAAACAAGCCTTTTGTGGGGAGATATCCCCTTTACCGAGGCTGCAAACGGAGAAGTAAACTGGCCGAAATTTGATAAGCAGCAAGACGTGCTCAATGGTTGCCTGGCTATGATCGATGAGGCATTGGCGATGATGGATACGGGAACAAAGGGGATTTCTGCCCCGAACGATCTGTATTACGGAGGTGATATGGTTAAATGGAAAAAGTTTGGTAATTCACTGAAATTGAGGATCCTCTTTGCGATGGTCGATTCGGACCCCAGCAAGGCTGCTGCGATTGGCAAGCTGGTAACGGAGGGTGGAGGCATTGCCTCCACCGCAGATGCAATGCAATTTAAGTATTACAATGAGCCTGGACGACAGAATCCGAGATACTCTTTTACTGCGATTTTCAGAGGCGGTGTACAGTCGGACTGGTACTGTTCCAAACCGGTTTATGATCTCCTTGTGTCACTTAATGACCCGCGGATTCCCTACTTTTTTCAGCCAGGCCCGGACGCTAAGCTAGACGAATACATTGCATTGAATTCGGTGGAATCATATACGACCAAATCAGCATTGGTAAGCATGAACCTGTTAAAGGCGGACCTTCCCGAAATTTCATTTTCGTATTCCGAACAGCTTTTGTTTGAAGCGGAGGCATATGCACGTGGTTTTGCAGAAGGCGGCTTCACATTGGCTACCCAACGACTGCGGGCTGGTGTGAGTGCCTCTCTGGTATCATTTGGTGTTCCAGCCGCGCAGGCAGAGAGTTATGCGGCAGCGCTTCCAGCATTAACTGCGGCCAACTATAAAACCATTCTGGCACAGCAACAGTATCTCGACCTCTTCATGCGCCCGATAGAAGGTTGGACCCAGCACAGACGGTCTGGCGTGGCCGGACAGGAGATTCCTGCGATGAGCCCGCCGGTTGGGTCACCTGTGGCCGGTCTGATGCGTAGGCTGCTATACCGGAGTGAGGAAGTGAACTCGAATCCTAACACGCCATCTGGAATCGCTTTGGATGTTCCGCAGTGGTTTGATAAATGAGGGCAGTCGGCTTTCGGCTATCGGCAGTCGTGTACTGATTGCCGACGGCCGATAGCCGATATTATTTTTTTGACTGGTCAAACCCATTTTTCTTCAAATCATTGTCTGACATGGGGATGATTTTAATGTTCAGCTTTATAGGATCATAAGGTTTATTTGTGGAATCCTTGCTGACACTCACAATGCTGTCGACTACATCCATTCCTTTAAAAACATAACCAAAAACGGTGAACTTATCATCAAGCCGTGCAAGGCCCGCTTTATTTTGTACAATATAAAACTGGCATCCCGCCGACAACATTTCTTTGTTACCATCCCTTCCCGCCCCCACAGCACCGTAAATATGCCGGAGCTTACTGTTGAATTCCGGTTTAAGCAGGTAGGGAGAACCAGAAAATCCCTCGGGCGTATCCGGACAGCCACCCTGTGCTACAAAGTCTTTAATAACCCGGTTAAAAGTTAAAGTATCCCAGTAGCCTTCATTCGCCAGTTTCATAAAGCTCGCTTTGTGATTAGGCGTCTCATTGTAGAGCCAGATCAGTATCTCGCCTTTGTTGGTCTTAATTTGCCCGACCGGATGAGTTTTTTCTTTCTGGGCCAATGCTGAAAAGCATATGGCTAACATCAGCGGGAGAAATAATCTGTTCATGGGATTACGATCAATTTTTGGTAAGATGGATGAGTAAGTGTGAACTGCATTCGGAGTGCTCTGGTCAAAACGTCTTTGTGTTTTGAATGTACCAATACAATATCTATTATAATCTATAAAATCAATCGTTTATATAATAATAGGTACAAATCGCGATTGGGTGGGAATAATAAATGTAAAAATTGCCATCCCATATTTGTGTCGATCATCTACCGAAATGGGCAACAAACAGCCCCATAAAAGATCTGGTGTATCCTTCTCCAACCCGAAAATACTTGATTTTTATTTTAACCTTCCATTTATAAGAACGTGGGACTTACAAAGAATGGGGATCGTACCATCTTTGCAGTGACCACGTTCTAAGTCTTTACCTACCCTTCCGTTCGCGGGAATAGATTTAAATTGTTATGCCCTGGCTCACCCTTTCCTGCCGGTAATCCTGCAACCATTTTGCCTGCCAGTCTTTCTGTAAGAAGATATCCGATAAACTGTGCAAACGGCTCTATGTCTTGTTGCACACTTGCACTCTCCAATGCGGCCATGTATTCTTCCCGTTTTTCGAACGGAATCACCGTCCATGGGTAACCACCAGAAGCCAGCATGGCATTCATCAAAAGTCGACCCATCCTTCCATTCCCATCCATATAAGGGTGAATGAATACAAAGATGAAATGCCCCAGCACTGCTCTGACTGAGGCATGGGTCTCCTCTTGCAACAGCTCGAAAAGTACCGGCATGGCGTCCCGCATCGCATCTACACTCAACGGTACATGTTTAGAACTTCCAATATACACCTGGTGGTTACGGTACCCAGCCAAGTCCGATGCTTTCAAAAGGCCAGCGACCACACTGGGATCAAACAGCTCCCTGTACCATTTTGAATGTGCTATATCCACTAAATCGCCGGCGTTGCCCCCCGCCAGTATCTGCTCGATCGTCTGCTTTACAGCCTGGAAAGCCTGGTAATACCCCCGGGCGGCCATGGCGTCTCTCTGTCTTTGATCCTCCTCGTTTTCAAACACGTTCCATTTACCCGAGCTTACCTTTCCAATCAACTCTGGGGTAACACGGTAGCGCTCGATAGACAGCGAGTTGTAAGCATCTGTTACATAGATATCGTCGATATCTTTTAAAAACGATCCGATGTCCTCGGGAAGGCCCGGTTCCTGCGGCAGGTTTGCGATCACTACCGGGCGCATATGCATCCACATTAAACGAATGCGGTTTGCATAAGGGGAGCGCTCTTTCGGAGATAGGTTAATGTCCAACCGATGGTCAAACGGTTCTGTCTCACGGATATCGTAACCGGCCTGTCTGAAGGTCTCCATGATCTGGTCGGCTATCCGCTCACGTTGAATATTTCTGAACGCTCCCGCCAACCGGCCGGCCAGAACTGTATGCCCGTTATCAAGTAGTATTGGCAATAATTCAGAGGCGTCCCGTATCATGGAAAGCACCGTTCTGGCATCGATAGCATTACTCCTGTACACAGTAGCAGCACTGTATATCAGCGCTGACTGCATATCATACGTTCGGATCCCCCTGCTTACCACTGTTTGCCCGGCGGCAGGGATATCCGTTCTCAGGTTAAACAAGGACGTGTTGTGAGGTAGCGGCGTAGGTCTGTTGTTGCCCTCCGGCGATCTTACAAGCAATTGTTTTGGAACGGACCAGTTTCCCGCTTGGAGCAGCAATGACTGCTCAGCAGACAGACACCAGTTTTCACCGTACTTGTGGTTCAGATATTGAGCAATGAAGTCCCAGTATGAACTGTACCATGAAGTAGTTTCCCCGTCCTTTTCCGCCGGGTCTCTGGCAATATACCATCCCTTGGTGACTTCACGGATAAAGCCATTTTTTATCAACAACTGCCTGTACCTAGCCGTCGGGATATCATCTGTAAATATGCCGACTATGCCTTTTTCCTGAAGGCTTTTCAGAATATTGAGCGCTTGGGCAAATCTTTCCTGAGGTGTTGCCATACTTGCAAATGTTATAAAAAGGTGCCGCGATTATCCGCGGTCCAGCTAGCAAACGCAGCCGTGGCAATCTTAGCAAACACTAATGTAGCAAAATTAGCAAATACAATAGTATCAAAACTAGTAAATAGGGAGGTGCAAATTTTAGCAAATACGATACAAATCACTTTTGGGGCTCATTCTTAATGTCTAGGGCCTGTAAGTAGTGAATTCGGATAGCTTTCACCGAATTTTCCAGCAAAGAAGCTGACAAAGTCACCATTCATCATCCGGCTTGACAGGAAACCAAACCGCTGATTTTGCACGTCCAATGCCTTCTGGAACGAAGGTTTCGGCCAGCTCGATCGTTTCCTTGTTATGCAGCCTTTCCAGATCCGTCTTAGGGCCAAATGAGGGACAAAAATTAGTAAATCATCAAGAGAAGAGCAAACGCCTGAAAATTTCGATCAAATATCTAATTTTCAGGCGTTTGCATATCGTTACTTATCGGTGCTCTATGTGCTTATTTGCCGATACAAAATATACACAAATCTGATTACCAATCAATTACAAAAGAAAGGATCCAAGTAAGATACAAAAACTACTGGTTTCTGTTGAGTATACTTATGATGAGAGTTTCACGGTATCCATCTCTTCCGGCTTGCTGGCTGCTGCAAAAAGAGTAAGGCTGGCAAGCGCCTCGTTGCTTATTACTAGTTCTCTATTGTCAGACATCAATAAATTATTCCTTTCTAAAAAGAGCAGGAAGCATGCCGCAGCTCTAGCTTCATTGATGGCATAACCTTTTACAAGAAAGTCCGTTAGCCGCTGGGTTGCCCATTGCCGGAATTGAGTCCCCAGCTTCGTGTTCACTCTATATCCCACCGCAATGATGACATCAAGATTATAGTGAATCCGGTTGCGCTCTACGAACCGGGCTCCGTCCTGTTGAACTGTTCGGAAATTCCGAACAGTTCCGCCTTCATCCGATTGAAAAATATGTTTATTTGCTCACTTATGTTGGCCTTGCTTGAACCGAACAGAGTCACCAGCTGCGAATTAGTCAACCAAACGGTGTCCTGCTCAAACACGACATCGATAAAAACTTCGCCATCCGGGCTTCGGTAAATCTCAATTTTACTCTCCATGTCTTACATCTACATATCTTCCTCATTGGAATGCAATAACCTCCGCCAGTTACAGGCGCCGCCTCCGGTAACCAACTCAGCTTATTTTCCGTCTCATTCTCTACCGCCCAAATTAGCATCATTTGCAGCTCAAAGAGGCTCAAAACTCATAATAATACACGCTGTCAGACGCCCATTTACCGACAAGATCGCCAAAGTGTTATTTGAAAGTTACAAAATTGCCGAATTTTGTAACTTTCAAATAACAAATTCACTAATGCTGCCTCCTTGAATCCGGCTTTTGAACAAACTCTCTCCGCAACGTCACTAATTTCCCGCCATCGCAAGCATGGAACACCTTATACCGACACTAGAAGTTACGATGAAATTAACAACCCAATTTCAATTTTGTTTGATCAAGCCGTTTCGTCCAGATTGATCACCGCATTTTACACTTCAGCAGTGAGCTACTGAGAAAGCTCTTAAGACTGGTGGTCAATCCGCCATGGAATGAAGTGGCCAGGAACCGTATTTTCCTATTTGAGCCTTCGAGCAGACATGTTTTTCGGCGGAAACAACACTTTGTAAGACAATAACAACCATAAGTAGCGTACACACAACCAATAGTAGCCGTTTTTTTGCAGGCCTCCCGGCATCTCCCATATAGTTTTGCGATGTCGAAAAAACAAAAAACAAAACACATATGGACAGTAAGGTAATCGGCGAGAAGATCGCCAAAGCACGTAAAGACAAAAGTATGTCGCAGGCGCAACTCGCCCAGCAGATATTCATCAGCCCACAGGCGGTCGGAAAATGGGAACGCGGCGAATCGATGCCCGACATTACCACATTTGACCGGCTGGCAGAGATTTTGGGTGTAGACCTCAATTACTTTTCTGAAAACGCACCACTGGCAGCGGCGGAAATAGCCGGTACTGCCGTGTCGGCAAGGCCGTCCGATCATGTAATAGAGCATGCTGCCGGTTCCGGCGACCGTCAGGTTGTGATCAACCTCACGGCGGCCGATCTGCAAGGCAGCGATTTTGCGGGCGTTGTTTTGCATAAGGGAAAATTCAAAGCCAGCTCCCTGCGCGGGGCCGATTTCTCCAACGCCGATCTGACCGGCAGCTCCTTTGACGCAACGGACGCTCGCGAAGCGAACTTTGACGGCGCGGATCTGACAGAATGCAACTTTTCGGCCACCGACCTTACGGGTGCAAGTTTTGGCAAATGCGTCCTTGTTCGCACCGTCCTGAACATGTCGGGCCAGGCCGCAAAGTTCGCCGACGCGAACCTGGTGGACGTGAAGCTGATCAAAACGGACCTTAGAAAGGCCATTTTTGAGAACTGTACATTTACCGGGGTTGATTTCAGTTACTGCGACCTGCGCGGAATTAACTTTGCCGGTCAAACCTTCGACGGTGTCAGATTTGACAAGTCTGCGCTGAACGATGTATCCTTTCAGGGCGCGACACTTAAAAATGTGTCCTTCACAGTGCCTTTCTCTCTGACAAACAAAGCTCACCTGGCCCTGAAAACCATCCGTTTCGACGGGGCGAAGATGGACAAGCTCACCCACCTGGCCCTCAAAGGCCTTGGCGTTGTCGATCTGTCAAACGTTACGATCATCTAACCCGAGGTAATCATGCAAAAACCGGCAATACAAGTTGAAGGGCTGCAAAAGTCCTTCAAAGGGCTTCATGTGCTCAAAGGCGTGGATTTCGAGGTAGAAAAGGGAAATATTTTTGCCTTGCTCGGCACCAATGGTTCAGGGAAAACCACGATCGTTAAAGTCCTGACTACGCTGCTCAAACCCGATTGCGGGAAGGCGATCGTAAATGGGTTCGATGTTACGACGAATCCCGGTCAGGTCCGCCAGGCAATCAGCCTGACGGGCCAGTTTGCCGCCGTGGATGAAATGCTTACCGGGCGCGAGAACCTGGTCCTGATAGCCAGGCTGCGGCATCTTCGAAACCCTCGCCAAATCGCCGACGATCTGTTAGGCCGTTTTGGCCTTGGCGAAGCCGCGGGCAGGCTGGCCTCCACCTACTCGGGCGGTATGCGCCGGAGGCTCGATATCGCAATGAGCCTGGTGGGCAATGCCGAGCTCGTATTTCTGGACGAGCCCACCACCGGTCTCGACCCGGAGGCCCGGATCGAGGTTTGGAGAATCATCAAAGAACTGGCCGCCAATGGCACCACCGTGTTTCTTACTACCCAATACCTGGAAGAAGCCGAACAGCTCGCCGACAGGATCGCTATTCTTGACAAAGGAAAAATTATCGCCGGCGGCACGCTTGCGGAACTGAAAAACCTGTTCCCGCCCGCGACAGTAGAATACATCGAAAAACAGCCGAGCCTGGAAGAAATTTTCCTGGCTATCGTCGGCGCTAACCAGGAAAAATAAAATGGAAGCTACAAGAACCTATTTTTTTGCAGACACGGCCGTTATGCTGGGCCGTTCGCTGCGGCACGTCTTCCGCAGCATGGATACGATCATCACCGTCACGCTGATGCCCATCGCGATGATGCTGCTATTCGTATACGTGCTCGGCGGCGCGATCCAAACCGGGACAGACAACTACGTCAACTATCTGCTGCCGGGTATCCTGCTCATCGCCGTTGCCAACAGCATCGGGTATACTTCCTACCGACTATTTCTAGATATGCAAAAAGGCATATTCGAACGGTTTCATTCGATGCCCATTGCTCGTTCGGCCGCATTATGGGGACATGTATTGACCTCCCTCGTGTCCAATATGCTTTCTCTTTTTATCATCGTCCTGGTAGCGCTGCTCATGGGCTTCCGCTCCTCGGCGGGGGTGATCGAATGGTTGGGCGTGGCAGGCGTGCTGGCATTGTTTACCTTGACATTGACCTGGATCGCTGCGATAGCCGGCTTGTCCGCCAAATCGGTGGACGGCGCGGCCGCGATCGCTTATCCGATCCATTTTCTGCCGTTGATCAGCTCGGCATTTGTGCCTACTGCCACCATGCCGCCGGCTGTCCGCGTGTTTGCGGAAAACCAGCCTGTGACCCCGGTTGTCGAGACGATCCGCGCATTACTCGCCAATCAGCCGGCAGGCGATCAGCTTGGGCTTGCTCTGGCCTGGTGTGGAGGGATTCTGCTTTTGGCCTACCTGTTTGCAATGCGAGTGTATTACGGAGCAAGTTGACGCATTTCAAAAATGCACAACGGTACACGTAAGATATACCTACTTACTTTTGGGACGAAAATCCAGGTTATGGAATGCGAAAATTCGTAGCACGTTGTTGCTATTAAAACGGTTACCAGCCGGCAGCTGCTGGAACTGGTTCATGTAGCCCACCTGAACATTCAAGCCTCTCGTGAACTGATAACCTAGCCCGAAAAACAATCGGTTTTGATCGAAAACATTGTAGGTAATCTCTTTTCCCGCATTGATATGGATCTCGTCATTGAAAGCGAAGAAAAGTGTATTGGGCTCAATAAAGTCGCGATTTAACGGCACCATCAGATTCAAAAGGTAACGGAAGCGGAAGTTGAAGTTATGTCCGTCTTGAAGCTGGTCGTTCGCAATCTTTCTGTTAAAACGTTCTTCCACACGAATCCACTGTTGTGTTTGCAGCCGCTTTTGCCTGCTCGTCCAAAGTACCTGTTGCCATAGCCTGTTTTCAGGGCGCACGGTGTGAAGGCCTGCCGCAGGGTAGCTTCTTGCATAGGCATATCCGAGCGTGAAGCGCAGGTGGTCATTTGCATAATAGGTTATCCCGGGCCGGATAATCTGCGTTGACCACCTGTCCAAAAATTCGGTGCGCCTGGCATGGAGGTCGAGCCAAATACCCCATTTCCCGGTAAGCCTTGTCTGATTGAAATAACCCACCCACACGCCGCTCTGTTTGTTGACCTGCTTTTGGGCAACAGCCGGAATTGCAAACAGTAAAGTGAGTGCGAAAAGGTACTTGTTGAGCATAGATTAACTGGTTTACAAGTAAGTTTTAAGACAATAGCCGATAATGGCGGCAGCTAAAATGATATAAGGCTCTTGCAGCTTCTTGATGTAGATCAACCCGAGAATGGATGCCAATGCGATAAGGGCTGATGTGATGTCGGTAATCGAGCGGGTAGCGATGACAAACACCGACCCGACCAACGCGCCCACAACAGCTGCAGTAATGCCGTCTACAAATGCCTTGATGCTTTCATTTTTAGATATTTTTTTAAAATACGGTGCAGGCAATATGGTAAATACAAAGCACGGTAAGAACACACCCAGCGCCGCTACACTCGCCCCTGCAAACCCTGATATTAGAAAGCCGATAAACCCGACAGTGATGACGACAGGGCCGGGTGTGTAATCATTGCTACTGCCACCGAGTCCAAAAATTGCTGCTCGTTAAGCCAACCCATTTCGCCAACAACACCAGCTTGTAAGAACGGAATAATGACCAGCCCACTGCCGAAGACAAATGCACCGGCTTCTGTAAAAAATGCTCCAAGCTGCCAGAGCTTATCGGCGTCAAAATCCCAGAAACCTGTTGCAGTCACCAAAACCACAGACAATGATGTAGTCGGCTTTTTGATCCATTTTGGCGGCGCTTTGATAATCATATAAACCAGCCCAAGAATGATGAATAGCCATACTTCTTCCTGCTGGGTTATAGCAGTCACAACCGCCATGACAATGAAGAACAGCCATAAGGGCCATCGGCTTTTAATGGCCTGTATTTCTAATTTGCTGACGGACTTGATGGTGAGCTTGCAGCAGCTCAAAGTGATGATACCGATGACAGCCGAGCCCACTCCATACCGATTGCATCCAGGCAAGGCCGCCATAAAGCTTGTAGGCCATTCCAAGCAACACAACCATGACAAACGAAGGGAGCACGAAGGCCAGACCGGTAAGCGTTGCCCCCCAAACTCCGTAATGTACACAGCCTAAGTAAATACCGAGCTGCGCAGCGAGGGGACCAGGCGCGAGTTGCGCGAGTGCCAAACCTTCCCGGTACTCGTCCTCTGTAATCCATTTGCAGTCTTCCACCAGGTCTCGGTGCATATACCCGATCAAGGCCACCGGCCCGCCAAAACCGAGCGTTCCAAGTTTAAGAAAATACTTCACTAGCTCTGTTAAGCTGTACTGTGCTGTTTTTGGAGATGTTAAGGTTTCCATGTATGCTTTTCATTTTGAAGGTGTCTTGCCCATGCGTAAAGCGCGTCGTAGACCTTCAGACCGACTTCCAGCATTTGGTGGTCGTCCTGAATTGTGTAGGATAGTCCGGCCGAGATAGCCCACAGGCCTGCGGCCTGCGGAGCTATCTCGAAACGGTCCGTATCGGCTGCCCTGACAATTGTGGCGATTTGCAGCACCGAAGGATCGGTTATACCATGCTTGGAAACAAAGTAATCGAACGTGCATTGATCGCCATAGTGCGAATACTCGGCACCAGGAATGTCGTACGGAATTGCTTCCAGCCGACTTGCAAGTTCAAATACCCGATCTTTGGGAACGTATAAAAATTCGGCACCCGGATCGATAAAGTTTTTGATCAGCCAAGGACAGGCAATCCGGTCTATTTTAGGCCGCTCGCGGGTTATCCATTTCATCGTCAGTGATTGGAATGCGATCCATGAGGCGTTTTACCAAGGACATCAAGAGCGGCGCGGAAGCCCTTGGCGAGCTCTTCCGCAGCGCCTTTTCCGTAGTAGTGCAAAAATATCATCCGTGGATCTTCGTCGAGCATATGATTATGGACGGCTACTACTTCCAGCTTATGGTCACGCAGCACTTTAATCACCGTGTTCACTTCATGACCAAGCATCGCGATATCGCCTGCGATGTGTGCATTCGTCTTTGTACCGGCGAAGCTTGCCCATGAGTTCAATCCGATCGCAGCCGTCATTTCCGCGCCCATGGACATGATGGTCAGATCCTGGCGGCCGACCGTATACTTGTAAGTTGGCCCGTTCACTACCCCTGTATATTTGACGATAGCGTCCAGGGCGCTTAAATCAAAAATCTCTTTGGCCGTTTGCGACGCGGGAGTTGACGGAGCCGGCTGGTTAGCCGGTGCAATTTTGGCATCCTTTATGGCCAGTGCAAACTTTTTAGCAAGTTCCGCAGGACTTCCCATTCCGTGGAAATGCATGTAAAATATGCGCGGTTCTTCGTAGAAAAAGTGATTATGGATTGCCCCGACTTCCAAGCCAGCTGCCTGCGCGGCGGAAATCAATGGATTAACTTCCTCTTGAAGTAGCACTGTATCGCTCATCAATACAGCCGACTTTCCATCCACCGTTTTTTTGATCGAAACCCACCCGCCAAATCCGAACGAAATGGGAACGCCCTCTGATTTGATTGCGATTTTAAGGTCGTTTCTCGGCAGGGCGATCGTGTGCACGGCCTGAGCTTCATTATAAGTACCTTTTTTGCCGATTGCACTTTCGATTGCCGCAATCTCTTCGGCAGACAGCGGTGGTGTTTTCAACGGAGCGCTGCTGCTTGCCGTGGCATAAAGTCCGGTTAGTCCGGCTGCTCCTGCCATCGATGTTGCACCGAGCCATGTTCTTCTCGAAATCAGTTTTTGGTTTTCCATTTTTGAAATAATGTGGTTGACAGTGCAATACTATTAAACCCATTACCTAAAAAATAGAACAGAAATAACCCGCTTGTACGGACTTTACTTTTGGGCCAAAGATTTTCTAAAAACCGACGGATTCTGACCAGTGTACTACTTAAAAATGCGGTTGAAATGACTCTGATCAGAAAAACCTGTCAGGTAAGCAATCTCTGCCAAACTGTTTGAGGTATCACCGAGCAGCTCGATAGCCTTCTCAATGCGAAGCTTTCTGATATAGTCTCCAAACGACAGGTCACTGAAATATTTGGAGAATTCCCGCGAAACATATGCAGGGTTCATGTCTAGCCCCGCCGCTACTTCTTTCAGACTTAAATTCAGGTTTGTATCAATCTGATCCTGAATCTCTTTCAATTGCCTGGCCCATTCCGGCGCTTTTCCTTTCGGAGATGACTTTTCGCGGATATACGCATTGAACACTTCCAGCAATAGCTTTTCAGTCGGACTTTGTGTGCGCTTTTGTTTTTGTAAGTGTTTGGCCCAGCTGTAAAGCGCGTCGTAAATCAGCATCCCCTTTTCGAGAAGTTCATAATCGTCGGTGATATTGTAACTGAGGCCGGCCGAAATTGCCCAAAGTCCGGAGCTTTGCACGGCTAAGGCGTGTACATCCGTGTCCGCCCCACGCACGATGACGGCCATGTCCCTTACGGCGGCGTCATCGATATTAAATTTTTCGATCAGGTAATCGAATGTGCAGCGGTCCTCATAATGCGTAAATTCGACTCCTGGAATGTCAAACGGTGTTGCATCCAGCTCGGTCGCTTTGGTCAGTACCTCTTTGAAAAGTACATAGTAGAATACTGCCTACGGGTCTATGAACCTTCTGATCAGCCATGGACAGGCAATCCGGTCTATTTTCGGGCGCTCCCGCGTTATCCATTTCATACAGCTTGCACTATTACCTAGCGCAAATATTAAAAAAACTCCAATCACAATGAAGCAGATCATTCGCTTCCATATCTCTAGTGATTTATCGGCGGTAATTTTTTCATCCCTTTTTGGGCGTTGGCGTAAAAAGTGAATCACTGTTACGTCAGAATATCCGTCAGATCCAAAGCCAAAAGGATTTTTCGACCAGTTCGTAGCTTTTGTAAAAATATGGCCGCCGGCAGTTGACCGCTGGCCTCCGGTCCACATTAGGCCGTCGAAAAAAAGTACCGTAACAATGTAACAAATGAAATCCAGATCTGGCCCGCAACATTGGAGAACCTTAACAAACTATTTAATCTATTATACTAATAGTTTAAAATAGAACCGGTACTTTTGCAAAGCTAAACGTGCTTTGCACCCCACCCTTCTGTGCGTTATCTAAAATTACTTGGCTGGTTTCTATTATTGTTTTTCCGGGTGCAAGCGCAGTCTGCGGATTCAGTCAACCGGGAGCTTACCGTTGATTTTGAGGTCCGGCCGCGCACAGAGTATCGCGATAATTTTATGTGGACACCGGCCGATTCGGTCATGCCGCGGCTTTATGTAACGCAGCGAAACCGGCTCAGTATCACTTACCGGCACAAATGGCTAAAATTGCACGCCTCCCCGCAGGAAATCCACGTTTGGAGAGAGACGGGTAAGTTTTCGCGCGTTGGGAGTATCAATGCTTTCGAGCTCTACGCCGAGCCTGCGATCGGCAAAAATTGGTCGGTACGTATAGGGCGGCAGGCACTGTCGCTGGATAATGGGCGGCTGTTTTCCGCTGCGCCTTGGAGCCAGCAGAGTCGCGCGCATGAAGGTGTAAGGATATTTTACAACGGCAAGCTAAGCACCGATCTGATGGTCGCATTTACCCGGCCTTACGGTACTACATTCGATGCGGCCTATTCTTCGGTGGCTTCGCATCAATACAAAATGCTCGTCCTCCATCATCTCAAATACAAATTCAAAAATTCGTGGACGCTGACAACCATCAATGCAATGGACGTCTTCGAAAAGCCGGATGCCGAAGCGCAACATTACCACCGGATCACCAATGGCGGTCGGATCGAATATGCGTACGGCTGGCTTTACAGTACAATGAATGCCTATTACCAATATGGCCGAACAGCCACCATGAAAAGGATCGGTGCCTATTACATTCAACCCGAAGTGAGTACGACAGTGGCGGGAACCACTTTCCGGCTTGGGGCCGAAATCCTGAGTGGCAACAAATCCTCAATACCTACTGGCAAGACACATTCGTTTGTACCACTTTACGGGGTGGCCTGGAAATTCATGGGAAACATGAACCTCTTTACGCGCTTTCCCACCGACGTGGGCGACAAGGGATTGGTCAATCCTTACCTGTTCGTGATCAGGCAAATGAGTAAAAAGCTCTCATTACGGGCGGATGCACATCTGTTTTATTCCCAATTCTCGCCCGCGAAGGAAAACGACCGGCTCGAAGGCACCTATCTGGGCTTTGAAAGTGACCTTTCACTCAACTACAAGTCAGTCAGAAACCTGGAAATCATCTACGGTTTTTCATTTACTATCGCCAACGAGCGAATGGAACTGCTTCAAAAAGTACCCGATGCCGGTAAAACTCCCATTTGGAGCTACCTGATGATCTCTTACGCGCCGCGTTTGCTAAAATGGAAAAGAAAATAACAAAGCTACGTAGCTTTAAACAATACCTGCCCGTCCCCCTGCAAGTACCACGCCGTAACCGGGTTGAAATGGTAACCCATATTCCCGCCGCGTGCTGCGAGTAATTGTTTTAAAAACGGCTGCGCATACCCGGTTTCATCCACCGCGCGGCTCATGATCTCGGTAGAACTGCCGTCCCAATTCCACAGGTAACGGAATGCGACAATGGCCTTGTCGAGCACGGGCTCCTGCAAGGTAGCGTTTTGCCAGGTTTTACCGACGTCAGTACTCACTTCCACGCGGGTTACTTTTCCCCGGCCGCTCCACGCAATTCCCCGGATTTCGATCCAGCCTTTTTCGACTTTGACTGGATAGGAAGGATAGGTAATGATCGAACGGGCGTCCATAGTAAAGCTGAACTGGCGAATCTTGCCGCCTCCTACCGCCTCGGTGTATTTGGAAGTCTCTTCGCGGGTCATGAACGGCGCGTCGCCGAGCTCGATCCGGCGGAGCCATTTTACGTTGGCATTACCCTCCCATCCGGGCAGGAAAAGGCGCACGGGATAGCCCTGCTCGGGACGGATAGCCTCGCCGTTTTGCGCATAAGCGATAATCGCGTCGTCCCAGCCTTTGTGAACGGGCACGCTTCGGGTCATTACGGCGGCGTCGCCGCCCTCGGCCAAAAACCAGGTCGCTTTCGGACTAACACCTACCTCACGGAAAAGCGTCGATAACGCCACGCCTGTCCATTCGCTCTGGCTGGTGAGGCCGCAGATTTCCTGCGGGCGGATTTTGCCGTCGTTCGCGCCCCGGTAGTTGCCCGAGCATTCCAGAAATGCAATGCGGGAAACCGATGGGAAGCGTTTCAAATCGGCCAATGTAAAAACCATAGGCTTATCGACCATGCCATGAATGACCAACTCGTGTTTGGTGGGGTCTATGGCCGGTACGCCGCCGTGGTGGCGCTCGTAATGCAGGTCCGAGGGCGTGATGATGCCGTGCAGGTCCTGCAAAGGCGTGCGCGAGGAAGTGTCGGAAGGGGTTTTGACAGGTTTTTCAAAAGGCGACCGGGTGCCGAGTACACCCGGCGGTATGCCCGGAACTTTGGTGGGATCGTCGGCCAGTTCCGAAGCAGTCAATGCAGCCTGGAATGCTTTGCCGCTGGCGGTTTGTACCAAAACAACAGAAGCCGCTGCGGCACCAGCGAGCAGGCTGCGGCGGCTCATTTTGCCGGAAGTGATTAAAGTCCTTTTATCGTGAGATTGTTGCATGACTATCTGATTTCGGGGCCATCCTTGCGATCGTCCGGGACGAACTTGTCGCGGGCAGGCATTTTGATTTTGGGAAGGTTTTTAGCATTCAAAGCGTCCTTCTCGTTCCACAGACCATTCGCGTGGAGCAGGTAGGCGGTGAGGCTGTACACTTCCCTTTCGGTCAGCGAGCCGGGCTGGTTGAAAGGCATGGCGCGTCGGATGTAATCGAAAACGGTCGTCGCATAGGGCCAATAGTTTCCAATGGCCTTGATCCGCCTTGCCTGTCCCTGGGTGGTATCGCCAACCACGAGCCGGTCGTTCGGGCCTTCGGTGCCAGTGGCGCCATGGCAGCCTGCGCATTTTAATGCATAAATGACCTTACCTTCCGTAGCATTGCCTTCGCCTTTCGGCAGGCCTCTGCCGTCGGGCCGGACATCGATATCCAGCGCGGCGATCTCCTCTTCGGTGACCGGCCGGCCGAAACTAAAATGGCCAGGCTGTGAAAGGGTATCAGCCAGCAACGGGTCCGGGCGTTGCCACGCCGGGCGTCGCCACGCGGTGCGTTGCTGGCTGACTTTTGGATTCATAGCCGACAGCATGGCAAACACCACCATGCTGCCCATAATCTTAGTTGTATTTCCCTGCATTGAGCGTGCTTTTAGCCAAAACGTACGGTCTTTCGACACGGTCCAGGACTACATATATTGAATCTTTTTTCTCGTTAACTCCTCTGAGGATAACCCGAGATCCGTCTGTGGTTGAGTATTTGAGGATCATGCGGTTGCGTTTTCCGCGACGCGGTTTGGCAGCGAACTCGCGGTCGCGGCGGGCCGACTGGCCGAGCGGGTCGATCATCTTGTTCTCGTCGCCTATCCTGGCCAATGCCGCTTTGCTGATCCAGTTGCCGCCATTTCCATCACGCCCGCCAGTTCCTTCGCCGCGCCGTTGTGGTTGTCCACCTTCCCCACCTGCCCCGGCCTGTCCCTGGCGTGCCTCGCGCTGTTGCAACTGACCAACACCGTCGCGCGGTCCTCCTTTCACATATTTATCCTGCAAATACAAAGTGTGTTCGACCGTATCGGCCAGGTAATGGAACACGCGCTGGCCGCCGCCCGTGCCGGTGAGCTCGAAGGTACGCCCAAGGTCGCGCATGGGCGCCCCGCCGCCGTTAGACAGGTCGAGCGGGGTGGGTTTGTTTACTTTAAAAGTCAGTGTAGTCCAGTTTTCGAACGTCGCCCATTGCCATCTTACCGTATCAGTCGGCGAGTAGGAAATTTCCCGGTTGTTGATTTTGAATTCCGTTACATTGTAGTTGCCCCGGAGCACTTTAATGCCCGCTGTGGAAGGCTGTTTGTAAGGGTCATATTTGAAATTGACATATTGCAACCAAAACAAATAGAACACAAACAGGCCAAAAACGAATGCTTTCAGGCCATAGCGCACATATTGTTGCCACTTTTCGCTGAATGCAGGATAGTAGCTGTTAGGAACGGTAAAGCGTTCCAGAATCAGCAGGTTCCAGAATTTTGGAATATCCTTAATGAGCAAAAACGCCGCCAGCAGCACAAAGTAAGAGCTGTACACGTGCACACCGCCGTCGTAGGCGAAATTAACATACACAATATCCCCCAACGCACCCAGCAGCAGGATAGCGCCCAGCGTGGTGGTGCCGCGAAAAAAGAGCAATATCCCGGCCGTCAGCTCTACCACGCCCGCAAATACCTGGTACCAGGGTACAATCCCGACTGAGAGCCAATAAATCTTCTGCAATGTAAAGTCCCCGAAATTGGTATTCAGCAGCCCGTACGAAGGGTAAGGCATTTGGGTAGGCATCAGTTTGGTGTACCCGAAACCAATGATGCCAATACCAGCCCGGTAGCGCACCACCACGCGGAGCCAGTAATAAAGCAGGTTATACTCCCTTGGCTCGCGCTTGATGGCTTTTACAATGACCGTCCATATCAACCCGACTGCGATGGCAGCCAATGCAGTGATGATCCAGGTCGCATAACCTTCGAGCTGACTGCCAAAAATGGATTTACCGAACAGATCGAGGCCCGAACCAAAGCGCGCGATGTCGTACACGTCGCGATAATGCAGGCGCGTCCAATCGAATGTGACCAGGTCGGTGTACCAGCCGGCGCTGTTGGGAATGGACATCGCCAGGAAAAACACGAATGCGATACGGAAAAGGATTTTCTGCCATTCGGGCCAGCTTCGCCGAGTACCTTCGCCGTTTACGGATTCTTCGACCGGTGCTGCACCCGTGAGCGTCAGATCATCTGCGTTTGTTCTGATCGTTGACATATCTTGAAAGTTTTTAGATTACAATTTGAATTCACCCCTGCGTCCTACCTTTTTCACTTCCTGGAACAGGTATTTTTTATTGATTTTTTTCAAAACCACCTGTAAAGAATCGCGGCCATTGCTGACACCCGAAAGCCGGATCGTAACGCTGTCCGGACGGCTGTAATGCAGTGCAAACTGGTCGGAAGCATTCACTTTGTTGGTCAGTTTCAAAGTCTTTGCATTTTCATCCAACTCGTAACCATAGTAGTTACGCCCGCCCGAGCCTGCAAATTCGAAGTTGCGCTTGGCATCGTCGAAATGGATCTGTTCGACATTGGTAGAGTCGATCACCTGCGGGCGCGCGGCGCGGATACTGAGCGTGGCCCATTTTTCGAACACCACATCTTTCCAGCGCACCGAATCAAGTGGCGAGTAGGCCAGCGTATCGCCATTGATCACAAATTGTTCCACATTATAGATCCCCGCAGCATCAGGTAAACCTGCTTTTGTCGGATACTGGTAAGGATTCGAATGATAACCCGCGTAAGTTTTGGAACCGTAAACCACCACGAAAAACAGCACAAAAACCGCTTTCAGTGCGACCCGGCCAAATTTCAGCCGCGAGTCGCTGAAATCGGGCTTAAAAAGGTTGGGTATGGTGGGTTTTTCCAATGCAAAAAGCCGGAAAAGCCGGTTGGCGTCGAATGCGAAAAGGAACAATGCCAGCACGATCAGGTAAAAACTGTACACATACTCGCCGCCCTCGTAAGCCAGGTTGGAGAAAAACACATTGCCGGTAAACGGAATGATAATCAGCGTTGCAATGGTTGTGGTTTTCCTGTGGAGCAATAACAGCCCGCCTGCGAGCTCTACCAATCCCAAAAACGACTCGTAATTCGGTACCACACCCAGGCTCAAAGCGAACAGTTTCCAGGCGCTGAGATCACCATAAGCGGTATTCAGGTTACTGAGCGACGGTTCCGGCGCCTGCAATGGGTAAAATTTGATAAAACCATAAGCAATCAGCCCGGCCGCCAGCCGGTAGCGGACAATCACGCGGAGCCAGTAGTAAAGCTGGTTATAATCGCGGCGATCCTTGTCGCGGTTGCCCCATATCACCGCTCCGATGATGGCGATCACCAGCACCACGAGCCAGTTAAGGAATGTGTCCTGCCCGCCGAAAAAGCGCGGCTGGTAGCGCGCCAGGTCGAAAATATCGCCGTAGGTCAGATTCAACCAGTTAATCTGGAACACCCGCCGGAAGTATTTCCAGTCGAGCGGAATGCTTTGAATCACGAAATAAATGAATGCAATGCGGAAAAGCACCTTTTCGATCGGGCTCCACGCTCCGGGCCTTTCCAGCTCTGGCGTGGTCGTCCGATCCGCAGTGGCGCTTAACGGCGCACCTTGCAATGCCGCCGCGGCGGGATGCTGGTGAATGGGGTTCTGTGGCATAAGGTTCAGGGATTAGTAGCCGGGATTTTGTTTCAAAGCCTTGTCGATCAGTAGTTGCTCTGCTGGAATGGGCAATAGCAAACGGTTCGGATCGGTCACATTAAGCACCTTATCGGCTCGCCCGGTGCGCACCAGATCGAACCAGCGGTGCGGCTCCAATGCAAATTCGATCCGGCGTTCGTTTTCGATAGCAAGCAGCAACTGGTCTGATGTGGCAGCGGTACTTTTGGCGATACCTGCGCGTTCGCGGATCGCGTTCAGGTCCGCGAGCGCGCCTGTGAGCGCGCCCGTTTGCGCACGCGCCTCGGCACGTATGAGGTAGAGCTCGGCAATGCGGATCACGAAAGTCGGGTCGGTGGCCGGGCTGCGGTAGTACATATTGCCGTACCAGCGGCCCTGGTTGTCTTTGGCGACAAGGGTATTGCGGTTACCGCCGATCTCCGGGTCGTTCACCAATGCCACGAATGCGTCGTTCGGTGCCCATTGGCGGGTGCCACCTTTCTCTTGCGGCTGCCACTGGCCCCGATGGCCGTTCGTTTCGTTAACACTGTAAAATATCTCGAAAACCGACTCGGTAGTGCCTCTGGCGTCGTTGGCGAAGAATGCATTGTAAGGCGTCACCAGCTTGTAGTTAGCCGCATCGGCAATCACTTTGGATGCATATTCTTCGGCTTTCGCATAATCCTTCTGATACAAATAATACCGTGCCTTCAATGCCCAGACAGTCTTCTGCGTGGCGCGGAACCTATCGGTAGTAGCAGGGAGCAGTGGCTCGGCGGCATTCAAATCCGCCAGTACCTGCGCGTACACCTGCTCCTGCGTGGCGCGCTCGATGCCCCGGTTGTCGGATGGCGTGGCAGTCGGTTTGGTGACGATCGGTACACCGCCCCAAATGCGCGCCAGATCGAAATAGGCCAGTGCACGCAGGAAATAGGCCTCGCCGATCAGCTTGTTTCTCAAAGCCGGGGTCAGCAACGGGTCCTGCACATTCGGCACTTTTTCGATGACGTGGTTAATGCGGTTGAGCGTGCCGTAAATGCCGCTCCAAACTGCGGAAACGGTCGAATTTTCGGCATTAACGCGGTGGTTGATAAACTCCTGGATCTGCGACTGCGAGCCCGTCCATTGAATATTATCGCCCGACAAGTAGCCGATCGACTGGAAATTAATGCTGTAATAGCCGCGGAACGAATCGTACACGCCATTCACGGCGGTTTCCGCAGAGGCTTTGTCGATGATCGTCTGGTCGTCGGAAATGGACGAGCGGGGCTGCACATCGAGGAAATTATTGCAGGAATCCAGCCCGATGAGCAGAGAAAGCGGCAGGATATATTTGAATGCTTTCATAGGTTCAATCATTAAAATGTCAGGTTAACGCCCAGCTGAAAACTGCGCGGCTGCGGCGGTGTACCGAGGTCGATCCCCTGCTCGTTCTGCGCGCTCGATGCGCTCGACTCGGGGTCGAGGCCGGTGTATTTGGTGACGGTGAACAGGTTGCTGCCCGTTGCATAAATGCGGAGCGAGCTGATGTGCCGCACCGGAATGGTATAGCCGACGGTGAGGTTGCGCAAGCGTACGAACGAGCCGTCTTCCAGCCAGCGGCTGCCGCCGTCGCGGTAATTGTTTACATTCACGCCGTCGGGCCGGGGCACGTCGGTCACATCGCCCGGTTTCTGCCAGCGGTCGTTATTGCTCGCGAAAATTACGCGTGCCGCGTCGCGCGCTCCCCCGCCTTCACCGAAGAACTTGTTGTGGTTATAGACCTTGTTGCCGTAGCTGAATGCCAGGAATGCATTGATATCAAAGCCTTTGTAAGTCACCGAGTTGGTCAGCCCGCCGAAGAACTTGGGCCAGATACTGCCGTCGATCTGCCGGTCGGCCACGGTGATCTTGCCGTCTTTATTCACATCTTCGTACACCGTGTTACCCGTCTGCGAATCTACGTAAAGCTGTTTGTAAACCCAGAAAGAGTAGAGCGGATGCCCTTGTTGGAGCAAAATCAGGCTCCGGCTGCCGTATTCGAGCGGGTTTTCCAGCTTCTCGATTTTGTTCACATTCCGCGCCACGTTGAATGTCGTGATCCATGAAAACGCATTGTTCTGGAAATTCACCGAGCGCACGGCCAGCTCGAAACCTTTGTTGCTGATTTCGGCCGTGTTGCTGCGGTAGTTGGCAAAACCCGTGGTAGCGGGCAATGTGAGCGAGAGCAGGCCATTGCTGGTGTATTTGCGGTAAACGTTGAACTCGACGCCGAGGCGGTCACCGAAGAATGCGATATCGGCACCTGCATTCAGCTGGTTGGTACGTTCCCATTGCAGGTCGGGGTTGGCCAATTGCTGCGGCGCAATGCCCGGATTGCCCTGGTACGACGATCCGCTGCTCCATAAACCTAATGCCGCAAAGCTGCCGAGGCCATTCTGATTACCCGTCACGCCATAGCTCGCACGGATTTTCAGATCGCTGATAGCTGCCACATTTTTAAGAAAATCCTCCTGCTTTACGCGCCAGCCGCCGCCCACCGACGGGAAATAGCCCCATTTGCGGTCGGCCCCGAAGCTCGACGAGCCGTCGGCCCGAATGCTGAAATCGAGCAGGTATTTACCGCCGTAATTGTAATCCACGCGGGAGAAGAACGAAGCCAGGTTTTTCTTCGACCAGCTGCTCGAACCCGTCGTAGTAGCCGCCGAAGAAATCAGTTTAAAGGAATTATTGGCAAAACCGCGCCCCGTGGCGGTGGTACCGGTGTTCAAATCGCTCTGAATGGTGTTACCTACCAGAATGCCGAAGGTATGTTTCGCGCCGAGCTTCTGTCGGAAGGAAAGCGTTTGCTCGTTGAGCCAGGTCGTAGCCTGGCCATTGTTCGCGGAAGCAAAGCCATTCGGGCTACCCGTGATCAGGAACGTGTTCCAGTATTCGTTTTCATCATAATTATTAAAATCCAATCCCCAGCTCGTGCGGAATTTGAGGTTAGGCAAAATCTCGGCCTCGGCGTAGAGGTTACCAATGTAGCGCAGGCTGACGGACTTGACGTCGTAGTTTTGCAATAGCAAAGTCACATTGTCGAAACCCGCGCGACCTACCAGCTCCCCGTTTTCATTTGTGGGCGAAAGGTAGGTGGGCGTGTGCAATGCGGCCTGCAAAAGCCCTCCCGCGGGCCCGTCGCCGGCGCGCGCCTGGTTGCGGAACGTGCGCGCGAAGCTGTTGCTCACTCCTATCTGGATTTTGTCGGAAATCTTCTGGTCGAGATTGACCTTGAAACTTGCCCGGTTGAATGTGATCGGTTTCAAGATCGATTCCTGTTTGGTAAAGCCGCCGCCGATATAGTATTTGGTAGAAGCCGTCCCGCCGGAAACCGACAAGTCGTAATTCTGCAATGGCGCGGTCTGGAAAATCTCGCCGAGCCGGTCATACGTTTTTTGCTCCTCAGGCAATCCGCGGCCGCCCTCCGAAACAGGGCGGAACGGTCGGTTAGCTTCTGTACGGTTCAGCGACGGCGTATCTTTGCCGGTATTGATCCACCATTCGTTCACCAATTGCGCGTGCTCGGGGCCGGTGGTCAGGTCCCAAAGCTTGGCCGCCTTGGCCCAGCCGTAGGAGGCATTCAGGCTCACTTTGGCTTTCTGGTTGAACTTACCTCTTTTAGTTGTGATGATAATGACCCCGTTTGCGCCGCGCGAGCCGTACAACGCGGTCGCCTCGGCGTCTTTGAGGACTTCGAGACTTTCGATATCGTTGGGGTTGATATCGGCGATCGGTGAAGTAGCCTTGCCACCGGTGTTGGTGGTTTGCATACTGTTGCTGTTCATAAACACACCGTCGATCACGTACAGCGGGTCGTTGTCGCCATTGATGGATGTCGCGCCCCGAACGCGCACGGTCACCGCCTCGCCCGGCACGCCGGTGTTGGAGGTAATCTGCACGCCGGGGACTTTTCCTTGCAGCTGGGCATCGAAACTGCCTACCGGAATACTTTTCACATCGGTAGGGTCCACCTTGGCAATGGAGCCGATCACATTCTTACGCTCCTGCGTGCCGTATCCGACCACAATCACCTCGTTCAACTGCCGCTGATCGGTATCGAGTTTCACCGTAAGACTGCTTTTGTTACCCGGCCGCACCTGCTGGCTCACATACCCGATAAACGACACCACCAGCTCCTGCCCTTCCGCCACATTGATATGGAAATTCCCCTCCGTATCCGTTACAGTCCCCTGTGTAGTGCCTTTGATTTGAATATTAACACCCGGCAAAGCCGAGCCGTCCTTGTCCGTCACTCTTCCGGTCAATTCCCCCGGCCCGGCAAAAGCCGCCGAACCAGCAAGCCAGCCCAGCATTACCAGCAACGTAAACCATTGCCCCGGTCTTCCAGACCGGGGACTTTTGATTAAATAATTTTTCATCAAGTCAGGTTTAATAATTTTTATATTCCCTTTCCTCCTTTTTGCTACCTCCCCCTGTTACCCGACAGAGCTTCCGGCTCCTTCCTCGGTGCCTCGATCACCTTCCGCTCTTTCAAATCGTACTTCTGCCCTTCGTGCAAAAAGAAGAAAGGGCCATTGCTCGCCGTCGAAACCTCGCGGCTGCCCTGCACATGCTTCGCGCCGCTGCCGATAATGGTATTGTAGTCATAAATGGACGCATAAGAGCGCCCTACGACTTCCAACGTGTCCTTTTGCACCACAATAGACGTAGCCTCATCCAGCCCGATCCCGATCAGTTCCGGCGCATTTTTCACGAATTCCACGAGGTCGAACTGGCGGTTGCGGCGGAACAAATGCTGGTCGATCACCGAGTTTTTCAGGAAGCCGAGCCCCTGCGTATGATCGCCGACCAGGATATGCGCCCCTTTGGTATCGCCCCGCCAAAGGAAAGAACCCTGAATGCTGGCCCCGGCCGAAGTGCCGGAAATCACGCCGCCGCGATCGAGCAGTTCCTGGAATGCCTGGTGGGTCAATGTATTCAGGTAAGAGTCGGCAATGCGCCACTGGCGACCGCCTACGATGTACACACCCGTCGCAGCGCGAATGGGCGCAACAAATTTTTCGCTATTGGCTTCTTTCAGGTCGTTGGTGTGCAGCAATGTCACGTTGGCAATGCCGGTTTCGCGTTTTACCAGGTCCACCGATTTAGTATCATAAGCCGCCGAATCGCCGCCTGCGGCGGTAACGACCACGATTTTGGCCTTTTCCTTCCCGCCCGCCAGCTGCACGAAGCGCTTCCAGATTTCGGGCGTAGCCCCGCCCCCGCCAATGATGATCAGCGAGCCTTTCTCAGGACCATGACGGGTGGTCGCATTCTTTTTGACGGTTACGGGTGTCTGCGCATTCACGGCTGTGAATGTCGCCGTGGCCAGCGCAATGCCTGCGAAAACAGTGTTCAGGATCAGTTTGATTCTCATATTTTGTAGGAATGAATGTTAATAGCCTGGATTTTGTACCAGATCCGCGTCGGTCTGAATGGCCGTGAGCGGAATAGGCAGGATGTTGAATTGCTGGTTCTTACGGTTGGCATTAATAGCCCCGAAAATCGTCGCCGAGCGGCCGGTGCGCACCACATCCACGAAGCGGTGGCCTTCGAACGGCAGTTCGAGGCGGCGCTCTTCGAGGATCGCCAGGTTGAATGCGTCCTTGCCTGACGATACTGTGAGTGTGGCCGCGGGCACGTCCGAGCGGGTGCGGATCGTATTCAGATCGGCCAATGCACCTGTGAAGTCGGGCGTGGCTTTGTTGGCCCGTGCTTCGGCGCGGATCAGGTACTGCTCGGCAATGCGCAGGATGAATACGGAACTAGAACCGTCCGGCTTACCATATTGAATGAGGTCCCATGAGCCTTCGGCGGTTTGTTTCAGCAAACTTTTGCGCGCGCCTCCTTTGGACGGATCGAGCAGCTGGCTTACGAATTCCCGTGCCGGAATATAGTCGTGCCGGCCGCCGTCGGCAGGTGAAAGCCAGTTGGTATAGAATGAATTGCGGTCGGAAGTGCTGTAAACCAGTTCAAAAATTGATTCCTCAGTAGTTTTTCCGGTGAAGAATGCGGAATAAGGCTTGACCAGTTTGAAACCCGTATTTGTAATCACCTTCGATGCATTAATCTCAGCCTGCTCCCAGTTTTGCAAGTAAGTAAAGTACCTCGCTTTCAATGCATACACCGAAAAGCGCGTGGCGCGGGTGCGGTTCACGGTTTCTTTCAACAACTGCTCGGCCTGGTCCAGGTCGGCACCGATTTGCGCGTAAGTTTCCGCCGCGGTGCTCCGCTTGGTGCCCTTATGCGTATCCGGGCCGGTGGCGGGTGTGAGCACGAGCTGCACGCCGCCGTAGGTTTTCACCAGATCCAGGTAACCCAACGCGCGCAGGAAATACGCTTCGCCCAGCACCTGGTTTCTTTCTTCTTGCGTAAAAAAGCCGTCCTGCACACCGGGAACGAGGTGGATAATAAAATTGGCCTGGTTAATCATTTTATAAATGGCCGAAAAACCGCCGCCAGCATTGTTGGGCGTCAGGTCGGGTACCAGGTTGTTCTGGTTGTTGTAATTCACGACGTTGTCGGACGCCAGGTCCACACCGATTATGTTGGAGGTCGCATAGCCTTGCAATGCATCATACACGCCCACAAGAGCTGTATTGGCCGATTTTTCATCCACAATCACCGCTTCGTCGGAAATGTTCTGTTCCGGCTCGGTATTCAGCAGGTCGGAGCAGGACGAGAGCCATAATGCGGCCAGGATCAATGCTATGTTCAGTTTTTTCATCATCAATACCATTAAAAACTCAGATTCACACCCAGTACCACCGATTTCGGCTGCGGCGGCGTACCAAAATCCAGCCCCTGCACGAGTCCGTTCCGGCTGTCGGCAGCCACATTCACCTCCGGATCGGGCCCGGAATAGTTGGTCAGCGTCCATAGGTTGGTAGCCGTCACATACAGCCTCACGCCCGACGCGCGGATGGCCCTAGCCACGCCCTTGGGCAGGTTGTAGCTGATCGTCACGTCGCGCAGGCGCAGGTAGGAAGCGTCTTCCAGGTAGCGGCTGTTGCCGGCGCGGAAGTAGTTCAGGCTGCCATCGGGATTGGTCAGGTTGGTCGGCCTCGGCAGCACGCCGGTGTCGCCCGGTTTCTGCCAGTAGTTGAGCGAACTTTTTTGAATAGAGCGGGTTACGCCGCGGGTACCAGCCGTTTCGAGGAAATAGGCGGTGTAGTTGTAGACCGAGCTGCCGTATTTGTAATAAAAATTCAGGTTTAAGTCAAGACCTTTGAAAGACAATGTGTTACGGAACGCCCCCTCGAATTTCGGCCACACATTTCCCACAATGCGCTGGTCGTCGACAGTGATCCTGCCGTCCTTGTTCACGTCCTCGTAAATCGCATTGCCATTCTCGGTATTCAGTCCGACCTCTTTATAGGCATACACCGAATACAACGGCTGGCCCTCCACTACGCGGAACATATCGTAGCTCGCGGTAATCGGCGTCAGCAGTTTCTGCACGCGGTTCACATTCCGCGAAACGGTGAGCACGGTTTTCCATTCCAAATCTTTGGTGCGCACATTTACAGAGTTCAGTAGAAGCTCCACGCCCCGGTTGCTGATCTCGCCCACATTGCGCACGACGGACGAGAAACCGGTATTAGGTGCTACGGGCTGGTCGAGCAGCAGGTCATAGGTGAATTTGTCATAATAATTGAATTCGAAATTCAGGCGTTGTTTCAGTAATGCCCCCGAAAGGCCGAAGTTGTACTGGCGCGTCGTCTCCCATTTCAAATCCGGGTTAGCGAGCTGGCTGGGCGCAATGCCGGGCTGGTCGCCGTAATTGGTACCACCCGCCCAAAGACCGCGTGAGGCGAAATCGTCGATATCCTGATTGCCCGTCAAGCCGAGGCTGGCCTTGAAGCGGAGGTCGGTAAGGGTATTGTTTTCAGGGAAAAACGCCTCTCTGGAGATATTCCAGCCCAAACCTACCGAGGGAAAATAGCCCCAGCGGTGGTCGGCGCCGAACCGCGAAGACGCATCGGCGCGGATGTTGCCGTCAATGCTGTACCGGTTGTCATAACTGTAATTAAAACCCGCGAAATACGACAGCAAACCATAGGAAGAACCTGTGGATGAAGCCGTTTGCACCGCCGCTGAGGCAATGCGCTTGAACTGGTTGCTCGGAAAGCCGGTACCGGTGAGCGTAGCGCGTTCGGTTGTCGTTTTTTGAATGGTGTTCCCTACGAAAACGGAAAATTCACCTTTGGCGGAGGATAAATTGTAGCTTAGAAGCTGCTCGGCAATGAGCGATTGCTTGATCGTCGTCACATCATTAGCCTCGCCTGCGGGCTGCCCGTACACGAGGTTGGTGTTGTAATAGGCCTTTTCGTGGTAGTTATTATAATCGTTGCTCCACGACGATTTGAAAGAAAGATTAGGAAGGATATTCCAGATCGCGTACACATTATTAATGCTCCGCAAACTCACCGAATGCGTGTCGGAATTTTCCAGAATGGCCAGGTGGCTGTCGAAAACCGTCGGTTTGGCGTAGCTGCCGTCCTCATTGTAGAACGGGTAAAAAGTAGGCGTGTGTAACGCCGCCTGGAACAGCCCCGCCGGGCCGTCCCCCACCCGAACGAGCCTGCGCGGCACGCTGGACAGCGTATTGCTCGTCCCTATTTTAAGGTTAGGCAAAATCGAATGGTCGATATTGAAGCGGAAGGAGTATCGCTTGAAATCCTGGGTTTTCAGCGTCGACTGCTGGTTCTGGTACTCGCCACCGAGGTAAAAATTGGTGCGCGAATCTCCGCCCGAAACGGACAGCGTGTATTTACTCAAAGATGCCGTGCGGAAAATGTCGCTCACGCGGTCGTAAGTACCCTGCTCTTCGGGGCTGCCGAATGCCGGAAAGCCCGCGACTGCCTCCGACACTGGCCGGAACGGGCGTGTGGCGTAGCTTTTGCCGTCGTTGAGATGCACCAGGTTCACCAGCTCGGCATGCTCGGGGCCGGTTACCAGCTGCCAGAGGTTGGTGGCCTTGGCAAAACCCTGCTCGACATTGACACTCACCTTCGTGCGCGAATTTCTCGCGCCGCGTTTGGTCGTAATCAGGATCACCCCATTGGCCCCGCGCGCTCCATACAATGCGGTTGCATTCGCGTCTTTCAGTACCGACACCGACTCGATATCGTCCGGGTTCAGATCCGAAAGCGGGTTGGGCGTCTGCCCGCCCATGCCGCGCGAAAGGCCCTGCAAGTTTTCATTATTGATAAAAACACCGTCCACTACATACAGCGGATCGTTACCGGCCTTAATGGAAGTAGCGCCGCGCAACCGCACCAGTACCGAAGTCCCCGGCACGCCCGAATTGCTCGAAATCTGCAAACCGGGCACGGTACCCTGCAATTTTTCGATCACACTGTTGTAAGAAACCTGTGAAAAATCCTTGGAATCGACCGTGGTTACGGCGCCGGTTTGGGCGCTGCGTTTGGTTTGGGTATAACCCGTTACGACCACTTCGCTCAACTGGCTTTCGTCGGGTTTCAGCGCGATGTCGATACTGGTGGAACCGCCAAGGGGCCGCTCCAAGGTCACATAACCGATATAGCTGAAAATCAGCACGTCACTCCCCCCTGCGGAAATGGTGAATGCGCCGTTGGCCTCGGTGAGTGTACCTTTGTTGCTCCCCTTGACGCGGATAGTCACGCCAGGGAGTCCCTCGCCTTTTTCATCTTTCACGACGCCGTTAATGGCCTGAACGTCCGCCTCGCCCGAATCCGACGCCCCGCCTGTCTGTTTGGCAGCTTCGCGGATGATCACTTTTTCTTTCTGCTGCTCGTAGTCCAGGTTGCGCTGGCGAAGGAGCTTATTCAGCACCTGCTCCACGGGTTCATTGCGGGCTTCAAAAGTTAGGTTAGTATATGGATTTACTAGTCTATCTTGATAAATAAAAACAAACCCGCTTTTTCCTTCGATTTGTTTTAAAATAGCTTTCAAAGACTGTTTTTCAGCCCTGATGGAGATTTTCACGTCCCGGATCGTCTTCTCGCTGTCGGCCAAAACCGGCCGGAAAAGCGAAGCAACGAGGACGATGATCATCCAGAACCGGTTCAAATGGCGCCGTTCGAAGCGTCCGTTCAATCGGATAAGTTCCGTCATAATCTGTTCGTTTTTTAATGCTCGTTCATTGAGATTAAGACCTGGTCTGTTGCGCGGCGGTAATGGAAATTGCCCGCCATGGCCAGCGTCCCGAGAATGTCGTCCAAAGTTTCCTCCGCCCGGAAACGTGCCGTAAGCCGCTGTGCAGCAAGCGTGTTGTCATCTACCCGCACTGCCACATTGAATTTTTTTTCCAGCAATAATGCGATCGTTTTCAGGTCTTCATTGTTGAAATCCAGCGCGCCGTGAATCCATCCGGCCAGCGACCGCGCATTCACATGCTCTTTCTGCGCCCGTCCGCTCCGGTTGTCGACCACCAGTTGTTCGTCGGGAAGCAGGAAGGCCGTCTGCGCTTCGGGATAGCCCTCTCCATTACGTACGCCTACTTTTCCGCTTGCTACGGTCACCCGCACATCATTGAGACTGCGGTAGGCGCGCACGGCGAATACGGTCCCAAGCACCTGCGTCCGCGTCCGGCCGGCATCGACGATAAAGGGATGCGCCATATCATGTTTCACATCGAAATAAGCCTCGCCGTCGGTCAGCGTGATCTCCCGCGCGTTGTCATCAAATGCGGCAGGATAACTGATCGAAGTGCCGCCGTTCAGCGTTACCAGCGAGCTATCGGGCAACCGGTAAGTTTTCACTTCCCCGGGTAATGTACTGGCCATGAGCATCCTCTGCGTTGCATTTCTACCGCTCGGAGCAAAATTTCCGCTCAGCCAGAAATGCCCTGCGCAAAACACTGCCGCCACTGCCGCTGCCGCGTAGAATGCGCGCGCAGGTCGTATGCGGGCTTCCATCCGGCTCCCGGATGCAACTTCCGGCGGCACTGCCGGCTGGGTTTCCAATGTGTGTGGTTGCCGGACAGCCGCCAGGATGTTCGTCCATGACTTTTCCCGCGCCGTTTCCAGGTCGAGGTCTGCCGGTAAGCCGGGCTGCTGCCTGGCCGTATCCGCATACCATTGTGCGATGAGCGCCTTTTCGGCCTCGGTACATCGGCCGAAGCGGTACTTCGCCAACAAATCCCTTACCTGCTGCTGGTCCATTGTGATATTGTTATGAATTGCAATTCGGTACTATGACAGGCGATTTTGCATTTAGTAGTAGAAATTTTTCAAAAAAATAACACGACTAGTTGCGACTTCCACTGCATGAGCCTGTCTTTCAATATCTTAATAGCATTACTGATTTGCTTTTTAACAGTATGGTCCGAAAGCGAAAGCTGGTCCGCGATCTCGGCGTACGAAAATTCGCCTTGCCGACGCAATTCAAAAATCTCCTTCATTTTACGTGGCAACTGCTCAATTTCGGCTTCGAAGAGGGCGTACAGCAACTCCTCGTCGGCCGCATGGGCAGGCGGCGACGGATTCTCGTCAAGAAACGCGGCCAGCGCGTCAAGATGGGCCCGGTAGGTTTTGTCACGCTCGATCAGGTTGAGCACGCGGTTGCGGACGGCGGTGTAGAGATAGCCAGCCAGGCCGGTATGCACCTGAATGGCGTCACTTTTGGTCCAGAGCGCTATAAATACCTCTTGAACAATATCTTGCGCGTCGTCCGCATTGCCCAGCATTTTAAATGCATGCGCATACAGCCGCCCGAAATAGCGCCGGTGAATCGCTTCAAACGCCGCCACCGAGCCCTGCTGAAACGCCGCCAGGAGTTGCTGGTCCGATAAATCCCCTAAGTCACGCACTTCCGGAAAGTTTTATAAACACCGTTTGTTTACGATTAAACACAATTTTCCCGCATTGCCCGCAACGAGGCTACTGGCCTGCAACAGGCGTACGGCTGATCGAAAACTCTTATTGGTGGTTAATAAGAAGAATACTCTACAAGACTAATAGACAAATAAAGGTCTATTTGGTTTATCACGCAAGCAACCGCTCCAAAAGTCGCGTGCTAATTTATTTCAAAGCGCTACCGGTAATAACTATACGCAATACAGCGTAATGCTACCCAGTCGCCAAAATAAGTCAAATGCTTTTTAGTAACCAAAGGATTTTTAAAATTTCTCTTTTACCCGATAGACTTTATAGATTATTTTCTAATATTGGATTTCAAAACAAACTATCGGGATAAGGGATGGTCGCATGATCGAGCTAAGAAGTGTAACCAAGATTTTTAAACAGAAAGACCGGGAAGTGACCGCCCTGGCCGGCGTATCGCTGAAAGTAGAGAAAGGCAAGATTTTCGGGGTGATCGGACAGTCGGGCGCAGGGAAAAGCACGCTAATCCGCTGCGTGAACCTGCTCGAAAAACCCACCAGCGGCGAGGTACTGATCGACGGCAAAAGCCTAACCACCCTCTCCGATCACGAACTGGCCGGCGAGCGGCGACAGATCGGGATGATATTTCAGCATTTCAACCTGCTTGCTTCGCGCACCGTCTTCGAGAATGTCGCATTCCCGCTCGAACTCGGCCGCAAGCCGAAACACGAGATCCGGGAACGGGTATCCGAGCTGCTGCGGCTCGTGGGCCTCGAAGATAAGGCTACGGATTATCCCTCGACGCTTTCGGGCGGACAAAAGCAGCGCGTGGCCATTGCCCGAACCCTTGCCAACAACCCGAAGGTGCTCCTGTGCGACGAAGCCACCAGCGCTCTCGATCCCGGCACGACGGCCTCTATTCTTGCCCTGTTGAAAGACATCAACCGCCGTTTGAAAATTACGATCCTGCTTATTACCCACGAAATGAATGTCGTCAAATCGATTTGCCACGACGTAGCGGTGATCAGCCAGGGCAAGCTCGTGGAAAAAGGATCGGTGAATGCCATTTTTTCGAACCCCAAAACCGAGCTCGCGCGCTCGTTTATCAATGCCTCCTTGCACGTTGAGATTCCCGAGCATTACCGGCACCGGGTGACTGCCGTTAATGAAGGTGGGATGTCGCCGCTTCTTCGTTTGCGGCTGAACGGGGAAACGGCCGACCAGCCATTGCTTTCGCAAGCCGCAAGGTTGTTTGAGATCGATACCAAGATCATCAGCGCGCAGATGGACCATATCGGCGACAAGCATTTCGGCGTGATCCTTGCCGCGCTCTCGGGCCGGGCTGAGAATTACCAGAAGGCGATCGATTTCTTTATTTACCACCACATTAAAGTTGAATTGTTAGGATATGTCTGACCCCGTCGTGTCGCTACTGCTTTCAGGCCTGGGCGAAACTATTTTTATGACCATTACCGCTGGCATTTTCGGCTTCATCCTGGGCTTACCCACCGGCATTGTGCTGTTTCTGACGCGTCAGGGGCAGGTTTTGGAAAACCGTACGCTCAACAGCGTCATTTCCGTCGTGATCAACATTTTCAGGGCAATTCCATTTATCATCCTCATCGTGTGGATGATCCCGTTTACCAGGGCCGTCGTGGGAACTTCCATCGGCGTGAGCGCCGCACTGGTACCATTGAGCGTAGGGGCCGCGCCATTTATCGCGCGGATGGTCGAGAACAGCCTCATCGAAGTACCGGCCGGGCTGATCGAGGCCGCGCGGGCCATGGGTGCCACGCCGTTTCAGATCGTGTATAAAGTTTTGCTGCCTGAAGCATTGCCTTCGCTCGTAAATGTCGCCACCATTACCCTCATCACGCTTGTGGGCTACTCGGCCATGGGCGGAGCCGTGGGCGCGGGGGGGCTCGGGCAGATCGGTTACCAATATGGTTACATCGGCTACGACGCGGTGATTATGAACATCGTACTGGTGCTACTGATCGGGCTGGTGTTCGTCATTCAATTTTTCGGCGACCGCCTTTCCAAGCGAGTTGACCACAGATAATAAAGATGTGTTCAAGCAGTTTTTCAAAATGCAATTCTACCCTACCGTAGTAGTTAAATCAACATCAACAAATTACACCTATTATGCTGCATCTAAATACATTAACTTATATGAACTTCGACAAAAACTTACTCCTGTTATTGACATTGGGAACGGCATTACTAACAGGCTGCAACCAAAAAGCGGCGCAAGATCGCGACCCGAATCACATTAAAGTCGGTATTGCCGTTGGCCCGGAATATGAAGTGGCACAAGCCGCTCAGAAAGTAGCAAAGGAAAAGTACGGCCTGGACGTGGAGCTCATCACATTCAATGATTACGTGGTGCCCAACGAGGCCCTCAGCCACGGCGATGTGGATGTGAATGCATTCCAGCACAAGCCCTACCTCGACGAGCAGGTCAAACAGCGCGGCTACAAACTCGCCATTGTGGGCAACACCTTCGTTTACCCCATTGCCGGGTATTCCAAAAAAATCAAAAACCTGGACGCCCTTAAACCCGGCGATACCGTGGTAATCCCCAACGACCCAACCAACGGCGGGCGCTCACTGCTGCTGCTTCAAAAATATGGGCTGATCAAATTAAAAGAAGGTGTTGGGTTGCTCCCCAAGGTGATCGACATTGTCGAAAATTCCAAAAACCTGAAAATCCTCGAACTTGAAGCGCCCCAGCTTCCCCGCACCCTGGACGACGCCAACGTTACACTCGCGATTATCAACAACAATTTTGCAGGTAAGGCCGGGCTTATCTCCACCCGCGACGGCCTGCTGATCGAAGACAAAGACTCACCTTATGTGAATCTCATTGTTGCTCGCGAGGACAACAAGGATGAGGAAAAGGTCAAGAAGTATGTAAAGGCGTACCAATCCAAAGAAGTGGAAGAGGCTGCGGCGAAGGTATTCCAGGGCGGGGCCGTGAAGGGCTGGTAATTTCTTTAAGGCTGCCTATCCCGCGCCAATTCCAGTTCTATCGCCTCCTTCACTGCATTCGCCATTTCTTCCAACAACTTTGGCGAAGTGGTTGAGGCATCGTCAAGCGGCGTGTGGAACAATGCGAATGAGGCCGTGCCTACAAGGCCGATGAACCGCGAATAGCCTTTTTGCTGCGCTACCACGAGCTCGCCGTAGGCCTTGCCCGGCGCTTTGTTGATTTTAATGTTCTTAAACGCCTCGCCAATTGGTTGTGCAAAATCGCCGGAATAGTATACAATACGATTGGGGTCCGCTTCCGGGCGTTTCTCGACGCCGTTGGCAGTTTCGGCATAGCTGTACATGGCGAAGCTCGCGCCGAGGTGGAACCACAGGCGCACGTCTTCGGGGTTAGGCGTCTTTTCATGCAAGAAAATGTGTGTGCCCTGATGCTGGGCAAGCTCATGGCCGGAATTGCCGGTGAAAATGAATTTATAGGGCAATTTTTGCTCCACCACCCATTTAGCCAGTGCATTGAAAGTGGCAATGCCCGGCCTCCGCTCGCCGCCGCAGGTAAACCAGCCGCTGATGGGCGTAGAAATGATGATGGCTTTGTCGCCGCTGCCAATTGTACCCTGTATATTGCGGGCCGTTACTTCCCCAAGCTGACCGCGGATGGTGAGCGATGCTTTCGAACCGTCTTTGAGGCAGTGTAGATCTTTGGGTGCCAGCTGGACTACCGGCACGGCCCCAGCTATCGCCCGGCGAGGTATTGATGGCTGCGATTTCACCAGCCACATTGTCGGCGATGAGAATAGCGGCTTTGGCGCCACTTTCGATAAACTTTTTAATGACGTCCGCATTGTCCCGGTCGAGGAAGCTGAATGAGCGCTCTTTTGCTGCCTGGCTGATTCAGGCAATCTTGTCCTTCACACTCTCTGTACCGTTTTTAGCATCTGTGAGCGTGCCGGTAAGTTGTACGTTCGGATTGGCAACCGGCCATACCGGGAATACTTCCAGCGTTTGGCTTCCGACTGTCAGCTGCGTTTTTTCCGGGAAAAATTGCTTCACGGGAAATGTGACATATTCGGTTTTGAAACCGTTTTTATCGAGAATCCCCTTGATCCATTCCGAAGTCTTGTTGTCACCCTCCGTGCCGGTGCGGTGAATGCCCAATTTGACATAATGCACCACATCCGCATACAGCGAAGCCCCGTCGAAACGATCGGCGCGGACGTAATGCTGCGCCGAAGTCTGGATATAAAGCAGCAGCAATGCCACGAATATCACGAAGTTTTCGACGGGGGTTTGCTTCTTCATTTCCTTGCCGTACTGGTTTGTAACTGTTTTGCCGGGAAGCCTTCGGCTTTCAGCTGTTCGAAGCCACCGATGTTGTAATAGGAATGAAAACCGAGTGCCTGCAATGTGTCGGCCGCCTTTCCGCTGCGGTTACCCGAGCGGCAATAGAGGTAAACCGGTTTGTGTTTATCGAGCTTAGCGATCTGTGCTTTGAAATCCGTGCCGTTGAAATTGATGTTTTTGGCATATTGCAAATGCCCGCCGTCGAATTCCTCAGGCGTGCGCACGTCCACCAGGTAAGCTTTGCCGGCTTTGATTTTGGCTAATGCCTGGTCGTCGGCTTTGACGATGTTTTTAGGTGCTTTATGTTGGGCCTGTGCAACGAGTGCCGACGCAAAGAGCAGCATGAACAGAAAGGTTAGCTTTCTCATGACGATTTCAGTCTACTATTTTTATAGAATTAATATACAAATATAAACCTTGCAAAAGTGCGCTAGTGCATGTGCAAAGCAGCCAGGCCGGAAATTCCGGGACTGTACCACAGGTTTCCCGAACTTCCGGCCGTATTTTGCTTCACGAAATGCTAATCCAGCAACAACTTATTGGTCACAATCTCCGTGTTCGGCAGCGGAAAAACGTAGTTCGCCTGCGATGGGATCACCTCCGGCGCGACCAGCCCATTACCAGACTTAGCCGGGAATGGCAACAGGTTGCGCACGATGTCGTTTGACCGAAAACCTTCACCCAACAGCTCGATACGGCGTTCTTTGAGGATCGTGGCGACCAACGCCTGCTCTGTGCCGGTAGCTGCTGCGGGGAATTCGTAGCTGGCATCTGAGCGGGTGCGGACGGCTTTGAGCAGGGCCGTTGCCGTGACCAGGTCACCTGTGCGGGCTGCCGCTTCGGCGTAATTGAGCAGCACTTCCGAGTAGCGGATAATGGGCAGGTAGTCCAGAAAGGGCGACGGCTTGGCATATTTGGTTAGGAACTGTACCCCCGAGGCCGTGCGTGCAAATGTGCGCCGCAGGTCCGAAGCACGCCATTCGGTATCGCCCCAGATGCCGGTCGGGTTGAGACTGTATTCCGAATTGGCATTGATCACGTAGGGAAAGGACGTCTGGCCGGTCACATTGTCGAGCTCGGTCATCGGTACCGACAGAATGGACTCGCTGCTGGTGTAATTGGTGGAAAAAATCTCGACAATGCTTTCCAGCTTGTGCTTCACGCCGGTAGCCGTAGAGAATGGCGGCGCGGCCGGAACGATCTTTTTCGCTTCCTCGATCACTTTGGCATAGTTCCCGCTGTTTAAATACACCCTCGTTTTCAATGCGATAGCGGTGTTGCGGTGGGCGCGTGTAGTGTTCAGCAAGGCAGTACTATATGTCAATGGCAGGTCGGCCTCGGCTTGGTCCAGGTCCTTGATAATCTGCGCGTAAACTTCGGCCACGGTGCTGCGTTTGAGGTCGTTGTTGGCAGTTGTCGTCTCGGCTTGCAGGCGTAGCGGCAGGCCTTTGGACGCGCCATTGTCCTCGTTGTAGGGTCGTGCGTAGGCGGTCACGAGCGCGAAGTAGCTCAATGCCCGCACGAACTTCGCTTCGGCTATATATTGCTTACCCAGCGCCTCGCTCACCACGCCGGGATGCTCGCCGACGCCTTTGATGAGGATGTTGGCATTATTGATCGTCTCGTACCCCGCGGCCCAGAAGCCCGCGATAAAGTTGGAGCTCGCATTAAGCGTGTGGTTCCACGCTTCGAAAGCGGTGAACGTGTTACTCGTGCGGTTGATAAACTCCTCGCCCCGCACTTCGGAATAGGTGTAATAGTTACCCCCGTAAAAGTTGCCGCCCTTTGCCGACTTGTAAACGCCGTTAACAAGTCCCAGAATGCGCTCGGGCGTATCGAATGCGTTGGCGCCGGTAATGGAAGTTTTGGGCACCGGGTTCAGCAGTTTATCGGAATCGCAGGATGGCAGCAGCAATGCAAATGCCACGGAAAAGCCCCAGCCGAGCGTGTTGCGGCCTATTTGGTTGAATATTTTCATTGGTAGAATGCTTTTTAATTAAAAACTCAGATTAACCCCCAGCGTAAACGTCCGCGCCTGCCCTACCGAATTCTTTTCGATGCCGGGCGTAGTGTTGGAATTGCCGTTTACCGAAGATTCCGGGTCGGTGCCGTTGTAGCTCGTGATCAGGAACAGGTTCGATCCCTGCGCGTAAATACGCACCGGCCCGATGCCCGAATTGCCGAAAACCGATACCGGCACGCGGTAACCGAGCGAGAGGTTTTGCAAACGCAGGAAGTCGGCCTTCTCGGCATTCGTCGAAACGGGGAACGAGGAGCCGCTCGAAAGCTGGTCGTTGTACACCAGGCGCGGGATGTCGGTAATATCGCCCGGTTTCTGCCAGCGTTGCAGGATCTCGGTCGAGTTGTTGTAGGCGCGCTGGTCGAGCAGCGTGGCGCGGGTACCGTTCATGACGTAGTTCCCGCCCGAGTAGGTCAGGTTAATGGAGGCGTCGAATGCGCCGTATTTGAAATTATTGGAAAACCCGCCGTACCATTTCGGCAGCGCGTCGCCGATGAGGTAATAATCCGCGCCGGTGATCGCAGATGCTTTACTGCCGTCGAGATAGGTCCAGTTGCTCTCGCCCGGACCTACCACCTGGCTGTACTGCACCTTTTCGCCTTTGGCATTGATGAAAATGCGGCGGCCGTTCTCCGGGTTCACGCCGGCTGTTTTGGCGCCGTACAAGCTGCCGACAGAATGCCCTACCCGCGTGACGTTGGTGGTTTCATAGGCCACGTGCGTGGTGCCGATAATGTCGGTATTGCCGTCCGATAATGCGGTTACCTTGTTCCGTAATTTTGTAAAATTCACCGATGCATTCCACGAAAACTCTCCCGAATGCACGATCGTCCCCGAAATGCCCAGCTCTATCCCGCGGTTGTACATCGAGCCCACGTTGCGAAGGATCGAATTGCTTGGAATACCTTTCGAAATGGCCTGCGGGGCGCTAAGGATCAGGCCGTCCACATTATTGTCGAAATAGGTGAGGTCCACCTGGAAACGGTCGTCGAACAGGCCCAGGTCGGCGCCGAAGTTGGTCTGGCGGCTCGTCTCCCAACCGAGGTCGGGGTTGCCCGCCTGCGAGATCGCCCACGTGGGTGCGCTGCCGTACAAGCCGCCGTTGTATAATTCCAGCGAGCCGAATGCATTGCTGATGTTACCGTTCCCTACCCTGCCCCAGCTGGCCCGCAGCTTCACGGAGTTCAGCACCGAGGCTACACTGGAATTTTTGTAAAACGCCTCCTCAGACAATGCCCAGCCCGCCGAAACGCCGCCGAAATTGCCATACTTTTTATCCAGACCCAATGCGGAGTTGCCATCCCGGCGGAAATTGACCGTCACAAAATACTTCTTGGCCAGATCATAACTTATCCGCGAGAAATACGACAGGTAAGCACGCTCGTCCAGCTCGTTGCCCGACGAGGTGATCGAGCCCCAGTTGCCCTGGTAATTTTCGAAAAACGGATCGGCGCCCTGCGAGCGGGAGGCGCCCCAGGCCGAGTTGTTGAATTTCTGCACATCATACCCCGCCAATACCGACAGCGAATGTTTTCCGAACGTCGGCGTGAAGATCAATGTGTTGGTCCAGTTCCAGTTATCGCGCAACGCCGATACATTCACCGCATTGCCCTTGGTGGAATAACCATTCCCCTGCAATGCACTATCGAAGGTTTTGGTCTCGGTTCGCAGGCGATCGATGGCGTAACTGGTGCGGAATTCGAGGTTTTTCAACAGCCGCGCGGTGGCCGCGAAACTTCCGATAATGCGGTCATTGGCAGAGGTGTAATGGTTCTTGTCCAGCTGCGCCACCGGGTTACCCCAGTTGCTCACCACCTGGTTGTTGCCCATCCCGATGGTGTTCGGGCTGGTGGTACTGATATTGTATGAACCATCAGGGTTATACGCAGGCACGTTCGGCGGCAATGCGGTGGCCAGGCGCGCAAGGCCAACGAGGAAAAAGTTGGAACCCGGCAGCGAGCCGGCGTAGGGCGAGGCATTGTTGGTGGTATTATAAGAAACGCTTCCGTTCAGTTTGAGCCAGCGGTTCACTTCCTGGTCGATATTGAAGCGGGCCGACTTCCGGTCGAATTCATTGGCGCGCAGAAAGCCATTCTGCTTGCTGTAATTGGCTGAAAAATAATATTTGGTCGTCTGCGTGCCGCCCGAAACGCTCAGGTTATGGTTGTGCGACACGCCGGTGCGGTAAATATAGTCATACCAGCGTGTGTCGATGGGCGTACCGTCGGGATTCAGGTTTGGAAAAAATAATGCGGAAGGTACTTTGTCATTGTTCTCGTTGCCGCCGAGGACCTTGGCATTCAGCACGGCCTCGTTTTTGATCGCTATATACTGCTGGGCATTCAGCAGCTCCGGCAGGCGAGTGACAGTCGATACGCCGGCCCAGGATTCGAGGTTGATCCTCGGCTTGCCCGTTTTGCCCCTTTTGGTAGTAATCAAAAGCACGCCCGCCGCCGCACGCGAGCCGTAAATGGAGGTCGACGCCGCATCTTTGAGCACGTCGATCGACTCGATATCGGCCGGGTTAATGTCGCCCAGCGGGTTGTTCGGCACCGCGGTACTCGTTGATACGTTGCCCGTATTAATTGGGATACCATCCACCACCACCAGTGGATAAGAGCTTAAAGATATGGAATTCACCCCGCGTATACGGATCACCGGCGGATTGTTAAGCACCCCATTCGGCTGCGCAATGCTCACACCTGCCGCGCGTCCCTGCAGGGCCTGATCGAAGCTCTGAACGGGCTGCTCTTTGATAGACTCCCCTTTCAACCGGACGGCCGATCCGGTAAATTCCGCCTTCGTCTGTGTGCCGTAACCCACTACCACCACCTCGCTCAGCTGCCGGGTGTCGGCCGTCAAATCAATGGAAATGCCCGTTTGCCCACCAATTTCCCGCTCTACGGTGGCGTAGCCGATAAATGAAATCACCAACGTGGCATTCTCCGGCGCGTTGAGCTGGTACTTGCCGTCCTGGTCGGTAATGGTGCCGTTGGACGACCCTTTCACGATCACCGACACGCCCGGCAGCCCCTGTCCGGATTCTTTGTCGCGGATCACGCCGGATACCGGCTTGTCGGCCCTGGCGAAAGCGGAGGCAATAGGGCGCGCGGCATAAATTTGCTGAGGGGTCGCCGCGCCGATGAGCAATGCAGCCAGCGCGATGCGGGCGGCATTCCCATGGCCATCTTTACGCCAATGGGTGAAGTAAGGTTTTGTCATATCAAAGTGTAGGTTTGTGTAAAAACGGAGTGAAAAAGGCATAGCCAGGCAGACCCGCGGTTTGCGGGGTGCCGGAAAGTCATGCCTTGAAAAATCAGTCGGGAGACCGCGTCAATGCGCGGTGGAGAAATCAGTGGTCGCCGTAGCGCTTTTCGCCTGCCACCACGGCCAGCGCCAGCTTGTTTTGCTTCGGCGGCAGCGGACAGGTCGCATAAGGGGAGAATGCGCAAGGCGGGTTAATGGCTTTGTTGAAGTCGAGCCAGGCCGTGCCGTCGGCCTCGACGGACGAGTACAGGAAGCGGCCCGAGCCGTAGGTATCGTGCTTGTTGGTCTGGTCGGCGAAGATCAGGAACAGGTTTTCCGGCTTGCCCACCGCATCCAGGCTGTATTCCTTGCCATCGACATTAAATACCAGTTTACCCGGCGAAACCTGGTCGTCGGTGCGGCCGGTAATATCCGTAATGCTCACCGTGCGGCCTTTGGTAGGCACAAATTGCGCTTTTACGCGCCATTTTTCCTGCACCGGGTAGCGCTCGATGCCCGTGAAGCCCTTCAGGAATTCGCTTTCCAGGTCGCGCAGACGGATCGCATACTTCTCGCCCCGCTTGATCACAAACCAGCTAAGCGGCCCGTGTTTCAATGTCACCGGCTTGCCCGCAGGCGAAATGTCGAGCTCGGTCACCGGCTGATCGCCATGAAAGATCTGCGCGTCAGGTTTCGCTTTGAGAGTGATTTTGTCTTTTTCCAAAACAATTTCACCCAGGAAAGGACGGCTTTTTTCGGCCGGGAAAAGAATGTCGTTCTCCTCCGCGCTGCCAAACGTGTTGGTCCCCTCTTTGAGCCAGTACAACCCTGCCAGGTTCAGCCAGCCCGATTCCGCTTTCAGGCTCTCGATGCGCTTTTCGTGCCATTGCCGTATCTCGTTTTCGTAAGGGCCGTCGCCGAATGTAAATGCGGCTAGGAGGAAAATCGCCACCAGCTCCAAGGTGTAATAAAGTTGCCTTTTCATGACAATGCTTAGTTAAGTAAGTGAAATCGCACCCTGCCTGTTTGGTCGCAGGAAGCGGAATTTGATGGTGGCTGGTGCACAAAATTAATTAAACTATTTAATCTACCAATTTAGTAGTTTAAAAATTTAAAATAACTTTACTTTGCCCATCAAATAAGTATAGCTACTAAAAGCATCACCCATGATTCCATTTCTCCGTTCAAATCACCTCCGCTTGATTTGGGCCCTACTAGGCGGCATAACGGCTTTGCAGAGCCACGCCCAGTCCGTTTCCATTCAGGGAAAAGTAACGTCGGCTACCGACCAGTCGGCCTTGCCGGGCATTAATGTGCTGGTTAAAAACACCACGACCGGCACCACTACCAATGCCGACGGCAAATTCGAAATCACCGCCGAGAGCAACGCCGTACTCGTATTTTCGGCCATCGGCTATATTACGCAGGAGCTCGAAGTGAAGGGCCGTTCACAGATCAACGTGCAGCTGAACGACGACACCCGGCAGCTGAACGAGCTCGTAGTCGTAGGTTACGGTACCCAGAAAAAGCGCGATCTGACCGGCTCCGTGAACTCGCTTGATAGCAGGGATTTCAACAAAGGGGTGCAAACGTCCGTGGACCAACTCATTGCCGGCCGCTCGGCAGGCGTGCAGGTGACGCAATCGAGCTCGGAGCCGGGCGGCGGCGTGACGATCCGCATCCGCGGGGCCAACTCCATTAATGCCAACAATGAGCCGCTGTACGTGATCGACGGGCTGCCGGTCAACAATGCGTCGGTGGTACCCGGCTCCACGCTCGTCAACGAGCAGGCGCCACGCAATCCGCTGAATGCCTTGAACCCCAGCGATATCGAATCGGTGGAGATCCTGAAAGATGCCTCGGCAACAGCGATTTACGGCTCGCGCGGAGCGAATGGGGTTATTTTGATTACTACTAAAAAAGGCGCGAAAGGTAAGCTGAATGTGAACTACGCACTATCCGGCGCGGTGTCGGAAGTGACCAAACGTGTGCCGATGCTGAATGCACAGCAGTACATGGCGCTACTCAACGACCTGCGCGCCGATCAGAAACAGGCGCCGGAATTCACCGCCGAGCAGATTGCCACCGTCGGCCAGGGTACTTATTGGCAGGATGAAATTTTCAAAAAGGGGTATTTACAAAACCATCAGCTCTCGTTCTCGGGCGGGCAAGACAAATTTACTTACTATGCCTCCCTCAACTACCTCGACCAGAAGGGTGTCGTGATCAGTTCGGGCATTAAAAAGTATGCCGGCCGGGTGAACCTGAACTACACCGGCGACAAGTTTAAATTTGGGTTAAACCTTAATTCCAGCCAGATAAAGGATGATTTCGTGCCCAATGGCGTGAGCGTGAACGAGGGAGCCGGGGTTATCAACACCGCCATTTTCCAGGACCCTACCCTGACCATCAAAAACCCGAACGGCACCTGGACGCAGACGCAGATCGTGAACCTTGAAAATCCCGTGGGCCTGGCCAAAGAAGTGAGCGACTTCGCGACCACCAACCGCACATTTGCCAGCGTTTTTGCCGAGTACTACTTCCGGCCCGAGCTTTCGGCGAAGATCAATTTCGGTACCGACCGCCAGGATTCACGCCGTGATATTTTCACCTCCCGCCTCACCAAACGCGCCGAAGGTACCAAAGGCATCGCGAGCGTACTCACCAGCAATGCTTCCAACAACCTGGTGGAATTTACGGCACGGTACAGCAAGACGCTCAACAAGGATAATCAGCTCGAAATTCTCGGTGGTTATACCTATCAGGAGTTTATGGTGAGCTCGCTGTCGGCCGGCGCGCAGAACTTCCCACTCGACGCATTAGGCACTGACAACCTCGCGGCGGGCGCGCAGAGTACGTTTTCGCTCGGGTCGGGCCGAACCAAAAACCAGCTGCTCTCCTACCTGGGCCGGGTGAACTACAATCTGCTCGACAAATACCTGCTGACCGCCTCCATCCGCGCCGACGGCTCGTCGCGGTTCGGGGATAACAAAAAGTACGGCATTTTCCCATCGGTAGCCCTCGGCTGGCGCATCAAAGACGAGCATTTCCTGAAAAACATCAACACTATCACCGACCTGAAACTCCGCGCGAGCTACGGCGTGACCGGTAACCAGGACATCGGCAGCTACAAATCGCTCGTGCTGCTCGGCCCGCAGGGGCAGGCCATTTTCGACGGCGCACCTTATGTGGGCATTTCGACTACCCAGCTCCCGAATCCCGATTTGAAATGGGAAACCACCACCCAGCTGGATATCGGTTTGGATTTCAGCCTGTTTGCCAACCGGTTATCGGGTAGCATCGACTATTTCCATAAACAAACCAAAGACCTGCTTTTGCAACTCCCGATCCCGCGCACCAGCGGTTTTACCACGACATTTAAAAACGTGGGCGGCCTGAAAAACACCGGTTTCGACTTCGGATTGACATCTATCAACGTGACCGCGCCATTTACCTGGCGGTCGAGCCTGAACTTCTCGGTAGTGAAAAACCAGGTGACCGACCTGGGCACATTGCCTTACATTCTGGGCGGCTCGGCCGGTTTTACCAACGATTTCACCATTATCCGCAAAGGCGACCCATTGAATGCCTACTATGGATATGTAGTGGATGGCGTGTTCCAGCAAGGCGAGGATATTGCGAAATCCGCACAGCCGCTTGCGCGCCCGGGCGAGTACAAATACCGCGACGTGAACAAGGACGGCACCATCAACTCCGCCGACCGGACCATCCTCGGCTCGCCGTTCCCTGATTTCACCTACGGCCTGAACAACGATTTCACCTACGGGGCGTTCAACCTGTCGTTCTTCTTCCAGGGCGTGCAGGGCAACAAGCTCTTCAACCTCAACCGGACCGAATCCGAAAACCCGATCTCGTTTCGCCGCAACCGCCTCGCCGAAAGCTACACCGACCGCTGGACGCCCACCAACCCGACCAATGCGAACTCGTCGGGCGTGTCAGTGGCCGTTTCCTATACGAGCAATGTGAACAGCCGGGCCGTGGAGAATGCTTCGTACCTGCGGTTGAAATCGGTGCAGCTGACGTACAACTTTCCGTCGGCCAAATGGCGGCACATCAAAGGTTTGCAGGTGTACCTAACCGGCCAGAACCTTTTTACAATTACCAAATACACCGGTTATGACCCCGAGGTGAGCGCATTCGGGACTTCCAACGTCCGCGCCGACTACAATGCGTTCCCGCTTTCGCGCACCTACACCGCGGGCGTGAGTATCAATTTCTAATTTTCTGAAAATCAATGAAAAAACTTCTTTATATACTGTTAATACTCGGTGCCGCGGCCTGCGATCAGCCGCTTGAAGAGAAAGTGTATTCTTCTTTTGGCCCTAATAATTTCTTCAAAACCGCTGACGATGCCGAGGCATTGCTCAATGCTGCCTACGCCCTTGAACAGAAACAGGGAACCGACGGCTTCCGGAACATCCTGGTGATGGCCGAGGTCACAACCGACTTGCTCATCATCCGCGAAGGCGGGCTCCGCGGGCTCGCGCAGCCGCTCGAAGATTTCACCTGGAATGCCTCCCACGAGTTTTTCGACGTGGCCTGGACACGCTATTACAGCGCTATTTACCGCGCTAACCTCGTGATAGACAACGTGCCCAACATCGATTTTGACCCGGAGCGCAAAAAGCAGATCGTCGCCGAAGCCCGCTTCCTGCGCGCGAGCGGCTACATTTCGCTGTATGACCTTTTCGGCCCTACCCCGCTCATTACCAACAGTATCAGCAGCAGTGAAGACCGTCCCGCACGCGCCAGCAAGGAAGAATTCGTGAAGTTTGTGACCGAAGAACTCACCGCCGTAGCCGACATCCTGCCTGTCATCGCCAAGCAATACGGCCGCGCTACCAAAGGCGCTGCCCTCGCTTTTTTGACCAAATTTTACCTGAACAACAAAGACTGGCAGAAAACGAACGAAACCGCTCAGAAAGTGATCGACCTGAACGTGTACGGCCTCTTCAACTCACCCAACCGCACCGACCTGTTCAAGCTAGCCAATGAGAAAAACAGTGAATTCATTTACGTAAGGCCGCATGTGGCCCAGCCAGGGCTCGGCACCAATTATCTGCCGCACGCCGCACCGCCCAATTACAAATACAAAGGTGCTACCAAAGCCAACTACGCCACGCAGCTCAAAACCCTCTCGGCCTTCTACGATTCCTTCGACCCGAAAGACCAGCGCCGCGAAGCATTCCTGACCGAATACGACGACCTCAACGGCAAGCACATCGTCCTTGGCCAGGACGATAAACGCAGTTTCAAATTCGATGAGGACCTTCCCGCCACCGGCGCCGACCTCGGCAACGACTTCCCCGTGGTCCGTTACGCTGACATCCTGCTGAGCAAAGCAGAGGCATTGAACGAGCTCGAAGGTCCCTCCGCAGCCGCCGCAGACCTCGTCAACCAGGTGCGTGCCAAAGCCGGCCTGCCGGCGCTATCCGTTTCCGTATTTGCGACCAAGGACGCATTGCGGGCGCATATTCTCAAAGAAAGAGGTTGGGAATTCTTCACCGAGGAACTCCGCCGGCAGGATCTGATCCGTCATGGCAAATTCATCGAACTGGCCAAAGGGCGCGGGAAAACGGCGTTTGATCATCAGGTGCTGTTTCCGCTCCCGCAGAGCGAGATCGACCGGAACCCTAGTTTGAAACAGAATGACGGGTATAAGTAGGCCGCGCGTTGAGTAAACGCTTTATTTCAGCAAAAGCCAGGCTATCTGCGCGATGACCTGGCTTTTGCTTATCCGCCGGAACAATGCAAACCGGCGGCTCAACGCCCTATTGCTTCCCCGCCTTATCCTTAAAATCCCTAACCGTTTGGCCGTCGTAACGATATACGCCGCCCAGAGAGCCGAACCAGATGCTACCATCGTTGGCTTCCAGAATTCCAAAAGTCATTCGTTCATTGACCTCATATTCCGATTTTATGTGGGTCGCAACCGGCTTCTTATCCGACAGGGCCGTCGTAACGCCAAAGCCCATCCTGCCCGGCTAGCCAGATATTACCCTTACTATCTTCGATAATCGTACGGACGTTTGTAAACGTCTGCCCGTCATGCCTGATGACCATAAATGTTTTTCCATCATAAATGCGCGCATCGCCCCTTGTCCCAAACCAGAACTTCCCGTTTTTGTCCTCGACAATGGAATTAACGTCGTCGTGATTATCCGGCGGAAGGTCACCGCTTTCAAGCGTGAACGGCCACGATCCATTCATGCGGTAATTTTGAAACTGCTTCCCGACTGCCCGTCCGGGTTCGTAGCGACTCGCTCCCGTGAGCGTCCCAAACCAGACACGACCGGATTTGTCTTTCGAGATATGCGGCACCCTATCATCGATCAGCCCCTCAGCCGTCGTAAAATGCCGGAATTTCTGTCCGTCTGCTTGCTCAGGGTCATAATAATAGACACCGGCCCCGATCGTCCCGAACCAGAACTTGCCCTCCCTATCTTCCAAAACCGAAAAGAACCGGGCCGAACTCACTTTGCTCGTAATGTTTGTAAACGACCTCCCATCGTACCGGAAAATCCCGTCGAATGCAGCGATCCAGATATTGCCCTTTCGGTCCTGTATGATGTTACGCGTGATACGCTCGGGCCCGTGCGAAGTTACCGTGCGTGTGGTGTCGGACACGGCCTTATCCTTCGGCAGGTTCGCCGCATTTTGCGCCTCGCACAACGCGCACGAAGCCACTACTAACCACGCGAGCAGGTGTACACTCTTTGCCATTTTTTTTATTAGTTATCAAGGTTTTGGCAAACCTAATAATTTTTATTTCGGGGGTATTCAACGGACTTGTTAAAGATGGTTAATGAAATGTTAAAGTTGGCTTCAAGCGCTGAGGTTTGTTGTCGCATGCCTACGGCATTTACGAGTGAGCGTTACCATATTGAACTACCATGTCACATCGCTAACGCGATTTGGCGTTTCTGCCCTGATGGTTCCGTCCTGCATGTAGCATTGGTAGTGCGACGCCAGCGCGATTATTTCATTATAACGAAAGTGCCGTCAGGCACGCAACATTGGTAGAAAACAATACCTTTCTCGTTTTCGGAAATCCCGGCGGGATGTAATAACAAGGTGAACGAAAGGCAATACCGGCACGGCATTAAATCAAAAGCCAGGCAAGAGCGGCATTGGTACGGATTCTGGAATTACGGAGATTTCATGCATTCCTACGACACCGACCGGCACGTGTGGAAGTACGACGTAGGCGGATTCGCCTGGGATAACTCCGAGTTATCGACCGACATCTGGCTCTGGTACCATTTCCTCCGCACAGGCCGCTCCGACGCATTCCGACTGGCCGAGGCTATGACGCGCCATACGGGCGAGGTGGATGTGCACCATATCGGCCCGTTCGCGCCTCTCGGGTCACGGCACAATGTGATGCACTGGGGTTGCAGCGCCAAGCAGCTGCGCATCAGCACCGCCACCAACCGCCGGTTCTTCTACTACCTCACCGCCGACGAGCGCACGGGCGATCTCATGCGCGAGCAGATTGATGCAGTGAACACATTGCAAACGATCGTGCCCGTAAGGAAAGTGAATGCGGCAGCCCCGAAAAACACCGAAAACTCCGACCTGGCCACCGTATCCTTCGGCACGGACTGGGGCGCCGTAGCAGGTGCCTGGCTTACCGAATGGGAGCGCACGCAGGACAAGGCCATCCGCGACAAGCTCCTCAGCAGCATGCGTACCATCGCCGCCCAGCCTCACGGCTTTTTTACGGGCTCGTCCTTGTTAAACCTCAAAACCGGCGCATTCCAGCGCGAACCGACCGGCAAAATATCCGTTTCGCACCTGAGCGCAGTCTTTGGCCTTGCGGAAGTGTGCTACGAGCTGACCAGCCTGATCGATGATAAAGCATTTCAAAAAGCCTGGACTGACTATTGCCGCCTGTACAATGCCACGCCCGAAGAACAGAAGCAGGCATTAGGAGAAAGCCTCAAAAAGCTGAACTTGCAACAAGGCCATGCACGCCTGACCGCATTCGCCGCGAAAGTGACGGGCGACAAAAAGCTCGCCGAACGCGCCTGGCAGGAATTTCACCGCGGACAGGGCGGTACCCGCGAGGCCATTACTCAAACCTCGCGTATTCAGGCGCCAGATGTTTTACACCCAGTGGAAGAAGCCCCGCGCATATCTACCAATGGCGTTGCGCAATGGAGTCTGGCGGCAATGCAATGTCTGGCATTTGCGGGGGACGCAATCAGCAGTGAACGACCATAGGTATACGTATTCATAAATTCCGCTGTTGCCGGACGATATTGAGACGGACACCGGTGACTTCTGTGACGATGCGGATACATTGCCGATCGCAGTAGCTGTAAGTGCTTTGCTTCCCATTCGGCAGCCGAAAATTAGCGCAAAGACCATTCAGTACTTGTTAGTTTTCAAAATAAAAATTTACTTTGCCTATCGATTTTATAGATTTTTATTAAAATCAACCTCAGAGCGCCATTCAGCCGCCACCAACCTGCTCGCCGGTAAGAATCGAAGCATTGTTTTACCAAACAAATCATATATGCATTCGCAAAAACTACTTCTCGCGGCGCTGCTGGCGGCAGGCCTGGCCTGGACGCGTACCTCGGCACAAAACATTACCCAACAGCAGCAGCCTTTCACCGGAACGGTAGGCAAAAGCCCTGCCGATTCCAAAGAAGTCTGGACTAACCCGGTAAAAGCGCCCGCAGGCGCTCCCAATGTGGTCTGGATCCTGCTCGACGACGTCGGTTTCGGCGCTACTTCCACTTTCGGCGGGGTGATCCGTACCCCGGTTTTCGATAGTCTGGCCAATAACGGTCTGCGTTACACCAATTTTCACACGGCGGCGATCTGCGCCCCTACCCGTGCGGCATTGCTCACCGGCCGCAACCACCACTCAGTACACGAAGGTGGCTTCTCGCACACCTGGGCATCGTTCGGGTTTCCGGGATGGGACGGACGCATTCCTTCCGACAAGGGGACAGTAGCAGAAATCCTGCGGGAATCGGGTTATAACACGTTTGCGGTAGGAAAATATGGCCTTACGCCCGACCAGGACGCTACGGATGCCGGCCCGTTCGACCGCTGGCCTTCCGGCAAAGGGTTCGACCATTTCTTCGGCTTTCTCGGCTCTCAAACCGATCAATACAAACCCGATCTGGTCGAGGATAATGCGCACGTGCAGCCTGACGGCCGCCACCTGAACGAACAGATTACCAACAAGGCGATCAGCTTCATCGACCGCCAGAAAAAAGCTGCGCCGGACAAACCCTTCTTCCTGTATTACGCACCAGGCGCCACCCACGCCCCGCATCAGGTTGCAAACGAATGGAGCGATCAGTACAAAGGCCAGTTCGATAGCGGCTGGGATGTTTTCCGGGAGACTGTTTTTGCACAACAGAAAAAGCAGGGCATTATCCCTGCTAATGCGGTGTTGCCGGAGCGTAATCCCAACATCCGCGCCTGGGCAAGCCTTTCGTCCGACGAAAAGAAATTGTACGCCCGTTTCATGGAAGTTTACGCCGGATACCTGACTTACACCGACCATGAAGTAGGCCGGTTAGTAAACCATCTCAAACAGATCAATCAGCTGGAAAACACGCTCATTCTGGTTGTGATCGGCGATAATGGGGCCAGTAAGGAAGGTGCATTGGGCGGTGTAATCGCCCGGTCGTCGAATGCGGCGCTGGCTTCGGCGCCACTGTCGGAAGCGGAGCAGGTAAAAAACAATCTGGCTCAAATTGAATGGATCGGCGCGCCGGAAGGTACCAATGCCAACTACCCCCTCGGCTGGGCACAGGCGGCCAATACGCCCTTCAAATACTGGAAGCAGGACGCGCATTCGGAGGGCGGCACGCGCAACCCGCTGATCGCTTTCTACCCGAAAGGAATCAAGGATAAAGGCGGCATTCGTACGCAGTACGGGCACGTGATAGACCTGTTGCCTACCACACTGGAAATTACCGGTATTAAACCGCCGACGGCGATCCGCGGCATAAAGCAGGACACGATCCAGGGAACTTCCCTCGCCTATTCTATCGGCGACGCCAAAGCGGTCTCGCGGCACAAGACACAGTACTACTACATTTTCGGCTCGCGGTCGATTTATCACGATGGCTGGAAGGCCGGATTTGCCTACAAACCGGTTTCGGCCCCTGCCGGCAACCTGGTGAGCGCCATCAGCGTGGCCGATCCCGAGCACAACGACTGGCAGCTTTACAACCTGAACGAGGATTTCAACGAACGTATCGATCTGGCTAAAAAGAATCCGAAGAAGCTGGAAGAATTGAAAGCATTATTTGAAGAGCAGGCCAGGAAATACAATATCTATCCTTACATCACCTGGGACGATGTGCTCAAACGTCGTCTGCCACAAGCTGTTCAGCAACAAGCGGCCGGTAAGTAGGGAAGTTATTTTAATCACCAGTTCAATGAATTTGAACCTTATGCCTTTTCTGTTTTGTAAGAAAATATTGCTTTTAAAGTTCACATTTCTATTGGTCCTGGGCGGCATGGGCAGTACAATCGCTCAAACCGCCCGGGATACCATTCCCAAGGTGTTTATTTACAAAAAAATCGACACGACCAGCCTGCAACTGCATCTGTTCAGGCCCGCGGGCTTAAATGTGGAAAAGAAACAACCCGCCATTGTGTTCTTTTTCGGCGGCGGGTGGGTTAATGCGAATATCGGCCAGTTCCAAAAACAGGCCATTTACCTGGCATCCCGCGGTATGGTTGCCATCCTGGCCGATTATCGGGTACAGAAAAGGCATCAAACAACACCATTTGAGGCGGTGGCCGACGGTAAATCGGCGATCCGATACGTACGTGCACACGCGTCTGAGCTGGGCATTGACCCCGATCGCATTGTAGCCGCAGGCGGCTCTGCGGGCGGCCACGTAGCGGCTGCGGCCGACCTGACCCACCTCGACGATCCTTCCGAAAATCAGGCGGTAAGCTCCCGGCCGAATGCGCTGGTGCTGTTCAACCCCGTGTTCAATAACGGCCCGGGTGAGTATGGCTACGACCGCGTCGGTACACGTTACACCGAAATTTCGCCGTATCACAACATCCGCAAAGGCGCAGCCCCCACGCTGGTCATGCTGGGGACGAAAGACAAGCTGGTGTCCGTAGCGACAGCCCAGGCCTACAAAGACAAACTCGCAGAAGTCGGTAGCCGTTGCGAGCTTATCCTTTACCCCGAGCAACCCCATGGTTTTTTCAACCGGGGCGAATGGTTTACCAAAACATTGCGTGACACCGACATCTTTCTCAAATCGCTGGGCTATATCCAGGGAGAGCCAACTATTTGATATCATTCATAAAAACATTCAAGATGCCCAGGATAAAACCATTGAGCGAAAAGGATTACCCGTCCGAAATAAAGATTGCATTCATTCAGCATACAACGGTTTACAATTCGCGGATCACCAACATGAAAGCCACGCTGGGCCATTCGGGCACCGCATTCAAAGCCTACATGCAATGGTACCCGCTTTTTGAAGAAGTGAAAGCAATCACGGGACTACGCCTTGCAACGCTTTTCGCATGGTCGATCTCCGAGGCGGCCGACTGCCCTTTGTGTAGCACCTATTTCCGTAAGATGATCATCGAGGCGGGCGAAAGCCCCGAGGCGTTGGTGGTTTCGGACGAAGAGCAGGCGCTGCTTACCTTCGGCGCCGCCATCGCCCGGAATCGCGGCTTTGTGGAAGACGCCGAATTCGTCCCGGTCCGCAAACGCTACACCGATTCCGAAATCGTGCTTCTGACCGCGTTTGCGGGTATTATGATCGCCACCAACATTTTTAACAATGTTAACGGCACCGAAATCGACACTTACCTGAACCCCTTCAAACCCGAAAACACGATCTGATATGGCTGGCCTTGTTGCTTTCATCACCGGTGCCGCCCATGGACAGGGACGCGCCACCGCGCTCGCGCTCGCAGGCGAGGGCTACCACATCGCCGCATTCGACATTGCCCGGCCGCTATCCTACCCCGGCTATACGCTCGGCTCGAAGGACGAACTGGCAAGTCTGAAACAGCAGGTCGAACAAAGGGGCGTGCGTTGCGAAATCTTTACCGGCGACGTGCGCGTGGATGCCGATTTGAGCTACGCGGTGGCAGCTACCGTCGCCGCACTCGGGCGCATCGACGTGCTGTTCAACAATGCAGGTATCTGCGCTTACGGGGCCGCCCACGAGCTTCCCGAAGCCGAATGGGACGCTATGATCGACATAAACCTGAAAGGCGCCTGGCTGGCGGCGCGGCATGTGATCCCGGTCATGATCGCACAAAAATCGGGCAATATCGTCAACAACTCATCCATTGCCGGCTTGCGTGGGATGAACCGGCTGAGCCATTATGCGGCCTCTAAATGGGGCCTGGTGGGCCTTACGAAATCGTGGGCGATCGAGCTGGCACCGCACAATATACGGGTAAATTCCATCCACCCTACCGGCGTGAACACCCCGATGAACGACGGGCTTGCCGAGCTGGAAGGCAAAACGGCGATTGAAATCGCGGAAGCCTCCGCCGGAAACCTGCTGCCCGTCCCGTGGATCGAAGCAGAAGACGTGGCCAATGCGGTGCTCTACCTGGTGTCGGACAAAGCACGGTTCATTACCGGTACCCAGCTCGTGATCGACGCGGGCCTGCTCACCCGCTAACGCCATGGCCATCAAACCCCGCCTGAACACTTTCGATTTGACGATGCTGATGACCAGCATGGTGATCGGTACGGGCATATTTCGCACGCCCGTCGAAATCGCTCAGAAGGCCCAGGTACCGTCCATTTTCTTCGCGGCATGGATCGCGGGGGCGGTCATCAGCTTGTTCGGCGCGTTGACGCTTGCCGAAGTAGGCTCGCGCTACCCGGCTGCCGGCGGTTTCTACAAGATATTTTCGCATTGCTACCACCCGGCGTTCGCATTCATGGTCAACTGGATCTCGATCATCGCTAATGCGGGATCAAGCGCTTCGGTGGCGATGATGGGTGCAGGTTACATCTGCCCGCTGCTGTTCCCGGACATGGAACCCGTGCAAGCGACGCGCATTACCACCATTTCGGCGGTGCTGGCTTTGTACGGGATTAATTTATTAGGTATTAAAATGGGCGCACGGACCCTGAACGTGCTCATGGTGATCAAAATCGGTATGCTCGTGCTGCTGATCTCGATCATATTCCTGCCTCACCCGCAGGATAGGGAAGCCGTGGTGCCGGCAGTTTCCGGCAACCCGTTGCAGGCATTCTGGCTATGCTTTGTGCCGATCTTTTTTACCTACGGCGGCTATCACCAGACCATGAACTTCGGCAATGACGTGCCAGACGCGCTCCGCATTATGCCCCACTCGATTTTCCTGGGAATGGGGCTGGTACTGGTGCTTTACCTGGCGGTGAATTACGCTTACGTGTCGGTGCTTGGCTTCGAAGGACTGCAAAATTCGCCGGCGCTTGCGGCAGAGATGGTGGCGGTGATTTTCGGGGAATCGGCCGCGCGGGTGGTGTCGGTGGTGATGTTCCTGGCGGTGCTGGCTTATGTGAATGCCTCGTTGCTATCCAACCCGCGAGTGTACTACGCGATGGCCGAAGAGCACGTGCTGCCGGCTGTTTTTGCCAAAGTCAATCAACGCACGCAAACGCAGGAAGTGGCGCTCACAGTCTATACTGCATTGATCATCATTTTCCTGTTCAGCATTTCGTCCTTCCAGCAAATACTTAGTTACGTCATGTTTTTTGACAGCATCGGCCTCATCGCCGCCTGCGCCGCTGTATTCATCCTGCGCCGGCGGGCCCGCGTGCAAGGCGAGCCCGCCGGCATTTACAAGATGAAGCTGTACCCCTGGATGACGCTTATTTTCATCGCCGGTTATGCGCTGGTCAACATCAGCGTTATGTATTTCGAGCCCGAAATCGCGGTTATCGGTTTTTTGCTATTTCTGATTGGCCTACCGCTGTATTACTTGCTAAGGAAGTTGTTTGTGCGGCTTTCTCCACCTCTTTGAACACCCTCAAAAAATTACCTCCCCACAGTTTCTGAATATCCGCTTCGGAGTAGCCCCGTTTCAGGAGGGCCGCCGTGATGTTTGGCCCCTCTCCTACGTGCGCATAACCTTTCACACCGCCGCCGTGGTTGAAATCGGCGCTGAAACCCACGTGATCGATGCCGATCAGCTTCACGGCGTAGTCGACCGCATTCAGGTAATCGTCCAGCGAAGCGTACTTCCATTCATTGCGCGAAAATGTACGGTAGGCGTCTTTGTACTTGCGATAACCGGCCGAGTCGAGCTTTTCCTTGGGGTTATCCTTGCCCACTTGCAGGCCCAGCGGCTCGAAAATCTGCTTTTTGTAATCCTCCTTGAAGGCGGCCGTGTCTTTGAGATATGCCGCAAATGCCACAATATGCACCACGCCGCCCTTGGCTGCAATGGCTTTCAGTTCCGCGTCGGACAGGTTGCGCGAATTGTCGACAATGCTCCGAACGGCAGAATGGGAGGCGATCACCGGCGCTTTGCTCAGTTCCAGCGTCTGGTTCTATGCATCGGTGGTGAGCTGCGACACGTCGATGATCACCCCTTTCCGGTTCAAGATCGGCACCGCTGCCTTGCCGATGGCCGTGAGCCCGCCGGCCTCGTTAGGCTTGTCGCCCAGGCCTTCGCTGGGGCGCGAAGAGTCGGTCCAGTCGTTGTTGCCCGCATGCGCGAACCCGAAAACCCGGACGCCTTCCTTATAATAATGGTCGATCAGCGAGGTATCTTTCCCGAGCGACAGCGCATTCAGGAAACTCAGCAGAATGCCATGTTTGCCGTCGGTGGCCAGCTTTTCGATATCCGTCGTCGAGCGCACAAATTCCAGTTTGTCGGGGTGTTTCTTGACAAAATTCCGGATCGCAGCCAGCTTGTTATCGACCTGTTTGCGCGCCAATACGATGTTTTCCGGCGTGCGGCGCAGCGGGTCGGCGAACAACGCGATGGTAGCCACGTCCAGTTTTCCCGAATCGAGCTTTACCAGGTCGAACTGATCCTCGGTAAGCACGCCGGCGTCGTTACCCGCGGCGTCGAAATCTTCCCGGAGATCGATATGCGGGTCGATCGTCAATGCGGTCCGGTGGATTTTCGCCACCTCTTCGGTAGACGACTCCGTACTTTCTTTCTTTTTGTCGCAGGCGGTGAGCAGCATTGAAAGTGCTCCGGCAGCAAGGATCAGCTTTTTCATTGGTGTTACGGTTTATGTGGATATTTATTTAGGTTGATTCAAAAGATCGTTAACCGGGAAGGCATTGCCGTTTTTAATCACTGTCTACACTTTTAGCACTTCCTTCACATCCGCCAGCGGATCGCCGTCGATGATGAGCAGCGCAGCCGGAAGCAATGCACAGAGCGCTAGCAAAAATTTACGCACCATAAAACGGGCGCTAAGGTTACGCCGGACACAGACAGGTTTGGCCGACCGCGTATATGCATAAGCGCACAGGCGATCGTCCTTCGCCGGGCCGCGGTCGATGTACGGAATGAGTTAACATTGCAATTACCCGAGGGTGGACACAGGGCATGATTGCACAGTACCGGAACAATTTGCAGGATTAGTGCCGGTCGCTTTGTGCTGCCGTTCAAGGTGGTCTAAACGGCTTTCGGGTTCAACCGGTTGCAAAGATAAAGTAAGAGGGTTCGGTTTTACAAAATTTTAATCTATTAATTTTATAGATTAAGTAGGATAAATAAAAAAGTGCTTAATTTGCAACCGAACCGGGGGTGCCTGCAAACCACCGGGAGGTCTCATTTTTGTTTTAATAAACTATTTTATGTCTACCATTACACAGGCAGCGGCGTGGAAGCCGTATGAAAAAATCCTGTTACGCACCGCGCTCATCTACGCGGTGATCAGTACCATCCCGTTTACGCCGGAGTTTTACAGGCAGGACTTCGACGCCGGTTTCAATGTCAACGATTACCCTTTCCGCTGGCTCGACGTGATCTCGCAGAACAAGCCCTGGTTTTTCGCTAGCCAGGAAGGCAAAAATTACACCGGCTGGTTCATTACTGTCCTTTTTTGCATCGGCGGCGGTTTCCTGTGGGATCTCGTCGACCGGCGGCAGGATTTTGAGAAAATTTACTACTGGTTTTACGTGGCGGCACGCTACGGGATCATCCTGCGCATGTCGTGGTTTGCTTGGGCGAAGGTGTTTCCGGTGCAAATGCCCTTCCCTACCATTAGCCAGTTGAATACGAACCTGGGCGATTTCACGCCCGGCAAATTATACTGGCTGACGACTGGTGTTTCATCCTTTTTTGAAGTGTTTGCGGGTATTTTCGAGTTGATAGCCACCTTGCTGCTTTTGTTCCGCAGAACCACCACACTGGGTGCGCTGATGATGGTGGCCATACTGTTGCCGATCTGGTTTGTCAACATCGGCTACGATGCCGGCGTGGAGCTCACCAGCCTTCACCTGCTTACCTTGTCGCTGCTGCTGCTTGTGCGCGATTCACGCAGGTTCTACCAGATACTGATTGATCACCAGGCAGTTGCATTAACTTTTGTCAAACCGCTCCATTTTCCGAGAATCTGGCAGGACCGTCTTCGGGTCGCATTCAAATACGTTTTTATTTTCTTCTTTGTGGTCGTGCGCGGCTTCGGGTACGGACAACTGTATGCGCACGGGAAGTCGTTTAAACTACCGCTCGAGGATGGGCTTGCTTCGACCACCGGCTTCTACAAAGTGACCGAATTCCGGCTGAACAATCAGCTGTTGCCACCCACGCCTACCGATTCGGTACGCTGGGAGAATGTGATTTTTGAAAAATTCAACACGGTGAGCATTCGCGTCAATAAGAACTTCCGGCTCGACACCCGCAATGCCGTACGTACAACCGAATATTACGGCAATATCGGCAGGTATTACTACGGTTATCAGGCAGATACGATCAGAAAGGTCTTCCATCTGCGCAACCGCGCGGACACCGCCCGGCACATTACGCTGCATTACGAGCAGCCCACCGCCGACAGTTATATCCTGCGGGGCGTGGACGAAAGCCGCGATTCACTGTATGTAGTTCTAAGTAAAATCGACAAGACTTACCCGCTCGAACAGAAGCGGAAATGGTAATATCCAAAAAGGGAAATGCACGGTTGCATTTCCCTTTTTCACGAGCTCGTCAATAATTCCTCAGAGCGGGTAAAGCGATTTATCTCCGCTTTTGATCACTTCGTTCAGCTGTGCGGCCAGCTCTTTCGCTTTGTCTGTATCGCCTTTTTTCCTGTAAACTTTATAAAGCCCCCACAATGCATTGGCGCTGTTAGGGCGCTTTTTCGCCAGGTCCTCATATGCTTTGATTGCCAGGTCGTATTTGCCCGCTTTCAGGTACACTTCACCCAGGCTGATCAGCACGGGTCGGGCGTAGGAAGGCGGCTCGCTGTAACCCAGGTCGTGCTCCTTCTTTTGGGCCGTTTTCAGGATGTGGATCGCCTCTTCGTCATCGTTTTCCAGGCTTTTAATAAGGCCCTGTAATTCCAGGGAGGCTACATTCAAGTCGCTGAGCCTTCTGGCGGCAATGACCTCGTCGTGGCCGGATTGCGTGCTGTTGCGGTACAAATGCGCGTCGAGAGCGTCGGAGTACTTTTTCGCTTCGTCCGCCTTGCCGCGTTTGACCGCGTCCATACCCAACGCGAAATAATAAAGACCGTCCTTGTAGCCGATGGCCTTGCCACTGAATATGCTATCCTTGTCGTTGATCAGTTTCAGGCGGTCGGCGGCTTTTTTATAAAACCCGAAACAAAGCTCCATTTTGGCCGGGGCGATAATGCCCTGGTAAAAGAAGCGACCTTCGTATTTGGCTTTCCGCTCTTTGGTTACCGGCATGTTTTGCAACTTTTCGGCGTAATAAAGCGCGGTTTTGTAATGCCCGTTCTCGGCGCTGTTGGAGAGCAGGTAATTGATATTGTGAATGTAATTCCAAGTATCGACTTCGGGCATGCCTTGCTTTTTCATGTAAACAGAGTCTACCGCTACCGCTTCCAGGAACGCTTCATGCGCCTTTTGGTACTGGCCCAATTTGTAATACACATGTCCCGGCATATGCACCATATGCGCAGCGCCTGGCGTGAGTCCCCGGATGCGTTCGGAGCTTTTAATGGCCTCCTCCGGGCAGCAGTTTTCCATCAAATGGATCCAGTAATGGTGCGCGCCGGCATTGTCCGGGTCGGATTTGAGCACGTCGCGGAGCAGGTATTCGCTGTAAATCTGGCCATCGCGGGGGTTCAGGTCCACATCGTAGCCGCTCATTTTACTTAATGCAAGAAAGAGCTTCGCATCAACGTCGTCGGGAAATTTGTGCACTATAATTTCGAGCTTTTGCTGGTATTGCTTCCGGCTGTTCTCGCCGGGCGCATCCCGTAGGAGAATGGCTTCAGCGTAAAGCTTTTCATGCTCGTTGGCTTTGTCTTTCAATGCTTTCAGCTTTCTGACGGCCAGCTTTTTGTCGTCGTCAAAATCAGGCCCTTCGGTGGCGCCGATGGCACTATAAAGTCCCCAGTAAGGCATTACTGCCGATGAATCCAGCCTAATCGCCTCTTTGAATGAACGATAGGCCTCGAAATCCCAGAAATCATGCAGCAGCGCTACGCCCTGGGCAAAGTACTTCTGCGCTAACTTCGATTTCGTTGTGATTTTCAATGTAGAAGTGCCTACGCCTTCAAGAAACTGCGCGGGCGGCAGGTTGTGCACGTAGGCCGTTTCTTTGCGGTAGGCCTGAATGTGGTCCAGGTGATTGTGGGCAAATTCGTTTTCGTCCACATGATGTGCGTGCGCGCTGGCTGAAGTCGTCTGCCCCTGCCTGTCGCGCTGGGCGAAGGTCGATAGGGAAATCAGACAACAAATTACAAAGGGAATTCTCATGTTTAATTGCAGGATGGCCCTCCCTTACAGGTTCGGGTTGTTATTAATTTCGTTGAGAGGGATCGGGAAAAGGTAGTATTTGCTGTTCGGCACCAACGGTGTGCCATCGGGAAATTTGGTAATCCAATGCCCTAAAACGCTCACCGTCGCACCGCGGGTATCGACAAACTTCTCCGTCGTCTCCTTTCTGACCGGCGCGGTTTGCAGCCTGAGAATATCATAAAGGCGGAAACCCTCGCCCCAAAGCTCCTTGCGCCTTTCGAGCAGGATTTCTGCGATCAATGCGTCTTTGCTGAGGCCCGACAAGTCCGTCAACCCACGCTGCGCTCTCAGCTCATTGAGCGTTGCCGTCGCAGCGGCCACATTGTTGAGCCGCGCTTTGCTTTCCGCTTCGATCAGCAGCTGTTCCGAGGAACGCATCAGCACGATATGCGCATCGTGGTTGGGATATTTGTTTCTGAACTTTTTGTAACGGTAACCGCGGTACAATGCCTCGGCGGGCTGTTTTGCGATCTCAAACAGCGATTTGCGAATATCGTCCTTGTCGAATAGCGCGATGAAATTCGGGTCGGGCATAATGCTGTTGTAGCCGTAGTAAAGGTTGGTCCCGGCCGCATCGGTCGCATAAGGGGTCGTTTCTATGTAGGCCATGTAGGAAGCGCCGCCCTTGTTCTGGGTGAGCGTTTGCGGGTGGCCCCAGATCCATTCCGGGTTGCTCACATCGTTGAACCCTTGTGTGTACTGCGCAGCCGACATGATCGGGTATCCGTTGCGGGCCTTGGCGGCATAGTCACGGGCGAGCCCCCATTTCTCCTGTGTGAGGTAGGCGCGGGCGAACAATCCGTACACCACATTCAGGTTAGGGCGGTTTTTCTGCGACCGCTCAAAGCCAGCGAGCAGCTTTTCGGCCTCGGTAAGATCGGCGATCACCAGGTCGTAGACTTCCTTCACGGTAGCACGCGGCTTGGGCACGGTATTCGGGGTGGTAGGCTCGGTGTAAACCGGTACCGCTTTGGCGTTGGCGTCTTTGGCATAGGTAAACTGATATTGCCGCACCAGGTTCAGGTAGTTGTGCGCACGGAGTGCATAGGCCTGTCCCTTGAGGTGTTTCAGGCTCGCCTTGCTGGCATTATCGATTTTCACATTGGCGATAATGTTGTTTGCATGGTCAATCGAGCTGTATTGCAATGTCCAGAAAAACAATGCGCGTCGGGTAGTGTTATCGAACGGGTCGCGGTAAGGATACGAATCGCGGAAGCCGTACCGGCCGTCGCGGGCGAACGCGTCCTCTCCCATCACATCATGTGTGAGGAAAATGGTAGGAAGCCCCGGATTATCCTGGGAGGTGCTGTTTTCGAGCAGGAAACGGATCGATCCGTTGACGAACGCGTCGATATTGGCTTCCGAAGAGAACACTTCGGGCGTGGTGATCTGGGTGGCCGGGGAAGTATTGAAAAACTCGTCGCTGCACGAGGTTAGCAGGGCTGCCGCAACGACTAATGAGCTGAATTTCCGTATCATGGACTAAATAGATGTTGTATTAAAATGACACATTAAGAACTGCCGAAAACGATTTTTGCGCCGGGTAGCGGTAGTAGGTAGAACCTGAAACGGTCTGCTCCGGATCCATTCCCTTATGACCGTAGAGCGTCAGGATGTTGTCGCCTACGAGGCGGATTTTCACGTCACTGAGCGTCAGGCGCGATACCCACGCCTGCGGCAAAGTATAGGTGAGCGAAATATTTTTCAGACGTGCATAGCTGGCGTCGTACAGGAACCGCGTGGAAGGAATGGTGTTCCATGCGTCGGAAACGTACGACAGGCGCGGGTAGTCGGTGTTGGTGTTTTCCGGCGTCCAGCGGTTGAGCGCCTCCTCCGACCACGCGCGGCCGGGTGCATTGCCCAGGTGCGTGACCATCGGCTGGTCGCCGTCGAAAACTTTGCCGCCAATACTGTACGAGAGCAGGAACGAGAATTCGAAGCTTTTGTAGGCAATGTTGTTGTTGAAGCCGCCATAAAAGTCGGGCAGCGAGCTACCCTGGAAGTACGGCGTGGCTTCCGTCTGGTTTTCGGTAGTCGTCCGGCCAGTGACGTTTTTGTTCTCGTCCAGCACATCCTTGTACCAGGTGGCCTTGCCGTTTTGCGGGTTTACGCCCGCCCATTCCTTGATGTAAAAATCATAGACCGAGCCGCCCTCTACTAGCTTTTTGGTATTACCATACTGGCCTATCGAACCCGTAAGGATTTCCTTCTGAGGCAGTTTGGTGATTTTGTTGGTATAATGCCCGAAGTTGAGCGTGGCCGTCCATGTGAAATCCTTGCTGCGGAATGGTATGCCGGTTATCTGGCCGTCGATCCCCCGGTTGCTCAATGAGCCGACATTGGCGCTGATACCACTGTAACCGGAGGACGGCGAGAGTGGTCTGTTGAACAGCAGGTCTTTCGAGCGGCGGTCGAACAGGTCGATCTGGGCAATGAGCCGGTTGTCGAACAGCGACACATCCACGCCGAAGTTCAGGTTCAGGTTGGTTTCCCATTTCAAATCGGGCGTGGGAAGGTCGGACGGCAACAGGCCGAGCTTATCCAGGCTGTTGTAAATAGAATAGAACCCTCCGTACGCATAATCGCCCACTTTGTCGTTGCCCTGCGCACCATAGCTCGCGCGCAAGTTGAGGTTATCCAGGTGCGAAACGTCCTTCAGGAAGTTTTCCTGCTTGATGTTCCAGGCCGCTCCCACCGACCAGAAGTTCCCCCAGCGCGATTGCTTGCTGAACCGCGAGGAGCCGTCGCGACGGTAGCTGGTCGAAAAGTGGTAGCGTCCCAGGTAATCGTAATCCAGCTTGGCCAGCCCGCTTGCCAGTTTGTAGTCCGACGAAGTCCCATCAAACACGCCGCTGACCGTCCCCGCCGAAGGCTCCGTTTTGCCCAAAACCTGGAAACCTGTACGGCTTCCCGAAAGGAAGGAAACGTTGTTGACGTACACTTCCGGCCCGGCCAGCAGGCTGAGCGAATGCCTGCCGCCCAGGTTGACCGCGTAATTCAAAAAGCTATTCACCGTGTAATTGAGGATGCGGCGGGCGCTTCGCGATGCGGAACCCGCGCCGTCGGTGATCACCCCCGTGCTGTAATAGGAATGCGAATAGGTATGCGAGGTGACCGAACGGTAATCCACATTCGCCGTTGTTTTCAGGAATAATCCTTTTGCGAACGTGAGTGTGAAATTCGTCCCAAGCAGCACAGCGTCGGTCTGCTCGCCGGAAATGGCATTCTCGGCCGAACCCAGGATGTTGGAACCGCTCACTGCCGTTGTAGGGCGCCATGTGCCGTAGTCCCATTTCTTATTACCCTGTTCGTCCAAAATATACGTTCCGTCCGGATTCCGCTCGTAGACAGGGTAAATATCGGAGATAAGCCGCTGGAAATTGGCGAAGTTGCCGGTGTTGCTATCGCTTTGGTTAGGAGCCTTTTGAAAGCCGGACGACAGCGAGACGTTCGCGCCCACATCAAGCCATTTGTTGATTTTAGACTGCAAATTGGTCCGCAGGTTGTAGCGCCGGAAATCCGACGTGCGGATCCAGCCCTGCTCATTGAGGTAACCTGCCGAGAGGAAGTATTTGGTACCCGCACTTCCGCCGCTCACGCTCAGGTCGTACTGCTGGCGCACGCCGGGGCGGGAAATGGCCTTGCCCCAGTTGTCGTTCCAAAGCGGTGTCGCGCCTGGCACTACTTTACCGTCAAGCCCAACGGGTTTGGGGTAGTTGGGGCCAAAAATATTGACCTTCAATGCACCGTCCACCAGGTAATCGGTGGCATACTGGGCGGCCGCTTCCGCTGTTTTGCCCTGGTCGAGCTGCGTGTTTCGGATCGCCTCCCATTGCAGTTCGTAATAATCTTTGGCTGACAAATACTTATAGTCCTTCACCGCACGGCCGGTAATGCCATAGTTGACCGAAAAGTTGAATGCAGGCTTCGCATTCAGCGAACCGGATTTGGTGGTGATCACAATCACACCGTTGGCACCCCTGGAACCATACAACGCACTTGCCGTCGCGTCCTTTAATACCGAAATGGATTGAATATCCCTGGGGTTCAGATTATTGGCATCTGCAACGGGTATACCGTCGACCACATACAGTGGTGCCGTCGAAGCATTCACCGAGCCGACACCCCTTACGTACAGATCCGCGTCGGAGCCCGGCTGGCCTGCCGAAGCAATGGATTGCAGCCCCGGTATAGTGCCCTGTAAAGCCTTGCCGACCGTAGTTATTTGCAGTGTTTCAATGTCTTTCGCATTCACAACCGCCACCGACCCCGTGTAGCTCGATCTTTTAGATGTTGTGTAACCTACCACCACCGTCTCGTCCAGCTGGTTGGTCGATTCTGCCAACCGGATATTGAGCGGTTCCTGGGTAGAGGTGACGGTGATTTCCTGGGTTTTGAACCCCAGATAACTGACAGTGAGCGCAAGCGGCAACGTCTTGCCGGTAGAAATGCTGAATTTCCCCTCAGCATCCGTAACGCTCCCCGCTCCTGCCGACCGGATGGCGACCGTCGCGCCCGCTACCGGCTGATTGCCCTCGTCCAGCACCGTACCGCGGATCACGGTTTGGGCGTGCAAAGTGGAGGCAATGCAAAAGATAATCAGCCACGTACATTTCAATTTTTGTAAAAAGGAGCCAGCGTTCGGGCCCACTAAGGTGAGTAGTTTAATGGTCATAAGTATTGGGTAGTATTACTGGATTGATTCATGGCTTACCGGACGTAGTTATCCCATCGGCTTAATGAGCCGTTTCAAATGGCATTGTATGCTAAAAGTTGGCGGGGAGCAGGTGTGGTACTTTTTATCTTATCTGCTTGGAGCCGTTGTGGCGGGTGCGCCGAGCAGCTCTTCCAGTTTCTTGTGCAGCTGCTCTCCTCTCAGGTTTTTACCGATGATTTTACCCTGGGGGTCGATCAGGAAGTTGGCGGGAATAGCCCTTACCCCGTAAAGTGCTGCCGGCTCGCTGTGCCAGTATTTCAGGTCGGAAACCTGCGTCCAGGCCAGGCCATCCTTCCCAATGGCTTTCATCCACGCGTCCTTGCTCTTATCCAGCGAAACACCGAGCACATCGAAGCCTTTGTCCTTAAATGCTTCGTACGCTTTTACGAGATTAGGATTCTCCTTGCGGCAAGGCCCGCACCAGGCGGCCCAAAAGTCAACGAGCAGGTATTTGCCGAAACGGTCGGACAGCTTCACGGGCTTGCCCTCTGGCGTATTGGCCGTGAAATCAATTGCCGGCTTTCCGATGCTCACCTTATTCAGAGTCACGACCAGGTGTTGTAAGGTTTTCACGTATGGCGTCTGGTGCAGGGATGCATCGAGCAGGCCAATATTCCGCTCAATTTCTTCCGGCGAAAGGCGGTAGGCAAAGTTGCGGTAAAGCACATATGCAGATACGATCGAGGCCGGATTGGCTTTAATGAATTCATCGATTTTCACATCCGGGTTCGCCTTGTATTGTTCGAACAGGTCCTGCGCAGGCGAGCCCGTCACCTTCGCCTGGTGGTAACGCGCAGCGGTATCAAGCGTGACATTAACCTTGTTCGTGTTTTGCAGAAACAGGAACAGCGGATCCTTTTTCTTATCGACCGTCAGGCCGTAAAGCTCCGGGAGTTTCAGCGAAGCTTTCATGCTAAACCTGCCGCCTTCGATTTTGACCGAATCGATCGGATAGAAAATCTTTTCCTCGAATTTTTCCAGATACACGTACCCCGAACCTGCGCCGGGGACAGTTCCTTCGACGAGCACGGGTTTGTCCTGAGCAAAAGCGGCATTCGATACGGCGAACAGACCACCAAGTGTAATTGCTTTGAGTTTCATTTAAAAATACTTATTCTATCTTTTAAATAGATTTTAATGCAAAGATAGAAAATTCAAAAGTCACCGGTCAGCTATATCAATAATGTTGGTCAGTTTACCACCGGCCGGGCCAATGTGCAGGCGGGCATTTATCAAAGGTGGTACACTGCACAACTATATTCTATTTATTTGATAGAGTTAACCATTTAAAATAAATTTAACTGTCTTTACACACGTCCCTTTCAAAAATTCTTACTTATGAAAAAAACACTGATGCTGCTGATCATCTTCGTGGGATCCTTCGGTAGCCGCACTTTTGCGCAGACGGCCCAGGCCGGATTTATTGTCGAAGGTTATTACAAAGTTAAATGGGGGCTGGCAGACGAATTCATCGCCCTTTATAAAAAGAACCACTACCCCTTGCTGAAAAAAGCACTCGAAAAAGGCGACCTGTTGTCGATCAAGGCTGAAAAGCCGCGGTTACATTCGACCGAAGAAAGCCGGTGGGACTACCGTGTCACGCTCGTCTTCAAAAACGCCGAAGCCGCATTCGATCCTAACCTGACCGAACCATATAAAAAGGCACTATATCCTGATCTTGAAAAGTTGAAAAAGGAGGAGCAGCGCCGTTTCGAAATCCTTGATGCTCATTGGGATATTCAGCTGGATAGCGTTCCTTTGGATTAACGTTTACGTAGCAGATGCAGCAATCATGAATACATCGCCACAGCGTGCGGCGTTAGCCTTTGGAGTGGCCTTACTCGCAGCAATTTTGACTGCATCCGCGCAGACCACGACAAAATCTGCGGGCAGTAAACCCAATGTCCTTTTTATCTGTATTGACGATCTTCGGCCTGATTTGAAGGTATATGGTAACACTCAGGTGCAGACGCCGAATCTGGAAAGACTGACAAAGCGTGCGACTGTATTCCGACGACAGTATGTAACCCAGCCGACCTGTGGTGCATCGCGGTATAGCCTGCTTACGGGCCGCCGGCCGCGGAACGCCACCGAGATCAAAAATGAAGCTATTGAACAATGTATTGCTGGCAAAACCCGAACTGATTTGCCCGAGACGTTCATCGACAATTTGCGACGCAATGGCTATTATACTGTTGGGATCGGGAAAATCAGTCATTCTCCCGATGATTATGTGTATGGATATACCGACTCCAAAAGTGACAAGGCCGAGCTTCCCAACAGCTGGGATGAAATTCTGTTCGATGCCGGGAAATGGGGCACCGGCTGGAATGCGTTTTTCGGTTATGCCGACGGCAGCAACAGGCAAACAAAAAAGGGTCAGGTAAAACCATATGAAGCGGCAGAGGTTGCCGACCAGGGCTACCCGGACGGACTAACGGCCGATCTAGCCGTTAAAAAGCTGAAAGAACTGACAGCAAAAAAAGAACCGTTTTTCCTCGGCGTCGGCTTTTTCAAGCCGCATTTGCCTTTTAATGCCCCAAAAAAATACTGGGATTTGTATGACGAGTCAAAAATTACGCTGACTCCATCTCCAAATATTCCCCAAAACACAAACGCCGCGAGCCTGCACGCGAGCAGGGAGCTCAACCAGTACTTATCTGGTGAGGAGCAAGCCTCACTGGAAAAACCGGTCTCACCTGCTTATGCTCAAAAACTCCGGCATGCCTACTATGCGGCAATCAGCTATACTGACGCCCAAATCGGCAATCGCCCTGCTAACTGTCAGCTATCAGACTATCAAAGCTGCGTTGGTGAATCCGGTGAAGAGTTTAAAAAGTGAATAGTCATACAGCAGAAAATCGATGTCTCGGCTTCTGGGATAGATTAAAGTTGACAGATCATGTGTAAACAATTCGGACAGTTCCAATGCCGCTAAAACAGAACATAGTAATGCTAAGCACAGTGCGGAAATGCATAACCACTTTCCTTTTGCTCTATGTACAACTTGTCCTTGCACAAAGCGAACTACCTGTTGTGAGAGCGACTTCCAAACCGGTTGATATCAGAGATGGGAACCACCTTAAATCGGGCTATTGGGCTACCATGCCTGAAAGAAAACCGGATTATTATTATCCTGAGATTCCCGAAAAACCCCACAAGGTAACTTTCATTACAGACCAGGATTCCATCTCATTCGATATAAGTTACGGGCAAGAATATAATTTCATTATCCTGGTGAACGGAAAAGACAGCTGCTATACCCGCATTTCAGCCCGGTACAAGAACCCTGATACTTATTTGCGAAAAACTGCGGGTACAGGACCAGACACCATCCCCTTTACGCTGGGCAATAACCATAAAGTATACGTCAAAGCAAGGTTGAATGGTTCTGATGTCAAGGATATACAGCTTGACCTGGGCGCCGGAGGGACGATCATCAATAAAACCTCGGTTAAAAAAGTAAAAATGAACTTCGATGAGCAGGTAACCCTTGTGAACTCGGACGGCGTCAACCAGGTACCTTCGGCAAGTAAGAATCTCTTGCAAATAGAAAATCTGGTTTGGGATAGCGTGCGCATTGCTGTTGCCAACAATATGAACGATAACGAAGATCTTCTAATCGGCAACTCCTTATTCAGAGACAAAATACTGGAAATCAATCACGATCAGAGAATACTGGTCCTCCACGATACCCTACCCTCGAAAACGGTTTTTTATTCCCGGCATGATGTCGTACTGGACGGAGGTATCATTCCGTACGTAAATGTAAAGCTTACTACCGGCAAGAAATCGCAAAGTGGCTGGGCCATGTTTGATACCGGTGCACGCACCTGTATCCTTAATAGTACCGACGTACCGATGACTTATCGGATAATAGTCGAACTGGCGGGTATACTCGGTTTAAATGAGACAATGACTCCAAAGCTAGCCATTGGCAAGCACCATCTTTCGGGATTTGAATATAAGACACGGGATATGGGCGAAAAAGGACTGTCAATGATCCTGGGCAATGACCTGCTAAAAAGGTTCAACGTGATCCTCGACAATAAAAACGGCTATCTGTACCTGCAACCCAATTCGTTTACAAACACGCCCTATCGAAAAAGAGACGAATATTACGAGGTACGAGCAGTCGCTGCGATGCTGGTACTTATCGCGCTGGCTGTGATTTTCTGGAAATCAAAAAGAGGAAATTAAAATTAACCAAACCGAGCAAATCGATGCATTTGAGACTTTTCCTTACCATTATTTTTCTAGCATGTTGGCCAAATGGCACGCGCGCTCAATATGCCCCACCATTGAAAGATTCGATTGCATCCACGGTCCTTGTTTAATCCCAATATCTGGATGGTTATTTTAATCGTGGTTGCTTGTACACTGACATTATCCAGCATTTACCCGGCTTTGCTGTTATCCTGATTTGAGCCGTTAAAAACGTTGAAAGGGAAAGTTTCGCCGGGAATGAGTGGGGCCTCTTTCCCCAGGATCCTCGTAACAATCTTTACGTGAGCGCAGCACTTGAGATCAACGTCAAGGGAACAAACTTTCGCTTCGGCGGACACGAAGTTTTTATGTCAGGTCACCGTGGAGGAGCCTCAGGTGACTTCCCTTTTCTGGGTAAATTCGTTTTTAGATGTTTGGAAATCTGTGGCGTTCAAGCCTGGCAACAAATAAAAAACTGTAAAGTGTTGGTCGAAATCCTAAACCGACAGGTAATTGTTGTTGGGCAGTTGTCCGGTAATAAATTCTTTAACCCACTAACCGAATTTGACGGTCAAAGTAAAGGTCCTGATGAAGGCAGCCCCGACAACGCACATGACCAAGACCGTCATTTGAACAAATAGGCGAAGCCGCGGTTCCAGTGCTATTTCTGGATAATCTTTTGAGAAGACTTGCAGCATATGAAAGCAATGTTTCAGTTTTAGCAGGCATGTTCAACGGCAGGCCACCGTTTCAAACGGTCCCGACTACCTTTAAAGATGTTTCCCCTCTGAACAGGTGGCGACGGAATCGATTTATCGACTCTGACGGATCAGTTTACCGAATATTCGCTATTCGCAGCTGCAAATCCTTATCTGCAGGGTGAATAGCCAGCGCTTTCAAGTAATTCTTCCGTCCGAGCTCTTTATTTCCCGCTTTTAGATAAGCCTCCCCCAAGCTGTCGTACACGTTGGCCGATTTGGGGTAGACATGGGTATTCAATGTGAAAATTTTAATGGCATCATCCACGCGGGCAGACCGCAGCAGGTGGTAACCCAGTGTATTGAGCTCACTTTCTGCGAAGTCAAAGCTATCCCTTTCGACAGAGCCTTTGATTTGCTGATAAAGGTCTATCATCGAATCGGCACCCTCGGTTTGCTTTTCGCGGTATATCCAGGCACCGATCGATCTCGGCACTGTTTGGTAGGGGCTTCCATTGAGAATGTTGATGATCGCTGCCCTAATCCCCATCATTGACGTATGCCGGAGGTTACTAAGATGGATGATATTAATCTGCTCGCCGGTCAGTATTTCGTTATAGGCTTTGTAGCCTCCAAACGAACCATTGTGAAACAGGTTCTTTTGACCGTTGTATTGTGCCGGGCTCGAATTTTAATGTTTTTTGCTTCTTTAAAATTTCAAAAACATCTTGTTCGGTCATATCCGGGAAATCATAAAAATCCTCCAAGCCACCTGTATGTCGGAGCAAATCGAGAATGGTAACAGGTTGCATTCATTCAGCGAGCTCCGGAAAGTAATTGCGGACTGATTGTCCGTAAGTCAACTTGCCACGGTCTTTGAGGATCATGATACCCATGGCTGTCATTTGCTTCGAAACCGAGCCAATGTATTCCTGCGTGTCGGGTGTGAAAGGGATTTTCTGCTTGCGGTCGGCCATGCCGAAGGTCTTTTCATAAACGACTTTCCCACGCCTGCTGACCAGAACAGCGCCCGTAAATTGTCCACGTTCATACAGTTCGGTCATAAAGGCATCAAGTTTTTCCTTAATTCGGAAAGAATCACTGTCGGGCTGTTGCTGGGCGAAAAGGTTGGCTCCCAACCGAAGCGTGAGTAGCAACATTACAAGGAGCGACTGGCGGTTTTTCATGGCACGAAATTGAGATTTGCGTGGAAACTGCCAGTCAGTAAAAAGGTTACAGCTGCCACTTTTTTTTTGATCCGCCAAACAGGAGCCACCCTAAGAATAGTTACAACGCGATCTGGTTTTGTTGCTCTGTGAATATTTCTGTCTTCGAGGCTCGCATGCTTCAAACTCAATAAGAATTTTCATATCGCAATGTCGCGATATGAAAGTTCTCGATTCCCAGACCAATCCTCATGCCCTCCCCTACTCTGAGCCTTGCCTGTACTGTGCTCTCACAACAGCTACTCTCGCGGAGCACCAAAGCTCGCAGAATGTAGGGCATTAGGAGTTTTGAGGGTAAACGGCCATCTGCCTAGAAGTTTGAGAATGGCAAATTTGCTTTTGGTAGAAACGTGCAGACGCAGCTAACCGGGCCGACAGCCGTGGGATCAGCTCAGAAATTTGTTCCCATTATCGACACGCTAATAAAAGAACATTTCTTCGCGGATATTTTCAGCAGAGACAACCATACTGGCTTGGGAATTCCTCTGGCTCAAAGACGAAAGACTGCACAGATTAATATTGAATAAAAATTGACTGGGGTTGCATAAAAAAAAGTGGAGATTGCAGAGCCACTGATCACTCCAATCCGGAATTCAAGAACTGCCAATTTTGGAGACGATTGCCACAGTAATCAATCCTCACTTAGCTGTCAACGGTCATTCTACTAAGGAAAGTGATGGCCAACAATACCAATCAACCGATGCTTGCTGTTTGCTTTGATTTATTTGTTGCAAGGACAAAATTTAGAACAATTGTAAGATCAAAACATCGGTAAGAAAAACACCAAAAACCTGAATTCGAAAGGGCCATTTCCTGTCAATAGTGGCCTAGTCCGCCTAGAATCACTTGCCGATACAAAATATTCATTATGCTCATTATCAATTAATTAATAAACACAAGAACCAAATAAGATACAAAAATTATTGGTTTCTGTTGAGTATACTGATGATGAGATTTTTTACTGTCTCCATCTCCTCAGGCTTACTGGCTGCCGCAAAAAGTGTCAGGCTGGCTAGCGCCTCGTTGCTAATAATTGGATCACCGCTGTCAGATATTAACAAATTGTTTCTTTCTAAAAATAGCAGGAAACATGCCGCGGCGATACGCTTGTTGCCGTCGACAAAACTATGATTCTTGATGATAAGATAGAGTAAAGTCGCAGCCTTTTCTTCCACAGATGGATAAAAATCCTCATCACCAAAGCCCTTGCTAATTTGCGCGATAGCACTTTGAAAGCTTCCATCCTTTTCCTTTCCGAAGACAGCTGAATCAAAGTCGGCTTTCATTGCATCAACAACAACGTGATACTCTGTTAAATCTGGATATGCGGTCGGGCGCACAGTCCGGCCCTTCCTGTCCAACTGCTCATGGTCATAGTCATCCAGCAGTGCTAGTCCTTTCGCAAACGTGGCAAGCCAGTCCAATGCCTCCGAACTTGCTTTGTCCTCAATTGAGCGCGCCAGAATACGTATACCATCTTTCAGGGTCCGTACCTGCTGTTCCTTTTCAGCCAATCGGCGCTCGTTTATCGCATAGCCTTGAATCAAGTAGTCTTTTAAACGTTGAGTTGCCCAAATACGGAATTTTGTTCCCTGGCGTGACTTCACTCTATAACCTACGGAAATGATCACGTCCAGATTATAGTAGCTGATTTTCCGTTTCACCTTGCGATCGCCCTCAGATTGAACAGTCAAGTAATCCTTGACAGTTGCAACTTTCTCTAATTCACCCTCTTTAAAGACATTCCCGATGTGAAGACTGATATTCTGTTTGCTTTGCTTGAACAACTCAGCGATCTGTTGTTGGCTAAGCCATACGGTATCCTGCTCAAACATTACTTCCAACTGAGCCTCCCCGTCAGGGCTTTCATAAATTTCAATTCTATTCTCCATTACCCATTATCAATGCATCCTAATTACAATCAATCAACAACCTTATCGCCCAATATACCAAATCAAAAACATGAGCGAAAATCGCTGGCACCGACTAAACGCCGCCATTTTAATGGTTCGTCCGACAGGTCAGACCTAGTGATGGACTATTAGTGATGGACTATTTATGATAGCCGGTCACAGAACCCTTTGATTAATGCTCAAATCTCCCAGATAACCCCGTTATCTCGCAAAAGTCTCCTCGTCTGAATTCAAACGATACTATGTTACTCCAACATTTGCTCACTCGTAGCGCATGAGCACTTGGCATGAATATTATTCTTAAGGTACTGAACGCAGCTCGCTGGCAAGTTAAAAAACCATTACAATGCACATATGATGTGTGTACTCGACCAGAATCGACCGTAGCAAAGGTCCGCCTCGCTTTCCCAGTCAGTGGTGGATTGTCGTCAGAGATCCACCATAATTACTGTAGATACATTCGATGTCACATTCATTTCGGTTGGAGTGGGCCTCTACTTGATACCTCATCATGTGCACTTGGCTCGCCCATAATCACCCGGCGATGTTTCGTTCCCCATGCGGCAAGATCATGAATGAGGTCTTGTAGTGTCCAGCCGTATTCGGTCAGATTATACTGAACCGTCACAGGCTGTGTGCTGAGAACCGTCCTTTTAACCAGCTTATTCATTTCAAGCTCCTTGAGCTCCTTACTCAACTGTTTGTTGGAAATGCCTTCAAGGTCATTCAGAATTTCTGAAAACCGTCTTTTGCTGTAATAACACATTGAAGAAAGAATGGAAACCTTCCACTTTCCACTTAAAATATCCATAGCGTCGTGGATCGCCCTGATATCCGCTTTGTGACAAATTTGCTCCTCCATAAGTTACTTGGTTACCCGGAATACACTGTTACTTCTGGTAACCAAGTTACAAAAGTAAATGTTCAGGATATAATTTGTAGTATATTTAAAATTTTAAAGCAATGAATTTCAGCAACAAGAATGTAGTCATAGCGGGCGGCAGCCAGGGAATTGGACTTGCTACTGCCAAAGCATTTATTCAACAGGGCGCCAATGTGCTGATCACCGGAAGAAACCCCGGAACTTTACAGAAAGCAGCCAAAGAGATCGACAGTGCGAATCTGCAAACACTTGCCGCTGACACCTCGAATATGACCGGGATCGCGGTCCTGGAAAAATGGGTAGCGGAAAGTGGCAAAAAAGTCGATGTACTTTACCTTAATGCGGCCATCGGCATTTACGCGCCGATTCAGCATGTCACAGAAGCTGATTTCGACGCGCAATTCAACACCAATGTGAAGGGTCACTTTTTTACTCTTCAAAAGCTGATACCGCATTTGGCTGACGGTGCTTCCGTAATCTTCACTTCATCCCGCGTAGCGGCCGCCGCTGGTGTCGCAAGCAGCGTGTACTCTGCGACCAAGGCTGCATTGAACAAAATAGCCGACATTGCCGTCAATGAGCTGGCGGAACGGAAGATCCGGATCAATGTCGTCAGCCCGGGCCCGATCCAGACTCCCGGACTGCTCACTGTTGCGTCCGAGGAAATTCAGGATTATCTGGCGTCGAGAAGTGCCCTCCAACGCCTTGGAAACGCAGACGAAGTTGCCAACACCGTATTGTTTCTGGCGTCTGATGCCGCTGCCTACATTAACGGGGCCGATATCGCCGTTGACGGGGGCTCGATTCAGTATATGCTTAAATAACAAACGGTTGATAAGCGAAGAAATGGCCAGGCATTTTAAGCCTCAGGCCATTTCTTTTAAAAACACGCACCTTTCGGTTCGCAGCGCTCGGAACCTCTGGTAAACCCGCCGCCATGGAATGACCAGCACCGGTTTCTTTTTACCATCGTGCTTAACCGGCGTCCATACGTTGAGATAAAAACAGTCTTCGCTGATTTTCCCGTTCGCAGGGATCAAAATCTCTGCACCGTATGCACAGGAGGGACTGGTTTTTCCTGGACCGCATTGGGGCCGAAGTCAACACATTTTCGAACGCCCTTCCAGGGCTTCACAGGTTGTGGTTCTTTCCACCGGAGGTCACCAGTTGGCGGAGCGGCATAGGGGATTCCTTCAAATATCTTTACGTCACCGGATTTACTGATTGTCCCGGTAATGTGGCCGCCGGTTATCTTGATAGGTTTGGCTTGCCCGGTAGGTGATTGGAGATAACCGAAGGTTAGAATTAGGATTATGACTATTTTTTGGAAACGCGTGGCCGTACGAATTTTCCTTTAAACTAATGAATTGTAGCTGCCTGCCACATCGATGATTGATGAGATGAGGGATATTATTGACGAATTACAGTCAAACTTGCGAGCTGTCCCCGCCTTTGCCATTCAATTCTTTCGCGACTTAAACTGATGGAAAAGACGGTGTAAGGTGCAGCAGCGAACAAGACTCGAACGAGTACTACTTTCCAGATTTTTCAGATGCTAAAATTGTTCCCTATTCTGCGTATCTTGTAACATAATACCGTTCCGGCCATATACTGGCATAGCCGATTTTCACGCCCTGCTTCTCACATCGAAATGCTCCCATGGTAGTGCAGCTACCGACATTGCTGATTAATTTCAGATACTGGTGTTTCTAATTTTCTGATTTTAAAGCCTTAAAGCAAAATCTATGAAACGTAACTCTTTTCTAAGACTCGGGGTTGCCATCGGTGCTCTTTTTAATGCATTTTTCGATGCGAACGCTGGAAGTAAATCCAAAACCAGAGAAAACAAGGGCTTCAAAGTTGATGCCGGCAAGGATAGGTTTGATAAAAACATCTCTCCTTTTGAAGGGGATACCTTCTATTGTAAAGTTTCAACCAAAGATACTGACGGCGGCATGTATGTTTTTGAATCAACACGAATAAAGGAAGGTGGCCCCATACTCCATACGCACTATGATACAGATGAATGGTGGTATATTTTACAGGGGGAGTTCCTGGTCCGCGTGGGAGACAATACCTATACAGCCCGGCCCGGCGACTTTGTATTTGGTCCAAGAAAAGTACCACATACATTTGCAAAAGTCGGGCAGGGAGAAGCAAGGTTGATCATATGCCATCAGCCTGCCGGTAAAATGGAAGAGTATTTTAAGAAACTTAGCGCAGGAGTGGCTGCTAATATGTCGGAAGCAGAAAGGGACCGCCTTAGAAAGGAACATGGCTTTGAAAGAGTCGGACCTCCTTTAACTTATTTAAAACAGTAACCGGGAGTGCGACTTTCTCCACCTCTTTGAACATCTCTAGAAATTTGACCTTTCCTATCTTGCGAAGCAAAAAGGGACAAAATCAGTAAACCATCGAAAGTTCACTAAAAGAAAGCGTCTGAAAATTCAGACCAAATATCCAAATTTTCAGACGCTTGTATAGTGTTATCTATTGTTGTTTTACGAAAATCACTTCCCGATACAGAACTTCGAAAATATATTATCCAGCAAATCATCCGTCACAATCGTCCCCGTAATCTCTCCCAAGTGATGCAGCGCCAACCGGATATCCTGCGCCAGAAAATCTCCTGTAACACCCAAAGCCAATCCATTCAAAACATCTGTCAACGACGCGGATGTTTTAACCAGATGCTCATAATGCCGCAAGTTGGTGACAACCGTGTCGCCAGCGGCTTGGCCGTGCACGAGTGAAACGAGCTTACCCGTCAATGCAGACAAGTTCTGCTGGGTATGTGCGGAAATGGGAATAATATCTAATGCGTCGCCAGCTAGTTCGGAAGCAAGCGAAGGATTAATATCCGTCTTATTTAAAACAAAAACCAGGTCCTTCTTGCCAGGCAGTAATGCAGCCAATGCCTTATTCTCGGCAAGTGTCGCAGCGCCATCAAACAAGAAAATCACAATATCAGCCTTATCCATTGCCGCTTTCGAGCGCTCGATACCGATCGACTCCACAACATCGGTCGTCTCGCGGATCCCGGCGGTATCAATGAAGCGAAACTTCAACCCATCAAGTACAATGGTGTCTTCGATGACATCGCGCGTCGTGCCTGCAATAGCCGTTACTATCGCCTTTTCTTCATTCAACAATGCATTCAGCAAGGTCGATTTGCCCACGTTCGGCGAGCCGATGATGGCTACCGGAACCCCTTCCTTAATCGCGTTACCGAAATCAAACGAGCTGATCAACGGTTGGATCGTTGCCAGCAGGGCTTCAATAAGCCTGCGCAAATCGTCCCGCTGGGCGAATTCTACATCTTCTTCGCCGAAGTCCAGTTCCAGCTCAATCATTGAGGCAAAGTGGATGAGCTCTGTACGAAGCGAGGCGAGTTTTTTGGAAAAACCACCGCGCAACTGGTTCAGCGCAGTTTTATGACTGGCTTGCGAGTCGGCCGCAATAAGATCGGCAACGGCCTCGGCCTGCACCAGGTCAAACTGGCCGTTCAGAAAGGCGCGCTGGGTGAATTCACCGGGCCTGGCAATGCGCGCGCCTTTGGTGATGAGCAGCTTTAATATCTGCCGGATGATGTAATCCGAGCCGTGACAGGAAATTTCAACCGAATCTTCCTTAGTGAACGAGCGCGGAGTTTTGAAAACCGTCGCGAGCACTTCGTCGATGATTTCCTCACCTGCATTGATCGTTCCGAAATGGACAGTGTGGCTTTCGGCCTTTTCCAGGTTCTTCCCTTTGAACACGCTGTTGACCAGGGCAATAGCGCCCAGGCCCGACACGCGTATAACACCGATCGCCCCCACGCCCGAGGGCGTAGCCAGCGCGCAAATAACTTCCTGCTGATGGATTGGTACTGTATTCATAACTGCAAATATGCGACTTTTGATAGAACCAATATCGAAGACAGCTAGTTTGAATTTTGTACCTTTACAGGATTTTTCCGCCAGCCAGGCGTGTTACACTTTTTTCAACATTAAGAATTACAAGATTTTGCTTACCGAAACGTTGCCTATCGTTACTTCTGAACTTCCGGTGATGGAAGCCTTTTACACCTTACAAGGTGAAGGCCAGCACAGCGGTCGTGCCGCCTATTTCATCCGCCTGGGAGGATGCGATGTGGGCTGCCACTGGTGTGACGTGAAGGAGTCGTGGGATGCGAGCATTCATCCCAAATTCGAGATCGACGCAATCGTGGACGGCGCATTACAATATCCCGGCCGGTTGGCTGTCATCACCGGCGGGGAGCCGTTGATGTACGACCTGGATGAGCTCACCAGCGCATTACAGGCGGCAGGCTTTAAAACCAATATCGAAACCTCTGGCGTTTATCCGTTCACCGGGCACTGGGATTGGGTGTGTTTTTCACCTAAAAAGTTCAAAACCCCGCACCCGGACATCTACGCCAACGCCCACGAGCTCAAAGCAATCATTTACAATAAAAGCGATTTCGACTTCGCCGAAGAGCACGCCGCCAAAGTTTCGCTGGATTGTACCCTTCTGTTACAACCCGAATGGAGTAAGCAGGACGTGATGTTGCCTTTGATAATTGACTATATCAAAGACAATCCCAAATGGAAAATGTCGTTACAAACTCACAAGTTTATGAACATTCCATAATGCACCGGGTTATTCTTTTTTGTTTCGCACTAGGCATCTCCACTCTTCAATACGTTTCCGCTCAGGACGTTACATTATCCAGAACAGCGCGCCAAGTATACGATAAGGCACAAAAAGCATGGCAGGAAAGGCAGCTTTCCGAAGCAACAGAACTGTTTGAGAAAGTGCTGCAAATCGAGCCGAACAGCTACGATACACATCTGCGCTTGGCGCAGATTTATGAACTGCAAAGAAAGACGGACCTTACCCGCAAGCACTACTACAAGGCCATTAGTCTCAAAGCGGACGCCCCTCAGTCGGCGACGGCATTTCAGTGGATCGGCCGCGACCATTTCAACTTGCAGCGCTATGATTCGGCGCAGTTTTATTTTGAAAAAGCATTGGCATTGTTCCCCCCAAAATCGAGCCTGGGGCGGCTGGCCGAAAAATCGGTGATATCTTCCCGGTTTGCCCAGCAGGCAACCAAAAATCCTCTGACTATTGAGAAAAAATCGTTGGGTGATACCGTCAATTTTCTGGGAACACAGTATTTCCCGGTACTGACTGCCGATGATGAGACGCTGATCTTCACCGGACTGACCGAAAACCGCGACGAGAATATTTATTTCACCCGCCGGTTAAAGGGTGGTAGCTCGACGGACCGCAGCTCGGCTGACCGCTGGGACATACCCGAGGAAATCTCCAAATCCATTAACACTACGAACAATGAAGGTACCTGCACGGTGTCCGCAGACGGTCGCACGCTTGTTTTCACGGCCTGCAACCGGCCCGACGGCCATGGCAGCTGCGATTTGTACATTTCCCATAAAGAAGGAAAAGAATGGAGCCAGCCGCTGAACCTGGGCCAACAGGTCAACTCGCGAGAATGGGAATCGCAACCTTCGCTATCGGCCGATGGCCATACGCTTTATTTTGCTTCCGACCGTAAAGGCGGCGTGGGCAAACGCGATATTTGGGTAACGCGCCTGGATGATAAAAAGCAATGGACCGCTCCCAAAAACCTGGGAACAATCATCAATACAACCGACGATGAGAACGCTCCCTTCATCCACGCAAACGGCCGTACGCTTTTTTATTCTTCCAACGGCCTGCCGGGAATGGGTGGCTTCGATATTTTTATCACCCAGAAAATAGATACGGCATGGGCGCTGCCGGTCAACATTGGCTATCCTATCAACACGGTTTCCGACCAGGTAGGACTTTTCATCGCGGCCAACGGAGAGAATGCCTACTATACCGACGACAATACCGAGAAAGGTAGCGGCCGCTCGCTGCTCTATACATTCCGTGTTCCGGAGACATTGAAAAAAGCCATTATCCCTACGCGTTATGCGAAAGGCAAAGTCTTTGATAAAAAAACGGGGACTGTACTAGCCTCCGAGATCGACCTTTTCGATTTGAAAACCCAGACCAAAGTTGGCTCGTTCAGTTCGGACAGTCAGAACGGCTCGTTTTTGGCCGTGCTAAACAGCGGAGGCGAATATGCGTTCTTTGTTTCAAGGGCAGGTTACCTCTTTAAAAGCCTTTCGTTCTCAGTGGATGACACCCATTCGTTTGTCGACCTTGAAATTCCCCTGGAAGCGATCGAGAAAGACCGCGCCGAGGTGTTGAACAACATTTTTTTCAAGACAGGCGAATACATTCTCGATGAAAAATCCAAGGTGGAGCTAAACAAGCTGGCTGATTTTCTGAGCAAGAACAAAACCATCAAAATAGAGATATCCGGCCACACCGACGATGTAGGTTCGGATAGCGAGAATGTGGCACTCTCCCAACGCCGGGCACAGTCGGTACAATATTATCTGCAACAGTCGGGAATTGCGACCGACCGGATTTTGGCCAAAGGCTATGGCGAGACAAAGCCCATGGCACCAAACGATTCGGATGAAAACCGGCAAAAAAACCGAAGGATCGAGTGGCGCATCCTTTAAATGCATTTGCATAACGGGCTGAAATTTTGCACTTTTGTCAGTCTGCCTTTGTTGTACCAACAGGTACAATAAGGCAGAATCCAGGTTCACACACAAAGATTTGCCTTCTCTGGCACCACTGGAATTTCCAGCCAAAACGTAGAACATTCGTCATTAACAGTAGTTTTATATTAACATGTCATCCGAGAAAGTCTCTTGCTTAATTATCGGCTCCGGCCCTGCCGGTTACACAGCCGCCATATATGCATCCCGCGCGGGATTGAATCCTGTACTTTACCAAGGTGCCCAACCGGGCGGCCAGCTGACCATCACCACAGAAGTTGACAATTACCCCGGCTATCCCGACGGCATTACCGGCCCTGAAATGATGATCAATTTCGAAAAACAGGCTAGACGTTTCGGCACCGACGTGCGCTACGGGCTGGCTACCGCTGTTGATTTCACGGGCTATCCCCATAAAGTGATTATCGACAACAAGCACGAGATCATCGCCGATGCGGTCATTATTTCAACAGGCGCTTCTGCCAAATGGCTGGGTCTGGAAGATGAAGAGCGTCTGAACGGCCGCGGCGTATCTGCCTGCGCGGTTTGTGACGGTTTCTTCTTCCGTAATCAGGACGTGGTAGTGGTAGGCGCCGGCGATACAGCTGCCGAAGAGGCCAGCTATCTTGCCAAGCTTTGCCGAAAGGTGTACCTGCTTGTTCGCCGCGACGAAATGCGCGCATCGAAGATCATGCAGAAGCGCCTTGAAACATTGCCCAACATCGAGATCCTGTGGAACACCGAAACGGTGAAGCTCAACGGCGAAGACGGACTTGAATCGGTGCTGGTTAAAAATAATAAAACCGGCCAGGAGCAACTTTTACAAGCAACCGGTTTCTTTGTTGCGATTGGCCACAAACCCAACACGGATATTTTCAAAGGTTATGTGCATATGGACGAAACCGGATATATCCAGACCATTAAAGGAAGCTCTTGCACCAATATCAAAGGCGTATTCGCCTGCGGTGACGCTCAGGACAATGTATACCGCCAGGCGATCACCGCTGCGGGGACAGGCTGTATGGCTGCGTTGGATGCTGAAAGATTCCTGGTAGAGCGGGAAGTGGACGTTATCATCGAAGAAGAAACAGCTTAATTAATCGCACAACCCCTAATAGGAGTCAGGCTACGTTGAATGGTAAACACCAGCGTAGTCTGATTTGGTATTATACTTATGAAAGTAAAGCTTATTGTTTGTTTGCTAATGGCCGTGTGTCTGATCTCCTGGAACACGCAAGCGCAAGAGCGAGGAAAATTTCGAAAGAACCCCAAGATTAACCAGTCGGGCAGCAACGCAAACGATGGTCCGACAACCAAAGCCACGCCCCAGCCTGAGGACGAATACGAGGTAGAGACCTCCAACCTGAAATTTCAAAGCCAGTTCGAGCCGGTCAAACCGCTGAACCCCGTCGTCAACGAAGATACTGCTACCATTGACGAAGGGGAAACCGAAGTAGTGATCGCCGAAGATTCTGTGCTCGTCGCAGATGAATGGGTAAAGGCAGCTGAATACTATGTGATCTGGGATGCCCGCACTATTAACCCCTACGGGTTGAGCCCCGCCGAATTCGACGAGCCGGTGGACCTCAAATTATACGATCAGGCCTCAAACCGCATGTGGGCCACACCTATGGAGCGTACGCCGGTAACTTCCCATTTTGCCTACCGCTGGGGCCGTTGGCACAACGGTACTGACCTGGACCTGGAAACTGGTGATTCGGTCCGCAGCACTTATGACGGCATGGTGCGGATCGTTGCCTGGGACGGCAGCGGGTATGGTCGTTTTGTCGTCGTAAGGCATTACAATGGCCTGGAAACCTTGTATGGTCACCTTTCCAAACAAATGGTCGAGTCCGGCCAGCTTGTCAAAGCCGGCGAAGTAATCGGTTTAGGAGGCAATACCGGAAGAAGCTCAGGTTCACATTTGCATTACGAGAACCGTTACGAGGGTAACCCCTTCGACCCTGAGCATATATTCGACTGGCCGGGTGCAGCCATCAAGTCCGACCATTTCCTGCTGACCAGCGCGGCATGGAGCCATATCCGTGGCAAATCAACCAAAAGCGAATTTGAAGCAGGCGACGCGCCGGCAGCTTATTCCCGCTCGATTTTGCATAAAGTACGCTCGGGTGATACCTTGGGCTCGATCGCTTCGCGTTACGGGGTGAGTATTTCATCTATTGCCCGCAGAAACCGTATGTCCACCCGTACCACTCTGCGGATCGGGCAGAAACTGCGCATTAAATAAGCTGATAAGATTATGAAATTAGATATCCTTGCCATCACAGCCCACCCCGACGATGTGGAACTGTGCTGTGCCGGCACATTGCTTGCGCAAATTGCGCTGGGTAAGAAAGTCGGTATTGTTGACCTGACAAAAGGTGAACTTGGAACGCGCGGAACGCCAGAAGGCCGCATTCAGGAGGGCATTGAGGCTGCGCGCATTCTCGGTGTGCAGGTCCGGGAGAATGTGGGCCTTGCCGACGGCTTTTTTAAAAATGACGAAGCGCATCAGAAAGCGATCATCCCCTTTATCCGCAAGTATCGCCCTGAAATTATCATTACCAACGCCATCGATGACCGCCACCCCGATCACGGTCGTGGTGCGGCCTTGGTTGCCGAGGCGAGCTTCTATTCCGGGCTGCGCATGATTAAGACTTACGATGAGCAGGGCGCAGAGCAGCAAGCATGGAGACCCAAACAGGTCTTCCATTCCATTCAGGACCGTTATGTTACGCCTGATTTCATCGTAGATATCACCGATTTTCACGAAACGAAGATCCAGGCCGTCAAGGCTTTTAAAAGCCAGTTCCACGTGCCCGAATACAAGGGCGAAGGCGAGCCGCAGAGCTACATATCCTCACCCGAGTTCCTTGAATTCATCATCGCCCGTGCGCAGGAGATGGGCCATGCGATCGGCGTCAAATATGGCGAAGGCTTCACCACCGCTCGCAAGCTGGGTGTCCGTGACCTGTCAGTGTTCATCTGAGCAGCTTTGTGATACTTTTGTTATAAAATTCGGGGAATTTGTTTGACCTATCCGGTTGTTTTGATCGTATATTCTGAAAAAACAGATCATAAACGCATGAAAAATTTCATCATGGTCGCAATGGCCGGTGTTTTTGCCCTTACGCTGCAAAACTGCTACGGCCAATCGCCTTCCGACCAGAGCAAACCGGCAGCGAAGGCCCCCGAGTATTCACATACGGAAACTGCTCCCGTCAAAAAAAGCAACGACGACTGGCGCAAAATCCTCTCGCCGGAAGTATACAACGTAGCGCGCCTGAAAGGCACCGAACGCCCGTTCACCAGCGAGTACGAGCATTCGAAAGAAATAGGCACATTTTACTGCGCCGTCTGCGGCAACCCCCTTTTTAAAAGCGACGCCAAGTACGAAAGCGGCTGCGGCTGGCCAAGTTTCTTTGAACCGATCAGCAAAAAATCCATCGTGGAAGCTGCCGATAACAGCCTTGGTATGCACCGCATCGAAGTGATGTGCGGGCGTTGCAAATCGCATCTGGGCCATGTTTTCGACGACGGCCCTCCTCCTACCGGCCTTAGGTATTGCATCAACGGCGTAGTGCTGGATTTTGAGAAGGCCAAGACCGCCGAGAAGAAATTCAACAGCAAAAAGAAAGCGGAAAGCGGTAGCTAGTAGCCTGCTTCACAACCAATGATTACAAAAGGGACATTCCTCGAATGCCGGTCCAAACGCCTTGCATTCAAAGAGGAATGCCCCTTTTTCATTTTATCCCAAAAAACTTTTGACACTCTTTGCTTTATAATTTGTTCCAATTCTAAATAATATCTATGTTTGCCACCGTTTATAATTAATCTAAATAAACCACCCAGTTACATCCCTTACAAAAACGCTTACCGGATAAAATGCTACACTACAATTTTAAACTGCGGGCCGCGCTGTTCGCCTCAATCGTTGCGTTCGGACTGGTTTCCTGCTCAGACGACGACGAGCCTGCACCCCCTGTTCAGCAAGACCTTCGCACCAAGATCGATTACGCGAAAGTAACGCCTACTACACCCTATAAAAGCCTTTTCATTGACGCAAAAGGGGATACGACTGCTGATCTAAAATCAGGTAACGACCGTTACAGGATGTTCCAGGCATTGAACTATTACCTTGGCAGCGCCGTGCGCGACTCAGCCACGCTCGATTCAATTGTAATGAAGAACATGTTTGCGAATAGTGGTAACCCGTTCAAAGACATCAAAACCTCGACGATCTCGGTTGTCGGCGCGGATTTAAATGCGTCCGGGGTGCAGCTTCGCAGCCTGACAGCCTCTTCAAGGTCATCGGCTGAAACAGATCGTAAGGCGCTCGAACGGTATTTCAAGGAAATGGCAGAGGCAAGCAAGTCTGTGAAAGCAACCGCAGAGAAAGGTAAAGCCGGCAAGCTTGGAACTTACCTGGTAGATGCAAAAGGTATCGAGATTGCCCAGATCATCCAGAAAGGCCTTATCGGTGCATTGCAGCTCGACTACATCAGCAACGTGGTAATGGATAAAGGGCTTGAAGCTGATAATTCAACGCTGGTCTCAGGCAAGAAATATACCGCTCTGGAGCACAACTGGGACGAAGCGTATGGTCTTCTCACATTGAACCCGGTATACCTGGCTGGCGCAACTGACGCAGCCCGCAATTCCAATGAGTCATTCCTGGGTTCATACATCTGGGAATATAACAAGGCATCCTATGCGAAAATCCACCCTGCATTTGTAAAAGGCCGCGTGGCAATTGTCAACAACGATAAAGCTGAGCTCAAAACACAGGCAACCTTCATCCGCACAGAAATGGAGAAGGCGATCGCTTCGGCAGCGCTGGGCTACCTGGGCAAATGGAAAAGCGGAACTACCGATGCTGCCCGTGCGCACGCTATGGGTGAAGGCCTTGGCTTTATTTACTCGTTACGTTTCTGCACGATCAACGGTGCCGATGCAGCCTTCTCTGACGCTATTCTTGTGGGATTGCTCGGTTCGCCAAACGGCTTCTGGGACCTTACCAACGACAAGATCAACGCAGCATCTGAGGCTATTACCAAGAAATTCAAGCTGTAACAGCTTACATTACCTTTTTTCAAGTGGGTGGATCGGCAATTTTGCCGGTCCACCATTTGTCGTTTTAATCTAACCTATAAAAGAATGAAAAAGTATTTCGCGCTCCTGCTGACATTGCTTTTCCTGGGCTGTTCGAGCGGAAGTGAAAAGCCCGATCCACAGCCGACAGACGAAGGGAAAGACCGGTCAGTAATGCTCAAAGCCCTGGCCGAGAATATCATCATCCCCTCCTACGATCAGTTCAAGACCAAATTTGACCTGATGGCAGTAAAATCAAAAGCATTCACAGCCAAGCCTGATGCCCAGACTTTAGGGGAATTTCGCACTGCCTGGGCTGACGCCTACGTGGCATGGGAGCGCGTAGAACTGTTCGATTTCGGTCCGGGCGAAAAACAGACGATCAGAAACTTCTTCAATATCTATCCTGCCAGCCAGGCAGGTATCGCAGCCAATATTACCGACCCCACCTCGAGCCTGGAGGTACCAGCATCCTTCGCCACCCAAGGTTTTCCCGCGCTTGATTACCTGCTCAACGGCCTTGGCACCAGCGACGGCGCCATTCTTGCACAATACACCACCGACAAAGACGCCGCCAAAAAACTCGCATACATTACCCGCCTGATCACGCGTATGGAATCGCTGCTGGGCAAGGTAATCGGCGACTGGAAGGGCGAGTACCTCAATACCTTCATCAGCAAAACCGGTCTTGATATTGGCTCATCTACCTCTTTGATGGTCAATGGCGCCGTACTGCATTACGAGCGCTACATCCGTTCGGGCAAATTTGGCATTCCCTCGGGTGCTATGGCCAACGGCATTGCCGCCCCCGAGAAAGTAGAGGCTTTTTACAAAAAAGACATCTCCAAAGCGCTTGCCCTGGCAGCGCATAAAGCGTACGTGGACTTCTTCAACGGAAGGCACGCTGTGACAGGCGAGGCAGGCCCGGGCCTCAAAAGCTACCTGGATGCACTGGGTGCAAAAGATAGCGGAACGGGCAAACCACTCAGCGAAAGTATCAACGCACAGTTTCAGGCCGCTGCCGGCAAGCTCGATGCGCTAAGGCCGAGCCTGTATGAGGAAGTTCAAACCAATAACCAGCTCATGAAAGACACCTACGCCGAAATGCAGAAAGCCGTACGGATGCTGAAAGTGGATATGACCTCGGCCATGAGCATTACCATTACCTATACCGATAACGACGGGGACTAGCACAAACCATGCGGGCATATCTGCAAAAATACACCTCCGCCGCCCCCCTGGCTGTGTTCAGGGTCATTTTCGGATTGATGCTGCTGACCAGCACAGTCCGTTTTGTGGCTTCGAGTTGGGTCAGGGATTTGTACATTAGCCCGCGGTTCTTCTTCCCGTTTTATGGTTTCGAATTTGTAAGGCCACTAGGCGAATGGACCTACCTCCTATTCGCGGTTTGTGGCATTTCCGCATTGCTGCTGGCCATCGGCTGGCATTACCGGCTGGCTTCGGTTGCGCTTTTTGTGAGCTTCACCTACATCGAGCTCATCGATAAAAGCACCTACCTGAACCATTATTATTTTGTGAGCCTGCTTTGCTTTATGCTCATCTTTCTGCCGGCAAACACAATGTTCTCCGTCGATGCGTGGCAGAACAAGGCACTTCGGGCCGGACAAATCCCTGCCTGGTGCCTTGACAGCGTCCGGATCATCGTATGCATGCTCTACTTATACGCCGGCATTGCCAAGCTCAACAGCGACTGGCTTTTACATGCGCTGCCGCTGAAAATATGGTTGCCTGCTAAAAACGACATCCTGCTGATCGGTCCGCTATTCAACCACCTGGAAACTGCCTACTTTTTCAGCTGGATCGGCTGCATTTATGACCTGAGCATCGGATTGCTGCTTTGGAACCGGCATACAAGGCCCTATGCATATGCCTCGGTTGTAGTATTCCACCTTTTGACCTCGCTGCTTTTCCCAATCGGCATGTTTCCCTACATCATGATCGTGACTGCGCTCGTCTTTTTTCCCGCAGCATTTCATCAGAAGCTGATCGACCGGGTCTGTCGCTTGCTGCGGCTGCCATCGGCAATCATCAGGCCGGCGGGATATTACCGGTTCCCTGCATGGCTGCAACCGGTTCTTCACGCAGTCTTTATCGCATTTTTTGCATTCCAAATCACATTTCCGTTCCGGTACCTGCTCTACCCCGGCGAGCTTTTCTGGACCGAGGAAGGTTACCGGTTTTCATGGAGGGTTATGCTCATGGAAAAAGCGGGTTACACCCAGTTTACCGTCACGGACGCCACTGGGAAACGCCAGATCGTGAACAACAACGATTTTCTGACAAGCTTGCAGGAAAAAATGATGTCCACCCAACCCGACATGATCCTGCAATACGCACATATGCTGCGCGATCACTACGCTGCGCGAGGCTTCACCCACCCGCATGTATACGTGGATTCATACGTAGCGCTGAACGGGCGCACCGGCAAACCACTCATCGCCCCGGATGTGGATCTAGCCAAACAAACCGACACCTTCCGACATAAATCTTGGATTACCCCATTTGACAATGAAATTAAAGGTCTTTAAATTTTTACCCCTCCTGCTATTGATCAGCAGTCTTTCACTGGCGCAGACCAGCCTGTCAGGCCGTATTTTCTCCAAATCCGACACGGCAGCAATCAAGGGCTGCGTCATTTTTTTGAACGAAAATCTTACCACGGTTACAGACGATCAGGGCAGGTTTGTCTTTCCGTCGGTGCCAAACGGCAATTACACCCTTCAGACCACAATGTCGGGTTACCGGATTGAGAAAAAACAGTTCAATGCCCGTGGCAAGGACCTTCATTTCGATCTTTACCTGACCTCCTCTGAGCAGAACCTGGATGAGCTGACTGTGACGGAAAAAGCAGCGGATTTCGGCTTCTCACGGCTGCGCGGCGTGGAAAGCATGGGGATTTATGAAGGCAAAAAATCGGAAGTGATCACGCCAGACCAGCTGGTAGCGAACTTATCGACCAATAACGCCAGGCAGGTCTACTCTCGCGTGGCCGGGCTGAACATATGGGAAAACGAAGGAGGCGGTTTGCAGCTCAATATTGGCGGCCGTGGCCTGGACCCTAACCGTACGGCGAATTTCAACGTGCGCCAGAACGGCTATGACATCAGCGCCGATGCCCTGGGCTACCCCGAAAGCTATTATACCCCTCCTATCGAGGGCATTGGCAAGATCCAGATCGTGCGCGGGGCTGCATCGCTGCAATATGGTACGCAGTTTGGCGGGCTCATCAATTTTGTGATGAAAAAACCGGTTCAGGATCGCAAAATCGAGGTGGTAGCGCGGCAGAGTGCGGGCTCATTCGGGTTTTACAATGCATTTACCAGCGCCAGCGGGACCGTGGGAAAGCTGAGCTACTACACTTTTTTCCAATACAAAAGGGCCGACGGCTGGCGAGCGAACTCGAAATTCAACAACTATACTTTTTATACCGACCTGGACTACAAGCTCTCGGACAAAACAACTATCGGCCTGGATATCACGCACATGCATTACCTGGCTAAACAGCCCGGCGGACTCTCCGATGCGATGTTTGCTGAAAATCCCCGCCAGACAAACCGCGAGCGAAACTGGTTTGAGGTCAACTGGAATATGGCCGCCCTGCATTTCGACCACCGTTTCAATGCAAGCAATGAATTCAACCTGCGCGTTTTCGGGCTGGCGGCAAACCGCTACTCGCTGGGCTTTCGCCCTAACCGCGTGGCGACCATCGACGACAACAGCGAACGAGATCTGATCAAGGGCGATTTCACCAACTGGGGTGCCGAGGCCCGTTATCTAAGAAGGTATTCGGTGGCCAAGAAAATGTCGGTACTGCTGCTGGGCGGGCGGTATTACTACGGTTACAATCACAACTTACAGGGACTGGGTAGCAAGGGGAAAGACGCCGATTTTAATTTCGTGGAGCCCGACCGGTTCATCACTTATGATTACCGGTTTCCCAACCGGAACATGTCTCTTTTTGCAGAAAACATCTTTTACCTTACCGACAAGCTCTCGGTCACTCCCGGCGTACGTTTTGAATACATTAAAACCACCGCCGACGGCTACTACGGCAACATCGCCCGCGACCTTGCAGGCAATGTGATCAATATTTCCCGCACCGACGAATACCGCACCAACGCACGCCACTTTCTGCTTGCCGGCATCGGGATCGGTTACAAGCCTACCGAGAAGGTCGAGCTCTACGGTAATATATCGCAAAACTACCGCTCGATCACTTTCAGCGATATGCGCATTGCCAATCCGTCCTCGGTCATCGATCCCAACCTGAAAGACGAAAAAGGCTACTCGATCGATCTGGGTGTGCGAAGCCAGCAAACTTCACTTTACAATTATGACATAAGCCTTTTCTACCTGAATTACGATAACCGCATAGGCGAGGTGCAGTTTTACGACGAGAATAACCGGGTGCTGCGCCTTAGAAGTAATGTCGGACAGGCCATTATTATGGGCATCGAATCTTACGCAGAAGCAGATTTGCTAAGGTTGGCAAGGCCGGAGAACACAGATTGGAGTGGCGTATTATTTGCCAATGTCGCCTTCATCAAATCAGAATACAGGCACAGTGAGATTCCGGGCGTGCAGGGTAACCAGGTGGAATTTGTGCCGAAAATCAACCTGAAAACAGGGTTGCGACTGGGCTACAAAAAGCTGAAAGGCTCCTTTCAGCTCACCCGTCTTTCCGACCAGTTTTCGGAGGCAACCAATGCCATCGACGGCGGCGTATCATCGGTGGTCGGACTGATCCCGGCCTATAAGATCATGGATGTTAGCTTTTCTTATGAATGGAAGCGGTTCAGGGCTGAGGCCAGCGTCAACAACCTGACTAACGAAATGTATTTCACCCGCCGGGCAACAGGCTATCCCGGCCCGGGTATCCTGCCATCCGACGGGCGGGGCTTTTATCTGACTTTGCAGTTCAAAATTTGAGCTTTGAAGGTTATCTGGCCGGTGAGGAATGCAGCGCGATACGGTTTCCTTCCGAATCGATGAATGCAGCCATATAGCCATACTCGGGGCTGATCTGCGTTTTGGGAACTATTACCTTGCCGCCTGCGGCAGATACGCGGTCAAGCACGATTTGCAGATCGGGGTCCGCATTCAGGTAAATCAACGGGCCTTCCGTTGCGGAAGGCTTGTGAAACCCACCGCTATATACGAGCGCCCCGCCGACGCCAGTTGCCATATCATCGACGGGAAACATGCGCATTTTCAGGTTCGGCGCATCGAGCGGAATAAATTTAATCTCAAAAATTGATTCGTAGAAAGCTGTTGCACGATCCAGGTCGGTGGTTGGTATTTCAAACCAGCTGATGGCATTGTTCATGATTGTCTGATATTTAGGGATTTAATGGTAATGTACTCAATCCCTGCGGTATTTTCCCAAAACAATCCCAAAATGAAATCCAAGCACAGCGCTCGGGCGAAGCTCGTTTTCGTTGGGATCAAGGTCTTCCCAATTGTCATGAATGCGACGGATCTCTGCGTCTGGGATTCCGGGTGAATGGGGAGTGGCGAAAATCTGGCGGAACCCCAGGCCGGCAAAAAGATCGAATGTGAAGCGGCTGGGCGTAATGAACTGCCAACCGAAGCGCGCATGAGCTGCCACAACGTTCTTATCGACTCTGACGTTCTGGTTCTGAAAGAAGCTGCACGGGCCAAATGGGCTGTCACAATCCCTGCCCGCCCATTGACTGTCGCGGTACACTACCTTTTTAAATAAAAGCTCGGGTCCCAGGCAGGCACGCATTCTTCGTCTTTCCATAAAATACCACCTTAGATGCGTGCGGCTTTTGAAAATCTGCTTGTCAGGCCGGCTATCGCCGTCATACCAGGCACTAAACGTAGCATTCCCATAGCCCAGGTCCTGCTGCAATGCAAAACTCCCTTTGCCCAAAGGCACTTCTGCCCCAAACTGAATAGTATTGTCCAGGTCAAACATAGGCAAAGGTGAATATTTAATAATCACGTGTCCTTTGGCCGATTCGACATCAAACTGGGCAAAACAAGCACGAAAAGAAGCCAAGAGTGTAAATACGACAAGCAGCGCATTTCTCATAAAACAGGGATCTTGCTCAGGTACGCGATACTGTCGGACTCATCGTACTTGTACTGAAAAAGGCCGTCTTTGCCGGTTATGATCAGATGATTGTTTCCAACGATAACATCATAGGAGGGCACTTCCTGAAAAAGCCGCTTCTGAACTGGTACTTTACGATCAGTAATGTCCATCACGCGGAAACCTTTATCGCCCTCACAAACAAAGAGTTTGTTACCCGACACACCCAGCCCGTAAGGGGTATCCATCCGCTGACTGTTCACCATTTGGGGTTTGGAAGGGTCGCTGATATCGACCACATCCAGCGAGCTGAAAGAACCACCCGGCCGGCAGTTGACGCCCGCCCGCAATGTCACGTAGGCATACTGGCCCTGCACCACCACCGGATCGCAGGAGAGCACGTGCGTGTATTTGGATAGCAACACCGGGTCATTGGGTGAAGCGTTATTATAAATGTACATTCCATCGGCCGCCCCGATGAAAAGGTTTTTCTGATAAGGGAAAATCGTTTCGATCCCGACTCCCAGATTCTTTGTCACCGCCCTTGTGGGGTTTCCGCCCTGGTTGATATCATATACTTCCAGGGATTGTTTGGAGACGATGTAAAGGGTATTGCCGCTGATTGCAAACCGCGCCATAGAGCCTCCGGCGCCTGTCTGCGGACTGGGTCCCGAGTCGCCTGAATTTCTATCGCAGGCATTCAAAAGAAGCATCAGACCCGCCAATGCAAGTCCGAGAAATAAGAGAGGAATTAACTTTTTCATAGCTAAAAGAGTGTCTGTTGATAATTACCGGTAACATTTGGGCTGCTTTTCCATCTCTACCTTTTCCCAATCCACCACAACACCTTTCTTCTCGTCGGCGCATTCGAAATAAACGCCTTGCAAAGGTGGATAGTTATAAACCGGAATAGCATTCGGAATGCTTTTGACCACCTTCGGGACTTTGGGGTCCGCAATGTCGATGACGAGCAGATTTGAGAAATTGTCGGCATACAGCCAGTGATCTTTCACAGCGATGTCATAGTTGCCCACAATGGAGACAAATGAAAGGTTTTCGGGCTTTTTCGGATCGCTGTTGTCGATGATATGAATACCTTTACCGAGCTCATTGACGAACAGGTAGCGGTCGAACGTGTAGATCTTACCCGGCTTTCTCAGCGACTGGGCCGCCAGCACCTGCACCTTGCCTATCTCTTCCGGACTTTTATAGACTGGCCGGTAGCCAGTACCATCGAACTTCACATTTCCCACAAAGGGTTCGGATTCCCTGTAATAGCACGAGAGCATCGCCAACGCCAGGCAGCTTGCGATTAAGGTTCTTTTCATGGCAGTAGTCAGGATTGGATTTTGAGTTTCAGACACAATGTTGCATTTAAACGTTGCACTCGCCGCTCCAATTTTCACTAAGTAACTAAGCATTTGGACTTTACCGGAATTATTGTAACTTTTCACCAATCCTGATATTCACCATCTTCTATCACCCCTCTGTTATGAAAAAGCTACTCAAAATCGTTGGCGTCGTCGTTCTGGTCGTCGTTCTGGCTGCCGCCGCAGCCGCTACTTATGTTAAGACCGCCCTTCCCGATGTCGGCGATGCCCCTGTCATTTCAATCGAGCGGACGCTGGAGCGGATCGAGCGCGGCAATTACCTGGCCAACCATGTCACTGTCTGTATGGACTGTCACAGTTCCCGCGACTGGTCGCTGTTCTCTGCCCCGCTGGCTGCCGGCAACTTTGGAGGCGGAGGCGAGCTGTTCAGCCGGGATATGGGTTTCCCGGGCGTGTTCTATGCGCGAAACATCACCCCCTACGGCATCGGCAAATGGACCGACGGAGAGGTTTTCCGCGCTATCACTACCGGCACCAGCCGGGACGGGCACGCATTGTTTCCGATTATGCCTTACCTGAACTACGGCCAGCTCGACCAGGAGGATATTTACAGTCTGATTTCCTATATACGCACCCTGGCGCCCGTGCAGCACGACATAGAAGCCCCGGCATATGACTTTCCCGTCAACATCCTGATCAACACAATGCCAACTAAAGCCAACCTCTCCACACGGCCCTCCGAGACCGACCAGGTCGCATACGGTCGCTACATGGCTACGGCGGCAAGCTGCGTGGAATGCCATAGCAAGCGGGAGAAAGGGGAAAAAGTGCCCGGCACCGAATTCGGAGGCGGTATGGAATTCATCATGCCGAGCGGGATCACCACCTCGGCAAACATTTCTCCCGACAAGACCAACGGCATTGGGACATGGACAGCCGATGCATTCGTCCAACGTTTCAAACCTTATGCGGATTCCAGCTACAAGCCCCATAAGGTAGGTCCGAAGGAAATGAACACGCCCATGCCCTGGACGATGTATGCGGGCATGAAGGAAAGTGATCTGCGTGCGATTTTTGCTTATCTGCAGACTGTAAAGCCGCAAAGCAACAAAGTGGTCAAGTTCCGGCCCAATTAAATACCCGGCATAAAGGTCATCCTAATACAAAGCGGGGGCTTTGCATAATGCAAACGCCCCCTTTTCTATCGTTGAGTAAAATCGATATGAAAATAGTGACCTAATTCGTATAATAAGTAAAATTTATATGACATTCTACAACTTTATGAGCCATCGGTTACTACTGTAATACTCCTTCACACGTATTCACATCCAGGAAATCGCTGTTTATGAATGACGATAAACTTTTAGCTACACCAGGAAGACCGGGATGCAAAAATTGGTTCGAAAAAATTCGACAGCACATTGCAGTCGAAGACGGCGGGCCGCGAAGATTCTACGAAATTATGAGCAAGTGCCTGATTTAAATCGCGTTGGGCTCGTCTCAGCCGCTAAATAAATAGTATATTATTTTTACTTAATGAATAAAAATCAAGAGTTTTGTCTAAGTAATTGTACATTAGTCGTTTCTATCAAATGGTGCCACGAAGGTGTACTTGACAACCACAATGCAATTTGCTTGGCTGGCGCTAAAACTATAAATTGATCACCAGTTTCTCTATATAAGCCTTTTACCTTCCATCATGAAACCTTCTAACATATTTGCCTATGCCGAGCTGTCAAAATTCTCCGAAGGTCTGGACGTTGACGACCACCGGTCGGCACTTCTGAAATTGCACGCCTACTTCCATGTCATCCCTGCCAAAATGTTCTCAGAGCAGCTTGCCGTGGAGTGGGAAGAAATATATAGCAATGTGACGCGACATGGTCCACTGCTGGACGAGGAAGGCCGCATAATTGTCAATTCGGTCAAGAATACAATCAGCCAGATGCAAAAAAATGAGTGCTTCGATCTTGTGAAAAAGATCAGGCAACTCAAAGAAAAAGTGGCCGCTGAATTCTAACTTTTGATGTGATTCTCTTACAATCCAACATCCCATTGGAGTGATGGTGTAGTGTCTATATGGAGATAAATTACATTTTAGGCGGCCCATTTCCAGGCTGGTGTGTATATAGGCTAAAAGCTGAACAAGAACACCATAAACGTATATATATTATGGTTCAAATTTCAGACTGCAATTTTGAAATTTGCCGCCCCTATACGCACATGTAATGTGATCCGGCTATGCTACCTCAATCACATTGGCGCGAATGCCAAACCGGAGACACAAACATGGAATTATGCAATTAACTAATATGATTTATCGTATAATTATAAGTAAAGTGAAATAATAAATGAATCGGCGGCTTGTTATAACAAACTTTGTTTTATAGCTTCATACTTGAATATTCAATGCCTTAGGTCTGTGTTTTTGTCGACAAATTAGATGTGATTGTAACCAGCGTAACCGGCCATTTACAGTTTGAAAGGCTGCTGGTAATCAGATAGGTTCACACACTTAAATTCTTGACAAGGCTGCTTTGGTATTAAACCAAAGTGAATTTTACTCAACGTTAACCTTTCGAATAAATGCTACTAACAAACACTTTCGCTAACTGGCTTCGACAGCCGGGTTCTCTTAAAAGCTCAGGGGTACCTGTTCCATTGGTCGTCATGGCTCGCCGGACAGGAATTTTGCGAAAATAACCCGCTCGCAAGCGCAGCCAATCCTTCGGGCACTCTCCGCTTTTTATTTTCTGGACACATAGCAATTCTGTGAGGCGGTATGCGAGCAACAGCTATCTGTTGCCGCTTTTCAGTCAGTAGAGTTAGTCTGAATAAGATTAGGGGGAAATTCGCTAGACCACCACGCGTGTGACGGCTTTGACCAACGGTTCTGCGCCTACATGAACAATCAGCAATCCTTAGTTATCCGAAATAGTTGTATTCACTGGCTGGCGGCTCCGCAGCCCGCTTGCCTTTAACATCCTCCGAACATGAAAATTGCGTTGATCGATAGCCATCGAATCTTCACCGAAACCTTAAGAGAAAATTTGCTAAAATCGCTGCCCGGGCTCGAAACGATAAGTATTTACGGCTCAGTAGAAGCCTACATAGCCCGCCCAGCCGAAGAAACGGCGCCGCTGGTCATCACCGAACTTGTTTTCAATGGCCGCTATGACAAAGGAATAGACTTTATTTTTTCAGCTGAACCCAAAGCTGATGTCATCATTTTAACTTCTATGAGCGATGAATGGCGCATCAGGACCTACATGAATCTTGGAGCGAAAGCTTTCATGACCAAGACTTGTCCGTTTCAGGAGCTACTGGACGCTATCGCGCAGGTTCGGAAAGGCAATCTGTTTCTCTCGCAAGATATTCAGGATATGCTGTGGGCCGAAATAGCAGCTGGCGGCCCTTCACTGGACAGTCTTTCCAGTATTGAGCGTGCGATTCTGGAAGGATTGTCCCGGGATGAACCATTCAAAATGATTGCCAAGAACCTGAACATTTCGATGATCGAACTAAAATACCACCGCAGAATGCTTATGGAAAGATTCAGCCTCAAGCATTTTGCGAATCTCATCGCACTGGCTAAAAAGCCTGGCGTTTTAAGCTCGGGCACCAGTCAGAGCTACGTCGCTCGCGAACGAAAAAAAAGCGCGCCGGGTGCTGACCTCCGGCGCAGAAAGCTGGCTATGAGCGTTGCATAACAAAAAAACTGCAAGGCATTGCACTCAATGAACGTATTATAAAGCATTAAAGCCAGGCATCAATGACCTGCTTTAATGCTTTATGTCAACATAATATCGGATCAAACATATTTCGGATCCAGCTCTTTGGCCTGAGCTACGAATTCCTTCACTTTTTGTTCATCATCCTTTTTGCAGATCAGCAGCACACCATCAAATTCAGCAACAATGAATCCATCCAGCCCGTTTATAACCACAAGCTTATCGCCTGGCATCTTTATAATCGAATTGGTGGTATTGTGCAGGATCAGCGTACCGTCGGTCACGTTCATCTCGGCATCTTTTTCTGATACTTCGTACATAGATTTCCAAGTGCCCAGATCCGACCATCCGAAGCTTGCAAGTACCACATTTACGTTTTCAGCTTTTTCCATAATGCCGTTGTCAATGGAGATGCTGCCACAATGTTGATAGACCTGCCTAATAAACGATTCCTCTGATTCGCGGTAATAATGTTGATCGCCGCCTTGGAAAATTTCGGCGATATCGGGCTGGAACTTGGCTAGTGCTTTTTTAAAGGCATTGATATTCCACACGAAGATCCCTGCATTCCACACAAAGTCACCACTATTTAAAAACTGCAGTGCAAGTTCCTTATGTGGTTTTTCGGTAAACGATTTAACCTTTTTGACGGTTAACTTGTCGGGAATATATTGGATATAGCCGTAACCGGTGTCCGGTCGAGTCGGCTGAATGCCCAATGTCACAAGAATATCCTCATTACGGGTTGCTCCGAGTGCCACCTTAATGGTGTCCCTAAACGCTTCTTCTTTCAGAATGATATGGTCCGCGGGTGCTACCACAACGTTAGCATTGGGGTTACGTGAGGCAATTTTGTAACACGCGTATGCAATACAAGGGGCAGTGTTCCGACGGTGCGGTTCCAGCAGAATCTGGTCGTCGGTCAGTTCAGGAATCTGCCCTTTGATCAAATCCTTATATTCTTGACTGGTAACTATATACACATTTTCAATTGGGCAAACCCCTTCGAATCGGTCGACGGTCTGCTGCAAAAGCGTCCGGCCTGTACCTAGTACATCATGAAATTGCTTGGGGAAATCTGTTCGACTGAAAGGCCAAAAACGGGAGCCGACGCCACCCGCCATAATAATCACATAAGTGTCCTGCATCTGCGTTGAGTAAGTATTTTTGAAAGCATTCAATTAATACTTCAAAACTATTGATAAAGCTGTAATATGCTTTACCAACCGGTTGAAAATTCTCAAAAAAATGGTAGAGCCCTTCTGGGGACCATCAAGCCAGACAAGACATAATCAGTTAATCACACACATACAAGGCCGCCTCGAGGTAAAGAGCTCCTACTGGTGTCCGTTCCCGATCGTTAACAACCGGCGCTCGTGCCGAGCTTCAGACCGACGCCTCGCGACCGGCTGCTGAAAGACCAGTATGCATTCATCAGCGGCCCGTTTTGTGAAGATTTTGATCAGGAGAGTTACAAGCACCGATAAAGCCGTTTTGATAACATTTCGCTGGAAGGTTGTTTTGAGCTTTCATTGCCATTTTGAAGGGTAAGGCATCTGCATCCTTACAGGATGCCATTTCTTTGAATTGGCCAAAGCACTTGGCAATAGACGCTTTAAAACCGATTGGCGAACCGCAGTCCCAAAGCATAGTAAATGAAAACCAAATTGTTTAGCCCAAACAATAAGCTCTTGACGCTGAACATACCCAGGTTTTAGTAGAAACAAAAGATGCTCATTTCAACCGAAGTTTTTCAAGCATCCTGAAAAATTCTGCCTCATAGTAGGCAAATATATTCACATGTTCATGTGTAGTAGGATGTACAAATTCCAGTGACACCGCATGTAGCATCATCTGCATCATACCAAATTGCTCTTTGAAAAAGCGGTTCTGTTTGTTGCAACCGTGAGGTCTGTCGCCAATGATCGGATGCAGGATGTGGGCCATGTGCTTGCGAAGCTGATGCATGCGGCCTGTGACCGGGTTCAGCTTTACCAATGAATAACGTGAGGTGGGATGTTTGCCGACAGCAAACGGCATTTCTGTGCGTTGCAGCGTTTCAAAAAATGTTACGGCATCCTGAACTACCCCATCGTCCCGTTTGAGAGGATAATCTATTTCACCACTATCAGGCGTATAACCCCGTACAATGGCATGATACGTCTTTTTTACTTCACCGTTCATGAACTTGCGCTGCATTTCGCTATTTGTAGCTTCGTCAAGCGCAAAAAGCAGCACTCCCGAAGTCTTACGATCAAGGCGGTGGACGGGGTAAACCTTTTGTCCGAGCTGATCACGCAGCAATTGTACGGCGAAGACATCGGCGTCGCTGGCAATGGGGGAACGATGTACGAGCAAGCCGTTTGGTTTACTGATCGCTACGAGATGCTCGCAGCGAAATAAGATCTGTAACGAATCCATTAAAATGTCTGAAAGCGGGGGATTAATCCATCTAAATCGACGGGGAGCCAATCTTGCTAGTGATTTCCCGGATCGGTATTCTTCTTGGAATGCCGGATCCTGAAACGGATCACCCCCCAAAGTACCAGATACAAAATCCCCAGCAACATCCCGATCTCCATCGCGAAAACCCAGGCAGTACGATCGAGAAGGCTTTCGAAGAGGTTATTGATAATAGCCCCTGGCTCGTGAATAATGTCCCAGCTGTTCATTCTCCGCACCCGGCCAAGGTATACGCCGAAGCCCGCCAGCGGAAGACTGATCAGCAGCAGGGTATTGCCCGGTTTTCTATTGTATACCCGCCGCCAAGAACGGTGGATCCAGTAGAGCGACACCAAACCATTGAACAAACTTACCTCCGCATAGGAAAATAGCATAATGGTATCATGCCAGGTAAGGTCGCGCTGGTAGTCCACTGTGAGGTGGGCAAGATCTGTGATCATGTAGGGAGCGTTCGGAAGAAATGCCAGCCAGGCAATGCTCAGAATACCCAGTACCACAGGAATATTCCCGAAACGCTTTGTAAGATTGTCGGCGAAAAAAGCGAGAATGAGCGGTATCCAACTCAGAAAGAGGTTCCAGTCGAGCGAAAAATCGACCGGAGAATTAAAAAGGATGCGGACAAGATGGAAAAATACCGCAAGCAGGCTCAGAAGCAAAAGCAGTAGCAGCGAAAACAAGCCTTCCATCGTAATGATGGGAGGATCGGATACGCTGAATTTATAATTCCTTATCCAATCTATCAAACGGTCCAAGTGCACGTAATTTAAGTTCTTTCATGACGAATAAGCAAGACAAACAATGCTCACGTCTGACCAACTCTGATCAAGAGGCCTGTGCCTCAGTGGGGTTTACGGTTTTGGGCTGATCCTTTTTAGGTCTCCTCCGCTTGTTTCTGCGTTTTGGCTTATCGCTCCGCTCTGCCGCGCCGACCATTGCCACGTCGGCCGTTACCACGTCGGTCACCGCCGCATCGGTGGTGTCCTGGGGCCTTCCCTCGCGTTGTGGTTTTCTTGCGGAGGGTTTACCCGGCCTGTCTTGCCTCTTACTTTTCCTGTTATTGTTACGCCCGCCAGAACGAAAACGTGGCGGCTCAAATACGGGAGCCTCGCCCAATCCCAGTTCTGCGGTGACCGATTTTTTCTCCAATTCCTTCTCAAAAAGCCTTTCGATCTTCAATACATATTTCTGATCCTGCTCATTGATGAAGGTCATGGCTGTACCTTTTGATTCAGCACGTGCCGTACGCCCTATACGGTGCACGTAATCTTCGGGGTCGCGGGGAACATCGTAGTTCACCACATGGCTGAGGTTATCAATATCGATGCCGCGGGATAACACATCGGTTGCAACAAGGATCGGAAATTGCCGGTTTTTGAAATCACGTAGTACAATTTCGCGCTCGCCCTGCTCAGAATCAGAGGAAATACCATGCGCGCCCAGGCCCAGTTTCCGCAGGGACCGAACGATCGGCTCGACATTGGATTTGCGTGAGGTAAACAACACCATGCTGATATTTTCAACGCCTTTCAGCAGATGCATTAGCAATGGCAATTTCTGCTCATCTCTGGCCAGGTAAAACTGCTGGTCGATCCGGTCGGCAGGACGTGAGACTGCTAATCTGATTTCTTCGGGGTCTTTCAGAATGCGTTTGGCCAATTCACCAATCTTCGGCGGCATTGTCGCCGAAAACATCAGCGTCTGCCTTTCATTGGGCAGGTAGCTCATGATTTTCAGAATGTCGCTCAGAAAACCCATATCCAGCATACGGTCGGCCTCATCGAGAACCAAGTGCCGCAAGTCGCGGAAATGGACGTAGCCTAATTGTAAATGCGCGATGAGCCTACCTGGTGTGGCTATGATAATGTCGGCACCCTGTGTCAATGCTTTTTTCTGCTGGTCCCATTCCGGCCCCTTATTACCGCCATATACGGCAATGCTGGTGGCTCCAACAAAATAGCCAAGGCCCTGAATTTGCTGGTCGATCTGCACGGCAAGCTCGCGTGTAGGCACCAAAATCAATGCACCGGTATGTTCATTGGCTTCGTGGGCGACCTTGTCGAGAATAGGGATCAGGTATGCGGCGGTTTTGCCGGTTCCTGTTTGTGCGCAAGCGAGAAGGTCTTTACCGCTAAGAATGTGTGGTATGGCCTGCTCCTGGATAGGCGTTGCCTGTTGGTAGTTCATAGAATCCACGGCGTTGAGCACGTCTTCGTGGAGTTCAAATTCGTTGAAATTCAAAATTCAGCTTTTAAATCCGCAAATCCTTTGATTTACAGATGTGTTATAGATAGCGCTGACCTTGATTTTCCCAGTCAGCAAACCGCTCGATTTGAACAAATATAACCAATAAGTGCTAAAATGACAAGAAGGTGCGAAACCATCGTGTAAAAGATTCACTACACGACAGGCTCACACCTTCAATAATTAATGCGGTTTTCAGACGTTGATCGCCGTCAGACTACGGGTTTCTTCGGCCGTATAAAGTCTTGATCGGGTAATAAAACGCACGCCCAGTGGGATCTCTAATGAAAAGCTCGAACCGCGGCCAGGAACTATATCGATCGTCAGCTGGGTGTGTTGCCAATACTCAAACTGGTCGCGACTCATGAAAAACTCACAACCCGCTATTTCCCCCAGCAACACATCACTTTCCGACACGCGGAACTCACCTTTGGGGAAACACATGGGCTGTGAGCCATCACAACAACCACCACTCTGATGAAACATCAGCTCTCCATGCGACTCCCGAAGCCGGTAGACGACTTTTTCGGCCTCGGGAGTAATCAATACGCGCTCTGTCATCACATTCTCAGAAAAAGCCCAGCTTGTTCTTGTCGTACGAAATCAGCATGTTCTTGGTCTGACGGTAGTACCCCAGCATCATTTTGTGGTTTTCTCGCCCAAAACCTGACTTTTTATAGCCACCAAACGGAGCGTGGGCGGGATAGGCGTGGTAATTATTAACCCACACCCTACCCGCCTGGATCGCCCGTGGTACCTGATAAAGCTCGTGCGCGTCACGCGTCCACACCCCCGCGCCAAGACCGTAAAGCGTGTCGTTAGCAATGGCAATGGCTTCTTCGGTGGTTTTGAACGTGGTCACGCACACCACCGGGCCAAATATTTCCTCCTGGAACACCCGCATTTTATTGTGTCCTTTGAAAATCGTGGGTTGAATGTAATAGCCGCCCGAAATACCATTTTCAAAAGTTTGTGCAGCTCCGCCCGTGAGCACTTCTGCACCTTCTTCCTTACCTATTTTAAGGTAGGACAAAATCTTTTCGTACTGATCGTTCGAAGCCTGCGCGCCCATCATTGTGGTTCCATCGAGAGGGTGGCCCATTTTAATGGCCTTTGTACGCTGGATTACCCGTTCAATAAACTTGTCATAAATGCTCTCATGCACCAGCATCCGCGACGGGCAGGTACAAACCTCGCCCTGGTTCAACGCAAACAGTACCGCGCCTTCGATGGCCTTGTCCAGAAACGCATCATCCTCGTCCATTACTGACGGGAAGAAAATATTGGGCGACTTACCCCCAAGCTCCATCGTTACCGGCACCAGATTGTCCGAAGCATATTGCATAATGAGCCGGCCGGTAGTGGTTTCGCCCGTAAATGCGACCTTGGCCACACGAGGCGACGACGCGAGCGGTTTACCGGCTTCCACCCCGAAGCCCGTTACGATATTGAGCACCCCGGCAGGCAGAATGTCCCCAATGAGCTCCATTAATATCATGATAGATGTCGGCGTTTGCTCTGCGGGTTTCACCACCACACAGTTGCCTGCAGCCAGCGCCGGGGCGATTTTCCATGTCGCCATCAGCAATGGAAAGTTCCAGGGAATGATCTGCGCTACCACACCCAGCGGCTCGTGCACGTTGATGCAGACTGTATGTTCGTCGTGCTCGGAAATGCTACCTTCCTCTGCGCGGATCACGCCGGCGAAGTAGCGAAAGTGATCAACACAAAGCGGAAGGTCGGCGGCGCGGGTTTCCCGGATCGCTTTACCGTTGTCGATCGTCTCGACAATGGCCAGATATTCTAGATTATCTTCTATGACCTGCGCTATTTTCAGCAGCAGGTTGCTGCGGCTGGTAGCCGAAGTTTTGCTCCATGCCGGGAATGCGGCGTGCGCGGCATCGAGCGCAGCTTCCACGTCTTCCTTCGTCGAACGGGCTGCTTTTGTAAATACCTGGCCGTCGATCGGCGAGATATTCTCGAAATACTCACCTTTGGCAGGTGCTACAAACTTACCGTTAATGTAATTATCATATTTTTCTTTGAAATCAGGCCGTTTGGCCAGATTCTCACTGCTATACGCCTTACTCTCGACTGCCTGATTTTCGGTGATCGTATCCATGATTAAAGGTTATTTTTAGAAATGATTGATAATACAAACCTAGCTTCACAGGTCGTTAATCAATGGTACGATCGTGTCAACTGTTAGGATAATTATCTCATTTTTTCAAAAAAGAGTTATATTTAATGATTGGAGGAAAGGGAGAATGGAAAAGAGGAGGATTGTTATTCGTAGTCAGAGGTTGTCAGGTGTAGTCAGATCAGTAGGGATTACGGAAAAGCGTGTTGAGATTTAAAATAAGAACAACAATGGCGGCAGGTTTCAGATTGGATCAGGTAGCGGTTTCGGCGGAGAAATCGCTTAAAACTTTGGTAGAGAACCGCAGGGCGTTTACGCTTGAAAACTGCGAGTTGAACCTTTTCGAGACGTTACAACCTTCTGCACTGGTACCGCTTACATTCCCCGATTTCGTAGTGACAAGCATGCTGCGGGGCAAAAAGGTGATGCATTTGTTTGATCAACCGGGTTTCGATTACCTACCGGGCGAAACCGTGCTGGTCCCTGCGAATGTGACGATGAAGATCGACTTTCCGGAAGCCGCCCATGAGAATCCTACGCAATGCATTGCCCTGGCGATCGATCAAATGAAAATTCAGCAGATCGTCGACCGGCTCAGCGAAGCTTATCCGCGCGAAGGACGCCAGCAGTTCTGGTCTTTGCAGCACAGCCAGTATCATTTCCTCAACAACATCGAGCTCGCGCAGACGCTTAACAAGCTTATCAAAATTTGCTCGGGCAGCGCATTAGGCAAAGATATACTCGCCGATCTCACATTACAGGAGCTCATTGTACATATTATACAAACGCAGCACCTTGCCGCCACCGATGAAACCTCCTACCTGCACGAGGACGGTCCGTTGGCATTCGTTGTGAATTACATTAAGGCCAATATTAATGAAAAGATCCAGGTGGAAGAGCTCAGCGATAAGGCTTGTATGAGCCGGGCGTCGTTCTACCGCGCATTTAAACGCGAGTTCAGTATCAGTCCACTGGATTTTATATTAAGGGAAAAAATTAAAAAGGCCAAGCAGCTTTTGTCACACACCAAGGACAGCATTTCCGACATCTGTTATCAGCTAGGCTTCTCGGATCTGAATTACTTCGGAAGGCAATTTCGAAAATCGGAAGGTATCTCGCCCAGCCAGTACCGGAATGTTACAAATCGGGAAGATTGACGTTTTCGGTTAGTTGTGGTCATATTATTGTCAGGGGTAGTCAGATATAGTTATTGAGAGCAATCCACACTTAGCCACACATGACTACAAATGACCACACCCGATTACCTTGACCAACAACGCCCCCTCCTTGACAAAACGTCATACGATCCGCCCTGTTTTCAACCTGTCGGTCATCATGATAGCCCGATCAATCCGCACCTGGACTGATTTGGCGCTGGCGATGTAATGGATAATTGCCCGCTGATTCACCGGTTTGGCATTTTCAAATAACCGCTTCGCTTCTTCATCCTGCGCGAGCAGCTCCTGTAATTCTTCCGGCATATCCCGGCCGTATTCGCTGTCGTCCTTTCGCACAGTCGCGTTCAATTTCTGGCCCAACACCAATTTGCCCTGCTGGCGAAGTTGCGTAGCTACATTAATATAGAAGCCTCCCCCACCTCTGGGCCGGATCGCGCATTGAAAATGGACGATACCATTGATCACACAACGCACACGCGCGGGCTTGCGGCCCTCGACGAACTGTGCAGCCACGTCGTCGGGTACCATCATATAAAATTCGCCTCCCTTTTTGGGGAGGCGTTCCAATATCGATTCAAAATGCACTTCTTCTTCCATCGGAAGTAAATACGGTTACTCGGTTAATGGCCTTACCTGAATGTCTTTGTAATACACCACACTTTTGGGATCGTGCGCCTGCAATGCAAATGTACCCTGTTTCAGGAATTTGTTTTTCATCTCGCCCTCCCGTTGGTCCACGCCAGTTTCCTCATAATCCACCACCACTTTGTCGTTGATCTTAATGGTAATGTGCTTGCCTTCCACTTTCACATACTCGGTATACCATTCGTTGTCTTTCACGAAAGTATCCTTTACGTCCACTACATTATAAAGGCTACCGGTGCGCTTGTAGTCGGTGTGCGACTGGTTGACCTGCACTTCGTAACCCTGGGCTGGCCAGCCGTCTTCCTGATAAGTGGTATGAATGAAAATACCTGAGTTGGAACCCGGCATTGTTTTCACCTGCGCTTTGAACTCGAAATTCTTAAACATATGGTTTTTAACAGGACCTTCATAGAAAAGATGCGCCCGCGGCCCGGCCACTTTGATGGTACCATCCTCGATCAAAAAGGAACTTGCATTGGCCCCGACCTTCCAGCCAGTGAAGTCTTTTCCATTGAACAGACTTATCCAGCCATCCTGTGCGTGTGCAGAAATTCCGAGGGCAATGCTCAGCAAAACGGCGCTGCAAAAAACATGCATTAATCTTTTCATAAAAATTCCGGTTTGATAGTTCAAAAAGGTTGGTTTGTTAAAATCGGTCAACGTGTAAGTAAACCGCAAACCCCCAAAAACTACTGATTCTTCACACAAACTTTACCGACCGACAGGCAACCTTCACAGGCATTTTGTGGTTCTAGTGAGTTAGGAAACGTTCCGCTGTTTCCTTAACCACCGATTTCTTTCGAATGAAGAACCCCTACTTATCCCTGCTAGCCACGGCCTGGCGCTATGCCCGCCAGCAACGAGGCCGGTACCTGCTGGTATATGGACTATTTGTGATGGCCAATCTCGTGCTGGCAGCGCATCCGCTGCTTTACGGCTGGTTTATCCAATCCATTCAAAAGGATGCCCAAGGCACTTTGCATAATGTATGGCTTTACGCGGGCGCGTACCTGGCCCTGACCCTGCTCGAATGGGCATTCCACGGACCTGCGCGCGTAATGGAGCGTAAGCTAGCATTCGATCTGAGCCGAAACTTTCTCGACGAGCTGTATCACCAGGCTTTGCATTTGCCAATTCGCTGGCATCAGGACCATCACAGCGGCGCGACGATCAACCGCATCCGTAAAGCCTACGAGGCGCTAAAAGACTTCTTTCAAAACGGCTTCATGTTCCTGCATGCATTTGCCAAATTCATCTTCTCATTTATCGCTATCATCTGGTTCTCACCTATGTTTGGGGCTATTGGGGTACTGATCGGTATCATCAATGTGTATGTGATTTTCAAGTTTGACAGACCATTTATTAAGGCGCTCGACGAGTCGAACGAAAAAGAGCATATTGTCTCCTCCACATTGTTTGACAGCCTTTCCAATATCATTACCGTCATTACACTCAGGCTTGAAAGACGAATGAAAATCAGTCTGATGAGCAAAGTGGGCGATGTATTTCCTCCCTTCCGGCGTTCTGTTGTGATTAATGAATGGAAATGGTTTGTGGCCAGTGTCTTCATCGCGATCATTTATATTGTCGTCACCATCGGCTATGTGTACCAGCATTATGTGCCGGGCGAGGTATTCCTGGTCGGCGGGCTGGTAACGCTGCTAAGCTATGTCAACCAGTTCACCAGCGTGTTCCAGGACATTGCCTGGCAATACACCGAAATCATCCGCTACAACACGGAAGTACAAACCGCCCGGGCCATTGGCGAAGCATACCGGGAGCACCACCGCGTTGATGAAGCAGGCGACCTCCCTGACAACTGGCAGGAAATCCACATCAACAATCTGAACTTCTCGCACGAAGAGTTTTACGACTCCGAAAAGCACGCCCATAGCCTGCATGGACTCGATATCCGCATCCGTAGGGGCCAACGCATTGCGTTCATCGGCGAAAGCGGCAGCGGGAAAAGCACCTTGCTCGCGTTGCTAAGAGGCCTGTACCAACCGGAAAGCGGGGCAAAAGTAACCGTCGACGGGCGCGAAGGAGCCGCTATCGAGATGCTCGCCGACCAGGTGACGCTCTTCCCCCAGGACCCGGAAATCTTTGAAAATACCATCGCCTACAACATCACTCTCGGTCTGCCCCTCGAAGAAAGCGATATTATGCAGGTCTGCGAAACGGCGCATTTTGCAGAAGTGGTAGGCAACCTCCCCAAAGGCCTGGAATCCACCATTCAGGAAAAGGGCGTAAACCTTTCGGGTGGGCAAAAACAGCGCCTTGCGCTCGCTCGCGGGATCCTCGCTGCGCGGACAAGCGACATTGTCTTGCTCGACGAGCCTACCAGCAGCATTGATCCGAAGACGGAGGCCATGATTTATGATAAGATGTTTGTGGAGTTCCGTGGCAAGGCCATTGTCTCCACGCTGCACCGCCTTCATTTGTTGACAAAGTTCGATTATGTCTACATCCTCCGCGACGGGCGCCTAATAGACCAGGGTACATTTGATGATCTTTACCGGAACAGCCCGGTGTTCCAGGACTTGTGGCAGCATCAGGAGACATTGGCTGGGTGACAACCTGGCACAATTTTTTAGCCACCTACATTTCGTAATTACCCTACATTGGAATAGTTCAAATTATGATTTTATTAAATTTCTCTTCAAATCGCGTTGTAGCCATGAAACTTTCAAGCTACAATATGCCTTTCTTGGCAAAATCCATGATTTTTGGATTACATTTGCTCCAACTCATTCAATCTTTAGATGTCGTCCCGCAACCGACCCAGTCAATGCGGGTTTAGACAGCGCGATAGACCGAAAATATGTTAAATTGGTTATTTGGTGGTAAGAAAGCGTCATCCCGGGGCGTCGCATTAGATCATATCGGTATCGATATACATTCACATATCATACCTGGAATAGATGATGGTGCTCAGACGATGGAGGAGTCTGTGGCGATGGTTTCGAAAATGGAGCGACTTGGCTACACACATATTGTGGCAACTCCCCACGTTATGTGGGATTGCTACCGCAATACCCCGCAAATTATTCAATCAGGGCTGGAAGAAGTTCGCCAGGCTTGTAAAGCGGCGGGGCTATCGATAGAGATTGACGCAGCGGCGGAGTACTTTCTCGACGAGCACTTCGGTGATTTGCTAGATGAGGGGACGCAGCTTCTGACACTGCCTGGCAACAGATTACTGGTTGAATTGCCCTACTCAACCCCGCTTATGAATACTTCTGAAACCCTTTTCTCTATTATCCAAAAGGGTTACCAACCGGTTTTAGCACATCCTGAAAGGTACACCTATTTCTATTCCGACCCATCCGTGTATAAGAAGTTAGCCGATCAGGGCTGTGAATTACAAGTAAATATTTTATCACTTACCGGCTATTATGGAGAAAATATTCATAAAATGGCAAGGTGGCTCCTGAAAAATAAATTGATCACTTTTTTGGGCACGGATGCGCATAAAGTCCAGCATCTGGATATGATCCAAAAAAGCAATAGCGAAAATTGGGTGAGCGATTATCCGTTTCAGAATGAAAAACTCGTAAAAATTCAACGGCGATAATTGAATTTATTCTATATTTGCACTAAATAATATCCACGAAAAGCATTGCACTATACCAAGATGTTCTATTTTTGCTCGTTTGCAGTCAGAACTGGCGGTTTTTAGAATAATTCTTTTATATTTAGACCCTCGACTTAGCTTATCCCATTTAAACTATCATTAAGACACTGAAAAACAAATTCTTGCAAGTACCTCTCGACCACTCAACGTTAAAACATGAAACAGCAACGACAGCATTTGACAAAAATTAGTCTTATATTATTTCTAGCTTACATAGCGACAATTGGAGGAATGACAAGCTGTGTCTCTCCAAAATCCATTGTATATTTCCAAGGCGACTCCACGAGATATATTACTCAGGAAATTGCGCATAAATACACCCCCACTATTCAGCCTAATGATATCCTATCGATTGTAGTAGGTAGTTTGAATACCGAGGCTAATGAGGTTTTCAACGCTCCTAATACTTTTACCACTGCAAGTACCAACTATTCCACCACAGGTGGAGGCGCAAGGGTACAGCCGCTTGGCTACCTGGTCAACTCTGACGGTTCTATCGAGATACCGCTGATTGGAAAGGTTAATGTGGGTGGTATGAGAACGACTGATGCCGCCGACACGATCCGCACCAAGCTGCTTAATTACCTCAAAGAGCCCTCCGTTATCGTTAGAAACCTGAACTTTAAAGTCTCCGTACTGGGCGAGGTTGCCCGTCCGGCTGTTTATGTTATTCCAGACGAAAAAATCACACTGCCTGAAGTCCTCAGTTTAGCGGGCGATCTCACGATATACGGCAAAAGAAGCAACGTGATGATTATCCGGGAGGAAAACGGTCAAAGACAATATGCGAGAGTAGACCTTACATCGCGCGAAATATTCGGTTCCCCCTTCTACTACGCTCACAAAAATGACATCATTTATGTCGAGCCAATTAAAACCAGGATCAATGCCACTGACAGAAATGTGCAGCTGGTACCGATTGTGACTTCGATAGTAGCAGCTGTCGGCACGCTCGGCATTCTGATTCTAAATTTTACTAAATAGTACCCTTTACGGCGGCATTTTGCCAACACGCTTGGCTATGCTCTATGCGACATTTTCGCCCTTGATTTCCAAAGTACTATATACTCAATGTTATGAACGATCAAAATTCCAATCACCTAGCGCCAGATCTTCAGGATGAAGAGGTGCAATTCAATTTGGCTGAGTACGTGAGGCGGTACCTCAGGTATTGGTTCCTGTTTCCCATCTTTATCGTACTGTCTCTTACGATCGCTTTCTTTTATCTGCAGATCAGCCAACCGGTTTATAGTACTAAAACCAGTATTCTAATCAAAGATGAAAAGAAAGGACTTGGTGGCGCTCAGGGCGACATTCTGACGGAACTCAGTTCACAGTTCGGAGGAAATAAACTTGTTGAAAACGAGCTCGAAATTATCAAGTCGCAAACTTTGATGGAGCAGGTGATCAAGGAATTGACGTTAGATGTTGCTTACACTTCCAAAGACGGTCTTCGCACGGTGAATTTGTACAAAACAAGTCCGGTTGTCGTCAAAGCAGAAGTAACCACTCCGCTCGCTTATCAGGAACCGATGGTCATTCACGTGGTGGATAGCACACACTTCCGGTTCAACAATGAGGAGAAGGTTTTTGCATTCAACCAGCGTTTCAACAATGCGTGGGGAGCGTTCGTGGTGACCAAGGGAGAAGATTCAGAATTTAAAGATGTTAATGTTAATTTCACTGACGTGAAAAATCTGGCAGAAAACATGCTGAATCGCCTGTCGGTCGAGCAGCCTAACATAAAGAGTACGGTGTTGGAGCTGACTTACGAAGATACCGATGTGCAACGATCTAAAGATGTATTAAATAAACTTTTGGACGTTTACGTACAGTCGTCATTGACCGACAAGAATAGCGAGGCCAGCAATACGCTTAAATTCATTGAAAATCGTTTGGGCTTGATCACAGGTGAGCTGGGTGATGTAGAAAAGGATGTAGAATCTTACAAGACAAACCAGGGCATTACCGATATCAGCGCCGAATCTCAGCTTTTTCTTGAAAACATCAAGGACAACGACTCAAAACTGAACGAGGTAAATACGAAGATAAGTATCTTGGAAAGTGTCGACAACTACATTTCCAATGCTGGCGAGGGCGCTGTTGCCCCTGCAACCTATATGATCGACGATCCAGTTCTCGTTTCATTGCTTACCAAATTCAACGAGTTGGAGCTACAACGTGAGCGATATGCCAGAACCACCTCTCCAAACAACCCTCTACTGGAAACCATCAACACGCAGTTGGCAGGGACCAGACAATCGATTCGCGAAAACGTTCAGAACCTGAAACGCGGTATGGCCGTCACAAAAAGGAATCTGGAGAATATCAATAATCGCTTTTCGGCCGGCCTGCGCAGCATTCCGAAAAAAGAGAGAGAGTTTGTTGGCATAAAACGTCAACAGTCAATTAAGGAAGAACTTTATTTGTATCTGCTGCAAAAAAGGGAGGAAACAGCCTTGGCTTACGCATCCACGGTGACCGACAGTCGACTGATTGACGCCCCTATCTCGTCCTTTCATCCAATTAAGCCTAAAAAATCCATTATTTGGCTAGGTGCAGGCGCTGCCGGATTTATCATTCCGATATTGCTGATCAACCTTCTTTTCATGATCAACAACACTGTTCAACGACGTGAAGATATCGAGAAGGTAACCCATTCATCTATACTTGGTGAAATAGGTCAGATGAAAGCAGCTGCAAACGGGCAGCCTGGCGAAGAGGCAATTATCAAGATGACCAGCCGGAGTGCTGTTGCCGAACAAATAAGGGCCCTGCGAACCAACTTACAATACCTTGGAGACGGAACCTGCCGGGTACTGATGTTCACTTCATCAATTGGTGGCGAAGGAAAGAGTTTCGTTAGTATTAACCTGGCGGCGAGTTTGGCTTATTCCGATAAGCGCGTACTCCTCATCGGTCTTGACCTTCGTAAACCTACGCTGCACGAAAGGCTGATGGTACCTAACAAATTCGGGGCTTCTAATTGTCTGATCGGCCAGGGACATTACGAAGATTTCATCCAGTCAACAGGTATCCACCCTAAATTCGATGTATTGACCAGCGGGCCGATCCCGCCGAACCCATCAGAATTGCTCAGCAACGGACGTCTGCCACTACTCCTTGAAGAGCTTCGTCAAAAGTATGACTACATCCTAATTGACTCTCCTCCATACGGACTGGTGACGGATTCTGCGCTAATCGCTGAACATGTGGATGCAACACTGTATATCGTTCGCTTCAACTATACCATCATGGATCACCTGAAGCGGATCGGCGAATTGCAGCGTGCGCGCCGCTTCGCGAACCTGGCAGTGATTTTCAACGGTGTGAATTACGGGGTTGGTTATGGTTACGGCTACGGATATGGTGGCTATGGATATGGCTACTACGCCGAAGAAGAAGCTTCCGGCAAATCTCAGAGAGTCGGAGACAAAATCAAGAAGCTTGTTGGCCGCGGCTAGAATAAAATCTAATCAAGCAATGGTAGCAATAATCCAAGGTTTTTAACTAGGAGATTTGTTATCAATGAAAAGATAAATTAATTTTCGTAAGGCCGTTTCAAACGCGTTTGTGCAGCCTTGCATTTAAAATCTGTCAGGTACTTTTGACAAAAAGCAACCTGTGATTTAAAGCATTAACCATCACTCAACGTTATATAATGAATACTTGCAACTCCATTCCCGCAGCAAGCGAGGAGCTCATTCTCCTTGCTTGCATCCGCTCCCGGACAGAAAGACTTGGTTCGAAAAATGCCGAAATAGAATCGTCATTTACCACTATCACAATCTGATCACTCTTATTCCATTCAAATTATGAAAATAGCTGTTGTTGGTACAGGCTATGTTGGTCTTGTAACAGGTACTTGTTTCGCAGAAACTGGCAATCAGGTGACTTGCGTTGACATCGACGCTCAGAAAGTTGCTCGTCTTCAAAATGGTGAAATACCCATTTATGAGCCCGGACTGGATGTCCTTTTTGATAGAAATATAGCCGAAGACCGGCTTAAATTCACTACAAATCTAAGTGAAGGCATTGACGGTGCTGAGGTAATTTTCCTGGCACTCCCTACTCCTCCGGGAGAGGACGGATCTGCCGACCTGAAATACATTCTCGGCGTAGCCGATGACCTCGGGTACATCTTGAAGCAATATGCTGTAATCGTAGACAAAAGCACTGTACCGGTGGGTACTGCCGAAAAAGTACGGGAAGCTATTGCGCGTAATGCAACTGTGGATTTCGACGTCGTTTCTAATCCCGAGTTCCTTCGTGAAGGTGTAGCGGTAGAAGACTTTATGAAACCGGATCGCGTGGTGGTTGGTACGACTTCCGAATCTGCAAAGAAAGTAATGGAGAAGTTGTACGCTCCACTCGTTCGGCAGGGAAACCCGGTAATTTTTATGGATGAGCGTTCGGCAGAAATGACCAAGTATGCGGCTAACTCATTCCTTGCAATGAAAATTACCTTTATGAACGAGATTGCAAACCTTTGCGAGAAAGTGGGCGCAAATGTGGACGACATTCGCAAGGGAATCGGAACAGACACAAGGATAGGAAAACGTTTTCTGTTCGCCGGTATTGGATACGGCGGCAGCTGCTTCCCGAAAGATGTACAGGCTTTGGCCAAAACATCCGAAGATTACGGTTACGACTTCCGTACTTTGAAATCGGTAATGGCTGTCAACGACGATCAGAAGAAGAAACTCCTCCCGATTTTGCGGGAGTATTTTGGTGGTGAGTTGCGCGGAAAAACGATTGCAGTCTGGGGATTGGCATTTAAACCATATACCGACGACATCCGCGAGGCACCTGCGTTAGAAAATATCCGGGTATTGCTTGACGAAGGCGCCAAGGTTACTGCATACGATCCGGAAGCAATGGAAAATGTAAAACGCGTTCTCCCTGAAGTAACCTACTGTCACACGGCATATGCTGCGCTTGACGATGCTGACGCCCTCATGATTTTTACTGAATGGCCGCAGTTCAGAACGCCAGATTTCGTAAAGATGGGCAAGCTTCTTAAAGACAAGGTTGTTTTTGATGGGCGGAATCTCTATGAGCTTGATCAAATGCGTGATCATGGCTTCACCTATTACAGCATAGGACGCGAAGCTCTTAATGTCAATGAATTGGCATAGCTGCAAACAGCATATTATTCAACGTTATTAAGGACTCTTCTTATGAAAGCATTAGTCACTGGAAGTGCAGGATTTATCGGTTTCCATACCGTAAAAAAGCTACTCGAACAAGGTTGTGAGGTAGTTGGTCTTGATAATATCAATGATTACTACTCACCGCAACTAAAATACGCAAGGCTCCGAGAAGCAGGAATTCATCAGGACGATATCAAGTGGTTTCAACCGACCCAAAGCCTGACAAACCCATCTTACAGGTTTGTACGAATGAATCTCGAAGACAAGCAGCAATTGTTCAGTCTCTTCCAAAGCGAACAATTTGATTATGTCATCAACCTGGCAGCGCAGGCAGGTGTACGTTACTCGCTGGAAAATCCGGATGTCTATCTACAATCCAATGTCTTCGGTTTTCACTACATTTTGGAAGCCTGCCGCCATTTTCCGCCGAAACATCTGGTTCATGCATCTTCATCGTCTGTATACGGTGCAAATGCAAAAATTCCCTTTTCCGAGGACGACCAGGTAGATTCTCCAGTAAGCCTGTATGCCGCTACTAAAAAAAGTAATGAGCTGATGGCGCACGCTTATAGCCATCTTTATAATATTCCGATCACATGTCTCCGGTTCTTCACAGTATACGGTCCATGGGGCCGGCCTGACATGGCACCCATGCTTTTCGCAAAAGCAATCTCGGAAGAGAAGCCCATTAAAGTCTTCAATAACGGAGATATGGAGCGCGATTTTACTTATGTAGGAGATATTGTAAATGGCGTTGTAAAAACCACTTTTACAACGTTTCAGGACAAACTCAATTACCGCGTACTGAATATCGGAAATGGTTCACCTGTAAATCTGCTTGAGTTTATCACCGAACTAGAAAAAGGAATGGGTAAAGAGGCTATCAAGAACTACATGCCAATGCAACCAGGAGATGTACCCAGGACGTGGGCTGATCAAACCAGGTTAGAAAAAACAACCCAGTACACGCCGAACGTAAGTCTGGCAGACGGCATTGCAGAATTTACTTCGTGGTTCAAGCAGTACTTCCCAGAGCCCGCGGCAATGCGCGTTTAGGCAGCCAATGATCCTCTAACTGACATACCTGTGAAAGCCGCAAATAAGGTCCTTTTAAATACCGTTGTCCTTTATGGACGGATGCTTGTTACAATGGGAATAACATTGTACTCGACTCGTCTTGTACTGGACGGCCTGGGAACTGCGGACTATGGTATTTTCAATCTGATTGCCGGTGTTATCGCGATGCTATCGTTCCTTAATTCGGCGATGGCGACGTCCACGCAGCGATATCTCTCCTTCCATCAGGGGAAGAGGGATATCGATATGCAAAAAAAGGTTTTCAAGAATAGCCTGTTTATGCATATCTGTCTCGGTATCGGGATCGTCATACTTCTCGAAGGCCTGGGGCTGTTACTATTCGACGGCCTGCTCAACATTCCCGGGAACCGGGTCAGTTCAGCCAAAGTGATCTACCATTTTATGTCGCTGACTGTGTTTTTCACAATCATCGCTGTACCGTTTAATGGTTCGCTGGTGGCCCATGAGAATATGGTCTGGGTGGCGTTGGTAAATATTACTGAAACAGTCCTCAAATTGCTGATCGCTATTTTACTAGGCTCGGTGAGTGGTGACAGGCTGATTACTTATGGCTTCCTGATGGCCCTGATCACCGTCGTTAGTTTTGGGATGTATGCCACGTTCTGTTTCAAAAAATATTCCGAATGCACCATCAGCAAGGCTGTTCCGTTCGACCGGCCGTTGATGAAAGAACTTACATCGTTCGCAGGTTGGAACTTGTTCGGTTCGTTATGCTCACTAGGCAGAACCCAGGGACTGGCGGTTTTGTTGAACATATTCTTTGGAACGGTTGTCAATGCTGCGTATGGAATTGCCAATCAGGTGGCCTCGCAGTTAAGCTTCTTTTCGGAAACCCTATTACGGGCAATCAACCCTCAAATCATGAAAAGCGAGGGTGCTTCCGATCGTGAAAGGGTTTTGAAGCTGTCGATGATTGCGAGTAAGTTCTCTTTCTTCTTACTCGCAATATTTGCAATACCTTGCATTTTCGAAATGAAGGAAATTCTAGGTCTTTGGTTAAAGGTAGTTCCGGAGTATACGTCCGTCTTTTGCTCGCTGATTTTGACCTGCATGCTCGTCAAACAGTTAACAATTGGCGTGCAGTCTGCTTTACAGGCCACCGGCGAGATTAAGGTATATCAGATAGTTGTGGGTACTACACTGCTCATGAACCTCCCGATCGCCTGGCTGCTTCTGACATTGCATTTGCCCGCATACAGCGTTTTGATTAGCTATATGTTCATCGAAGTACTATCATGCGCTTTAAGGCTCTATTTTGCAAAAGTAAAAGGCGGCCTTTCAATCAATAAGTACGTGAATAGGGTATTCGCTAAGGAAGCTCTGCCACTGTTGTTTTCAATGGCAGCCTGCTGGGTGTCTGTTCAATTTATTCAAATCCCCCTACGGTTTCTTTTTACTGGTGCGTTCTCCGCATTCGTATTTCTCATCAGTATCTACTTTTTTGGTTTGTGCGACGATGAGAGGGAAATTTTCGGGCGAATTTTTATTACCGTAAAAAAGAAATTTGTCAATGAAGCTGGAATACTTTAAGTCAAAAACCGGGAATTTCGGAGATGATCTCAACGCTTGGCTTTGGCCTAAGATATTCAAAGATCTGGGGCAAACCGATGACGAATATTTCCTCGGTATTGGATCTCTGTTGTGCAATGAAAGTAAACTAATTAAACAATTTAGTGACAAAAAACTCGTCATTTTTGGTTCTGGTGTGAGGCCATCCAGAGAATATACCAACTTCCGGATCAACAATCTCTGGGATGTACAGTTTCTCAGAGGTCCGTTGTCCGCTAATAGCCTTAACAGGCAATATGAATTCATTGCCGATGCCGCTTACGCATTGAGAAATACAAAAGAATTCAAGGGTATTTTGAATACAGAGAAAAAATATGAAGTCAGTCTCATGCCCTATTTTCATTCAGTCGACTTGATAGACTGGAAAGGGATTTGCCGGGAACTGGGCTACCATTACATTTCCCCGTTTTCAGAAAATGGTGTCGAGTTTACGTTGAAAGAAATTGCGGCATCAAAAAAAGTGATCACCGAAGCAATGCATGGTGCGATTGTCAGTGATATCTTACGAGTTCCATGGCATCGGTTTATCTTTTCAACTCCGCAGACAGAAGGTGAAAGAATAGCTGATTTCAAGTGGAATGATTGGATGTATTCTATTGATATATACAATGCAGAAGCGACCTATATTCCATTCCTACGAAAAACATTTTTGCACGAATGGATCAAAAAGGCTTCTGCCAATACAGTATCGACTAATTTCTATGTTAAGGGCAAGACGCGGGAAGATTTGCTAGCAAAACTTTCAAAAGGGTTGCCGTACTATCTATCACAGGATTCGGTGATTTCGAAAATAGAAGATCGAATAGACACTAAAATAGCTGACGTCACGTCCAAGTACTTTCAGTAGTACCCGGCTCCGTCTCAACTCAATGTTATGGTAACTCTTATAGTCGTATGCTTATTGCTCGCCGTAACCATCTTTCGAATGGTGGTAAGAAAAACGTCTGGTAAGAGCGATAATAACTATTTGCTGGTAAGTCTTTTCATTCAAACGCTTCCTTTTGCATACGGAAAGTCGGTCCTGACCCTTTTATCAGGGAAAAAAATAGGCGGTGAGATGGTGTTTCAGGAACTGGGCGCTTTTGGAAACTCTGTACGCTTTGAGCTTCCGCTGCTATTTTTCCTTATACTTCTTCTGCTCGGCTATCGCAAGTGGGAAAACAATTCTTTCGGGCTCAGAGACAACATCTGGTTTTATGTGTTATTGATTTTCAGCTTTATTGCAGTTGTTAATCCCTCAAATATCTTTCCCACCGCGGCACTCCCACTAATTGCATATGTTTTTCAGTTCTTGCTCATTGCGAAATTGTTTGAGTACAATTTCTCCATGGCCACCATCATCAAAGGGCTTTATGATGGATTGAAGGTGTTGACGATTTTGAATTTGTTTTTGGCCATCTGTTATCCTGTCCTGAATATTGGAATTGCAGCCACACTTTTCAAAGGGGAACATGCGCTCGAATGGGCTCAGCGAAGAGCTGGATATGCCTCGGCAGTCGGCATCTTCGGTCACCCGGGGCCACTGGCGCTGTTTTCATTGATTGCCGCAATATACTTTCTGGCTTGCAGTTTCAACAGCTATAATCAACGCCTCTCGAAGTATCTGATTCTGGCAAATATGTTCGTGATCCTCCTTACATTCTCGCGAACTACCTACATTTCGTCAATTATCGTATTCCTATTGCTTTTTGTTGTGCACAAACAGAAAAAGCAGTTATTCTCTATCAGAAATATTTTGATAGTGACCTCCCTTTTTGCGCTCGTTGTATTCATCCTCTACCTTACGCCGTTGAGTGATGTATTCTTAAAGACTGATGCCGGAGATCAGATTGAAAACCGATATGCACACTGGATTCTTGGATACGATATGTGGAACACGTCCAAGCTATTAGGTATCGGAATGAACACGCACGTGTACTACATGTCCACAAAGCTGCCTATTAATTTAGATTCCGCAATTATCGCCTTTTTGATTCGCAGCCCGATTCACAATATCCACATGATCATACTTGCGGAGACCGGTTTGTTAGGCATTTTTACCTGGTTGTATTTCTTTGTATACAATATCGGCCGGTCGTCAAAAAAGGCACATGGTACAAATAGCGCGTCGAATATCCTTCGATTAACATACACCGGCGTGCTTTCGGCATTTTTCATCTACGGTACTTTTGGGTGGACACCCTTCCAACCAGAAATCTTCTCGTTCGGTTTGTTCATCGGGTATTTTGCTACGTCCAAAAAACTCGTCGTGCAATCGAAACGAATAGCCTCTATAAAAAAATCCAAACCCGCCTATTTGTTGTCATGAGCAAAAAAAGGATGTATTTTCACCCAATGGCTGAGCTTCCTAAGTTAAAGTTCAACACGTACGCCTATGAAGCCAGCACGAGCCTAAACGAACACTTCGAGATTGTTAACTACGGAAAAAAGTCGAGAGGTGGCGTTCTTGGTATTTTCAGCAATTACTTTTTCAAGTGCGACTATTTCTATTTTAACTGGATTGAAGGTTATGCAGACCTGCAAACCTTCTTCCTTTTCCTATTCCTGCCTATCGCCAGGCTTTTTGGAAAGAAGGTTCTCTGGACACATCATAATGTATTTCCTCACTGGGGAAGCAGGTGGATTGATCGTTTTATGGTGCGCTATTTCACACGATTTGCAAACTACACAGTTGTACACACCAAGGAAAGCTATCCAATTTTACAAAAACAAAGTGGCGACCCTCGGATTCTCTATTTCTTCCATCCGATGTTCTCGAATCAGGTACGAGTCCAGCAAGATGACAACAAGACCTACGACTTACTAATCTGGGGACGGATCCGCGGTGGGAAAGGTGTTCAGGAGTTTCTGGAACATCTTCGGAAGAGCAATATGCTAAACAGCATAAAAATAAAAGTAGCAGGGAAATTCAACAGCGAAGAAGAATATTTACAGTGGTTGAAGCTATATGCTACCAATAACATCAGCATAGAAAACAAGTTTGTAACAGACGAAGAGCTGGACTTATTACATCGCGAGTCACGAGTAGTATTCTTCCCATACACAGGCAAGAGCGTACTCAATTCAGGAGCACTTGTCACGTCGCTTCCCAAAGGCACGCCTATAATCGGGCCTCATTCGGGCGCATTTAAAGAACTTGCCGAGATGGGGTTGATCGACACTTACCGATCTTTTGACGAGGTTCTTGCCTACGTAGAAGACACTGCCAGGCACAGGTATCCTCAGCAATTGATCACGGAGTTTTGCCAAAGTCACACTTGGCATCGTTTTTCGGAATATATGTATGAAAACCTTAAATGATCTAGTTCGGATATGAAAATTGGTGTTTTCATGCATGATTTAAGCAGCGGCGGCGCTGAAAAGATCATGGTGGGCTTTGTTAATTACCTTGCTGATCTCACGAACGATGAGGTGGTGCTGATTTTGGCGAATACAAAAGGCCCCTATCTGTCGATCGTTAACCCTAAGGTGAAGATTGTTTCCTTCGATCGGCATAAAACTTCACAAATCGTTGCCCCGCTTTATCGGTATCTAAAAGCAGAACCGGTAGATGTATTATATTCTACGCTCCGGAATGCAAATCTGATAGCAATTATAATAGGCAAGCTACTTGGGATCAAAGTGATAACGCGAGAAGCGAATACCATCAAGGAATACAATAAGACAAAGAAGAAGCAGATTGACAAGGCCACGATGTTTCTGACAAGGCACCTATATAAGTATGCGTACAAGTGTATTGCTATATCTGAAAACGTTAAGACTGACCTCATCCGCTTTACCAGTCTTGAAGAGAAGAAAATCGAAGTTGCGTATAATCCCATAAAGATTTTTGACAACATAACAGATGTATCGCTGGATCCGGCATTTTTTCACATTGGATTAGTATCGCGACTTACTACCCAAAAGAATATCCCAACAGTAGCCAGGGTAGTTGAGCATTTCCTTCAAAGTAATTACCCGATAAAGTTCCATTTCTTTGGTGAAGGGGACGAGCGTGCTGTCCTGGAAAATCTTGCAAAGCGTTATCCGCATCGACCCGTTGTTGAATTACATGGGTTTGAGCTCTCCTACTATTCCTTTATCAAACACATGGATATGTTCATGCATATTCCTCTTTGGGAAGGTCTCGGAAATAGCGTATTGGAAGTGTACAATTCAGGAATACCCATGATTCTCAGCAATGTAGAATCGGGCTTCTCCGAACTCATCAAGCCCGACTTTCCTAATGTTCACTACTTCCACCCGCTCAATGAAGTAGATCTAATCGCAGAGGTTATTGAAAAATATATAAAGGGAGAACTTGTTTCTTCACCTGATAGGCCGAAGCTAAATCTTGCGGAAAAAGACACATACAATGCTTATCGGCAACTAGCACACGATTAATTTAATCGACAATGATCGCCATTCTGAAAAAAGCTTTTGGTTTTGTTAACCGCCTTTTGATTATAAATTTGAAAGGAAGGGTTTACTACGCAAGAAAAATTGGTGTTAAAGTAGGCAAAAATTGCAGGCTCTATATCTCCGACTTCGGATCGGAACCATTTTTGATTACAATCGGAGATCATGTAACTATTGCGGACAACACCAGAATTATCACCCATGACGGTAGTAATTGGCTAATCCGTGACGAGGACGGTCGAAGATATACTTATCAAAAAGTCGAAATAGGAAGCAATGTATTCATAGGTATGAATTGCATTATCATGCCAGGCGTAAAAATCAGCGATAACGTGATTGTAGGAGCAGGTGCTGTTGTCACAAAATCAGTACCAAGCGGCAAGATTGTAGGCGGGAATCCAGCCAGGATCATCGGCGATTTCGAAAATTACAAAAAGCGCTCTCTGGAAAATTATGTATCCGAAAAAGAAATGAACCGATCCCTCCCCTATAAAGAAATGGTGCTCGCAGTCGCGTCGAGCGATTTCAAACCATTCTTGTCCCCATAGCACACTGTCCATTTAAATATAATAGCTTATGCAAATCAACACACTCATTAAGTCTGACCTATACCGGTATTCCGGTAAAACAAGCTTCAAAGCATTTCTACATCATTTCAAGAACTCAGAGGGCTTTAAGTTTATGGTATTTCTCAGGCTTTCTCAGGCCTATTCAAAACTGAATCCTATCGGGCTTCTATCCCGATATTTTTATCGCAGGTTGACCTACAAATTCGGATTCCAGATCCCGAAGTCAGTGAAGATTGGGAAAGGGCTTGTGCTGATGCATACTGGGCATATTATTGTCAATAGCAAAAGCAAAATAGGGTCGAATTGTAACATTTATCCGGGTGTGACAATTGGTACGACTTTTCGGGGGAAAGATAAAGGAGTTCCAGTAATCGGCGATCAGGTCTGGATTGGCAGCAATTCAATCATAGTGGGCAAAATCACGATTGGTAATAATGTCCTGATAGCCCCAAATTCATTTGTTAATAAGTCAGTTCCAGATAACAGCATAGTATTGGGTAATCCGGCGGTAATCAAGCCCAGAGATAATGCAACCGCCGAATATATTTTCAATATGGTGTAACGGTTTTTAAAATATGATCCGCAACAGAAGCGAGTACAGACAATTTATCGCAGCCGATGCCGAGGCAATGGAAGTGAATATCACTTCATTTTCTTCCAGGCTGAAAGCTTATCTGACAAATCCCCGCTGGCGGTTTATCAGGAAACTTCGGCGCGTTGAATTCTACCAGAATGCCAGCAACCCATTGTCGAGGTTGGCTGCTAAGTTATTTTGGATGGACTATAAGCGCTTTGGCATGAAGTTGGGATTCTCTATACCGCCAAACGTCTGCGACAAAGGATTATCACTACCACATTATGGAACGTTGGTGATCTCGAAAAAAGCAAGAATTGGCAAAAATGCCCGCATTCATATTTGTGTGAACATCGGAGAAAGTTCCACCGGCACGCCTTCTATAGGAGATAATGTCTACATAGGGCCGGGCGCAAAATTATTCGGCGGGATCGTATTGGGAAATAATGTAAGGATTGGTGCGAATGCAGTTGTCAACAAGTCCTTCGAAGAAGACAATATTGTTCTCGCAGGTGTACCTGCAAAAATTGTAAAAAGGCTCAACCATCCTACAACATCAGTATATGACATCTAACAAGCAAAACCGCACGGTGCTTTTCTATGCCCCGATCGGAAATCTAACCAAAGGCTTCAAGAATGGCGGTGCGGAGGCAGGTTGCCGCAAGACGATGGAGGTTCTTCGAAAAGAGGGCTACAACGTGATTTTGCTGGAAAAACCAACTCGCATCTCTGATTCTAAACTGGACGGGTTCAAATTCATTTTTACCCTAGCAAATGTCTACTTCCGGACCATTGGACTTTTGAGAGCCCATCGCGAGGGAGTTTTCCATGTCGCGGGGTTCTATCTCAACCAGGTCTACTTTGAATGGCTGCTCATCCAGACTGCCCGCCTGATGAGCGTGAAATCCATTTATGAAATCCGCAATGGAGGCATGATCGAAGCTTACAAACAAGGCGGAAGCTTTTATAAATGGTTCATGAAAGGGATTCTTACTGGGGCCAGCACCGTGCTTTGCCAGGGTTACGAATATGTGTTATTTCTAAAATCAGAATTCGGCAAGAGTGGCGTGTATTACCCTAATTACATCATGGACAATTTTGTTCAGAGTAATTCTGATGACAGGAGCGATGATGCTGTAATTCGAATTGTTTATTTTGGCAGGGTGGTGCCTGATAAAAATGTGGAATTTATCATCGCGGTCTGCAAGCAACTTGCTATCCGGAATAAAGACTTCACTATGGCAATCATTGGTGGCTACGAACAACAATATTACGATTTTCTTCAGCAACAGATTTTAAGTAACGGCCTAGATTCGGAGCGGTTCGTCTTTCATGGGCGTCGCGAATTCAGCGAAATTGTGCCACATCTTAGAAAATCGCATTTTTTTATTTTTCCCTCGAAGGAAAAAAGAGAAGGGCATTCCAACTCGCTCACCGAGGCAATGGGATGCGGCGTCGTTCCTATTGTAAGCACCGCGGGTTTTAATGAGAGCATCGCCGGAAGCAGCGACTTCGTTGTGAACGAATTTAATGCCGATCTCTATGCGGAAAAAGTCCTCAGGATCTGGGATACGGGCAATTGGAAATCGCGTTCAGACGAAGTTCATCGCAGGGTGGTCCAGAACTATACAGAATCTGTTGTCAAAACGTCGTTGCTGGGCGCGTACGCCGATTTACTTGGTAGGTCCGCAAAAAACGAGCTTACACTTTCGCGATAAACTAATGAATCTCCAATATGCCTACGACTCCGAAGTCCATTCTGGAAATTATAGATTCGATAACGCTACTGAGTGAACCAGATGATCTTGGTAAACTATTGAGGACGCTGTCTGAAAATCGCTTTCAGTCGCAACATATTGTATCCTTTGTTAATGCGCATGCATTAAATCTTGCCTTTCGTAATAAGGATTTTGCCGAAGCACTTGTAAGCTCCGACATTATCCTCCGTGACGGCATTGGCATGAAAATATTGTACAAATCATTAGGCATCGCTCCCGGTCTCAACATGAACGGCACGGACGCGATACCATTGATCCTCGATCATTTCAAGGGCGAGAAAATAGCGCTGATGGGCACGGAAGAACCTTATCTGGGCAATGCAGCCGCTAAACTGAAAAACGAAGGACACAATATTATAGGAACGATAAATGGATTTGCTGGCCTGGATGCCTACGAAGCTTTTATTAGGAAGACCAAACCGTCCGTCGTGGTACTGGGAATGGGTATGCCGCGCCAGGAGCTTCTGGCGTCAAAACTCATTCAGATATATACTGGAAACTGTCTTTGGATCAATGGCGGTGCCATCATCGACTTTCTAGGCGGTAAAGTGAAACGAGCCCCCGCCTGGATGCAAAAAAACGGACTGGAATGGTTGTTTCGATTAGGAAGCGAACCCGCAAGGTTATTCAACCGATATGTCGTCGGTAATGCGGTCTTCATTTCCCGAATACCACAGATCATGAAGCAGTTTGAAAAAAATGGCTATCGAAAACAACCCAACAACGTTGCCGACGGCAGCAGTTAAATTGTAACCCGAAAACAACCATGATTAACAAGCGATATATCACAGTCATATTAGGCATCTTGTTGAAAATGGCCAATCCTGCGATTGGCCAGGAAACTCCGGTGAATGCTTCTGTCACATCTGAGACCAGGTTGCTATTGCAGAACCTGCACGATATGGCTAAGAACGGCACGATGTTCGGCCACCAGGACGACCTCGTGAATGGAATTCATTGGAAATACAAAAAAGACAGCTCGGATATCCGGACTCTCGTCGGCGATTACCCGGCTGTATTTGGTTGGGACATTGGGAAACTGGAAATAAACGATCGTGCGAATTTCGAGGGCGTGTTGCTGGACGAAATAGCCAAAAATGTGAAGCTGGCTTATGAAAAAGGTGGCATAAATACCATTTCCTGGTTATGCTACAATCCGGTAAGTCCTACTGAAACGGCCAAAAGCACTACCGATTCTACAATCCATAAATTATTCAGCGATGCTACCAATCTAAAAAGGTATGACCAGTGGCTGGATCGTGTAGCAAATTATTTGAAAAATCTCCAGGCAAGCGACGGTCAAAGTATTCCGGTTGTATTACGCCTGTTTCATGAAAATACGGGCAGTTGGTTCTGGTGGGGAAAAAAGCACTGCACTCCCGAGGAATACATCAAACTTTACAGGTATACCGTTGACTATCTGAAAGATAAAAAGAAGGTTAATAATGTACTTTTCGCATACTGTACCGACAAATTCAAATCCCGACGTGAGTTCCTGGAAAGATATCCGGGCGATGATTATGTCGATGTGATCGGAGCTGATATTTATGACGGGCCAAAAAATCACGAGACATTTATCACGGATGCGACCAGAATGGTTACCACGATGACGGAAATTGCCCGGGAAAAAGGCAAGCCATCCGCGATAATGGAAACGGGGTATCGGCAGATGCCCATTCAGGACTGGTATACCAACTTTCTATATCCGGTCGTCCGGGGTTCGGGTCTGTCCTATGTTATGATCTGGAAGAACGCGAGAAAGTCGGCATTTTGGGGCACCTATCCTGGACATATTGCGGCCGACGATTTTGTGAAATTTTCACAGAAACCCGACATTTTGTTCCTATCGAAGATATCCAGGCATGGTGTCTATCGCAAGTAATGCAGCCTACCCTTCCCTGACACTAAAATTCTCAACGATTCATGAAAAAAAATCTGACGGTGTTCCTTCTTTTGACAGGAACATCTGCTTTTGCTCAAATAGCCCACTCGTATCAGCTTTACGATAATTCCTTTCAATTGAACCCGGCGAGCGCGAGGCTCGACACAAGTGCCAGATGGATGTTCAACCTGTTGTCGGTGGAAGCAAAAGCAGGGTCAAATACCGCGCGACTGTCGCTCTCCAATACATTCGCATTTGATCCATCAAAGCTACGTCAGAATGTATTGGGGAATAACCGTTTTTCTAACGGCTTTGCAAATCTGACCGTCAACGGACCATCCTTTACTTTTCACCGCGGGGCTTCATCGATTGGTTTATCGACCAGATTTCGCATGATGGCCAACTTCTGGGATGTAGATTCCCGACTATCAGGTGAAATCGGTGAATTTGCAAAATTCACGCACTCTTATCCTTATAGCCTCGATCCGTCCAAAAACACGAAGCTGAATATCAGCGCTCTGTCGGACATTGGCCTGACTTACAGCAGGAACCTGGTATCCGCGGAAAATTACTCCTTATCGGGAGGTGTTACAGTTCGGTATTACAGCGGACTGGCCAATTCATCCATTAATCTTCACGAGCTCACCGGTAATGTTAAATTGAATAATACTGACGAGACCAGCTATTTAAGTGCTTCTACTGGCAATATAGAAACCCGGACCTCCGGCAGATTGCTGGACAATTTCAACATCGGAAATATTCTTAGCGGTGGACTTGGCTCCATCGGCGCCGATTTTGGGCTTGTCTATCAATACAAGGAAAATTCCGGGCATCCGAAGATAGAAATGGGGCTGTCTGTCACGGACATTGGGCGAATTCGTTATCAGGCTGATTCTCTGTACAGCAAGTCCTATTCTACCCATATACCTGATAATGCAAATGGTTTGTATTTCAATGCAAACTTTCAAAATTCTTCAATAAGCCAAACCTCCCGCGTTTTCGACCGCTATCCCAAATTTTTCTCGCTCAAAGAAAAAAATGCCAGAGCTTATAGTATAGGATTACCGACAACGCTCCGGGCATTTGTAGACTATACGTTCACTAATCATTTTGCAACAAAGCTCTCTGGAGGTTTGGGACTGAGATCAGCGGAGAGAATCCAAAGTATATATAACCCTTCCTGGGTAAGTGTCACGCCCCGTTGGTACAGCGGAGATTTCAAAATATTTGCGCCACTAACGTATCAGCAAATCGTGGGCTTCAATGCAGGTCTGGGGGTTCAATGGAAACAATTCTTCCTGTCTTCTGGCAGCCTAATTTCTGCATTGAACCATTCAAGTATGATCGATTTACAGGTTGGATTTGCATTGAGAACAGGTAACGTCCAGCATTCCGACCGCAACCGGGCACACTTGAAAAAAGATGAGATGGATCTGATCGGTGAGAAAAATGTCAGCCAAGAGATCTCTGTACTCTCTGAGGGCCCGTCATTCGTGCTAAGTGGAGAAATATTTGCCTCGGCAACAACCGGCGATGCAGTACCGTTTTGGATGCGTGCGAACCGCTTCGGAAGTATCCCACTGTCGGGCGCATCGGGTGGCTTCATCGCAACTGCTCAGCGGGAATACCAGGTTTCGAGGCAGAAAAAGCTCACCGACTGGGGCGTATCTGTAGAACTCCGCCAAAACTGGGGCAAATCATCCAATGCCATCTTGACAGAGGCCTACATTAAAGGTCGATTAGGCATTTTCGAGGCGCGACTGGGAAGGTCAAAAAGATTGACAGGACTGGTCGCCGATTCCACCCTTTCATCAGGTTCATTCGCCATTTCGGGCAACGCGCTGGGCATTCCACAGATAGAACTGGCCATTCCGGAATACTACGCCATTCCCTTTTTGAAAAACTGGCTTTCGGTCAAAGGGAATTTTACGCACGGTTGGGTAGGCACAATTCCTTTGGGCACAATCAATACGATCAGGCAACCCGACAAAAAAGACTTTGCTTATTTTCATCAGAAATCATTGTATATAAAACTCGGAAAACCATCCTGGGATCTCAAACTGATTGGAGGGTTTAACCACCAGGTTTTTTGGGGAGATACGAAAAAAATCTACGGAGCTAACGGCACACTTTCTAAACCTGAAACTTTCTGGTATGCAGTTACCGGAAAGCGTTACGGTCACGGCCTTCGCGGCGTAGAAACGTCCAAAATAGGCAACCATCTAGGTTCAATCGACTTGGGACTGGAGTATGATTTATCAAACGTCAGAATTGGCCTTTACCGCCAGAATTTTTACGATGTAGGCGCATTGGCAAAACTGGCTAATATCCGCGACGGACTGAACGGGCTCCTAATCCTGAACAAAAATGCGAACCCTTCAGCCATTCAATGGAAAAGAATTGTGGTGGAATACTTCTATTCGGTCAATCAGGCTGGGGAATTGTGGTCCAAGCCTACCAGATCGGGCGATGAAAACTACTACAATAATTATCTATATACCGACGGGTGGTCATTTAACGGGCTTGGACTAGGGACACCGCTTATCACAGCAAAAAGTGACGGACGTAAAGACCTGATTTCCAAAAACCAGGAGTTTTTCGTGAACAACCGCGTCAGGGCACTTAATTTGGGCATCGTTATGAACGTATCAGGTTTCGATGTGACGAGTAAATTCACCTTCTCCAATAACTTCGGAACATTTGGGACCAGCGCTATCGGGTCTTCGCTCGGCGATGAACGGTACGTGATTGGCCCGCCTTTTTTCAGTAGAGTAAAGCAGTTCTCAGGATACCTTGGTGTCGTGAGGAACTTGCCCAAAGACTGGTCGATAAAGATGGATATTGCAATGGACAGGGGAAAGCTACTTAACAGTGCTTTTGGCATGTCTATGTCAGTTAAAAAGACGATCCGGTAAAGTCCAAACCAATCCTATCTCCTCATTTTCATAACTTTAACATCAAAATATAGTATTAATTCTATATTTCAATAGAAGTATTTTTACAAATTCGTAACCTACTTTATATTTGTGAAGAATTTCATTGGGCAACTTAAAGAACGAGGTTACGATGGCCTATTTGGACACCTATTCAACACTATTAACAGATAAAACTGCAGCCCACTTGTTGCGAAGAGCCACATTTGGTCCTACCCGCAGCGAAGTAAGTGCGTTTGTCGGCCTGTCGGCGGCAGATGCGGTAAATCGCCTGATCGAGAACTGCAGCGCGGTAGCTACGCCCCCGCCTCCGCGGGATTTGGATAACACCAGCTCAACTTACGGCCAACCGTTTCTAAGTCTTCCTTACAACAAAACCAAAGTGGAGATCTACGGTAGGTATGTCAATTATTGGTGGATCGGGTTAATGGCCCTGCAAAACAATAAGCCTTCACTCCTCGAAAAACTGAGTGCTTTCTGGCAAAATCATTTCGTAGTATCCAGTAGCGTCGTGTTAGACTATCGGATGATGTATCGCTATCTCCAGTTGATCAGGACAAAAGCCCTTGGAAGTTTCCGTACGCTGGCAGTAGAAATGACCACAGACCCGGGAATGCTTATCTTTCAGAATGGAAACGAAAATGTGAAAGGAAGGCCGAACGAGAACTATGCAAGGGAATTGCAGGAGCTTTTCGTAGTGGGAGAAAAGGATTTCTACGGAAACAAAAATTACGCTGAAGACGATGTCAGGGCTGCGGCCAGAGCGCTTACAGGCTGGCAGGTGATCAATCATCGTGCCGCGAATTCGCTTACTTTTGGCTCGGCTTTCACACCGGACAGGCACGATGAATCCAATAAAGTTTTCTCCTCATACTACGGCAACAAAGTAATTACCGGCCGATCCGGACCCGAAGCCGGTCCCGCCGAATTACTCGACCTCATCAATATGTTGCTGTCGCACAAAGAGTCACCTAAATACATTTGCCGTGAACTCTACAGATGGTTTGTCAACTCAGACGTGACCCAGGATATCGAAGACAATGTCATTGTCCCATTAGCTACTTTCTTTGCCAGTGCGGAAAATAACTTTGAAATAGAACCCGTTTTGAGGCGGCTGCTATCAAGCAACATATTCTTTGCAGAAATCAACAGGGGCGCCATTATCAAATCCCCTGCGGAATGGACGATTGGCTTGTTACGTTTTTTTCAGCAGCCAGTTCCGGACATGAATACGGAATATGAAGCTTTTAAAAACTATGGCAGATACGTTTTTGAAGAGCTGAACTCGCTGCAATACATCATTCTCGATCAGCCATCTGTATTCGGGTATCCTCCCTATTACCTCACGGGCTATTCCGATAACTGGATCAACGGTGCAACGCTTGGTACGCGTAACCTTATCAGCAACAAACTTATTTACCCTTACGTCGCTATTAAGGCAGGATACGTAATTGGCATCGATTTTGTTGGTTGGATCTCCTCCCTGCAACCTAATTTTTCTGATGTTGCCGGAACCGCTGCCATTACTTGCGAGCAAATATATGACGAGTTTGTAAAATACCTTTTTGCAACTGATCTGAATCAGACTCAGAAAGACTTCCTTATAGACAATGCAATGATGAAAGGTTTGACCCGGCAAAACTGGGTCAGGGAATGGAATAATTACCGGACCACCCCCAGCAAGCCAGAATACCGGGCAGTGGTTCTTTACAGAGGGCAACAGTTAATGCGTCAAATGCTGCGCATGGCAGAATATCAAATGTGCTGAAGAAAATGAACCGAAGAGACTTTATCGCTGCCGCGACATCGACCATCTTACCACTTACGGTAAACGGACTGAATCTCAAAACGTTTACGAGAGACTCACCTATTGTCCGCTCGCTCATGTCGACAGCCGCGGCAAATGAGGATAAGATTCTCGTAATTATATACCTGAACGGTGGAAACGACGGATTAAACACAGTCATTCCGCTAGACTCTTATTCGCAGTACTATAAATTAAGGACCAATATAGCAATCCCTGAAAATCAGATTCTAAAACTAAATGGATATCCAGAAACTGGATTTCATCCAGTAATGACAGGGATGCGTGACATGTTCAATGAAGGTAAGTTGGGGATTATCCATTCTGTTTCCTATCCCAATCCCAACTTCTCCCATTATCGTTCGTCGGACATTTGGATGACAGGAGTCGATTCAAACCAATTTGCCGACACCGGCTGGGCGGGCAGATATCTGGATAACCGATATCCGGGATTTCCGACCTCATACCCGAATCAAACCATGAAGGACCCGCTTGCGTTGCAGATTGGCTCTGTGAGTACGACCACCTTACTCGGGCCGCAGCAACCCATGAACGTGACTATCCAGGATCCCGAAAGCTTTTATAAGCTGGTTGGTCAAATGGAACAATTACCGTCGACCGATCTGCCTTGCTGTGAAGCCGGGCGAAGGATCGATTTCATCCGCCGGCAACAAATTCTTTCAGTAGGATACTCCGCTGAGATCAAGGCGGCCGCCGATGCAGGTCAAAATCTGGCAACATACCCTGCTGCTATCAGCGGCAATACATTAGCAGAGCAACTCAAAATTATCGCCCGCCTTATCCACGGCGGGCTCCAATCAAAAATTTACTTTGCCGAACTTCGTGGATTCGATACGCACGCATTGCAAGTCACCAGCACAAATACGGCTGAGGGCGAACATGCCCGGTTGCTTCGGTTATTGTCAGAAGCCATTACCGCATTTCAAAGTGATCTAAAACTTCAGGGAACCGAAAATAAAGTCATTGGCCTTACCTTCTCCGACTTCGGAAGACGTGTCGACTCAAACGCGTCCTACGGAACAGATCATGGAAGCTCTTCGCCCATGTTCGTTTTTGGAACGGGCTTGAAAAGGCAAATGGTTGGTACGAATCCAAATTTAACCACGGACCTCGATCCGATGTTTATCAACTCCCGGGAGACGAATGTTAACCTCAAAATGCAGGTGGACTTCAGAAGAATTTATTCCGACATACTCCGGGATTGGTTTGGCACGCCTGGTACTACGACGAACTCACTGATGTTCAAAAACTTCCAAACCACTTCTTTATTTTCGGATGTTGTCTTCTCAACGGCGTCTGGCGTGTGGCAGGATCGTTCGATCTGGTCATCCGGGCGCATGCCGGGACCGAAGGATTATGTGATTATCAATGCCGGCCATGTCGTGTCCGTTAATCAAAATCTGGTTGTTAGAAACATTCAAGTTGAAGCCGCCGGCGAGCTCCTCTTTACGGGTAATTTCACAGTAACGACCAGCGGCTAGCACACTTGCCCACATCATGCCGGTATATTCCACATTTGTAGGCTGTTGTCCTGCCAATTTGCTGACGATAATTGGCACTAAACAATTATAAGTTTTAATCTTGCCAAGAAAATGGTTCGATGGAACAATCTTTTGGACTTATCCAAGAGGTCCATTTTGCAAGCTGAATCTTCCGTTTCTAACTAGTGTTACGACTTGTACCTCAAGGTGGGTGAGCTCCCCTTTTCAATTCTATCAAAAACATTAAAAATTAGGCGTATTTGGATGGTTCCATCTGATCCTTAATCTAGTCATGGAAAAGCGCAATTATTTTCTTTACAGATCTACGAAAAATTAATACTACACAATTGCGTTTTCTGTAAGAAAAATTGTAAACTTGTATTTATAAAAGATTAGTACTTTTCTTCGAAAATTGTTAATCGGGTTTGTGATTGGTTAAACGGTCTTTTTCGTGCCATTACATCCTTTACTCAACGTTACAACTTATGAAAAATCACTATCCTGGGCTACTGCCCAAGGCTCACCTCTGGACGGACGTCGCGCTCCTTAATCTATCGTTCTTCTTCGCCTACGTTGTTCGATTTGACAATGGTATCACCACGCTCTTCGAAAATCAGTATGTAAATCTGCTGCTGGTCGCGAACCTGGTGTGGGTTTTCACGATTTATGTTTTTAAAACTTATCGTTTTACCCGGTTGTCGTATCACTTCAATACGCAACTGACCAGTTTCCTAAAAGCGGTAACCATACACGGAGCAGTGATGATGGCCTTTCTTTACCTTAGCAAACAGGGGCAAGAATATTCGCGCTATCAGTTCCTGATGACCTACATTATGTTTATCTCACTTTCTTCCGCATCTCGAGCAGGTGCTGTGCTTTTTCTGAAAGTGTATCGCCAGGCGGGCTACAACTACAATCGCTATGCGATTGTAGGAAAAGGCGACCTTGCCACGCTCATTCGTGATTTCTACAACGAAAGAAAAGAACTTGGTTATCGTTTCTCAGGGGCTATTGATCCTTCTTCGGAAAAAAATCCGATAGAGTCGCTCGAAACGATGGTCAAAGAAAAGCAGCTCGACTACCTGTATTGCTGCCTTTCAGAAATGAACGACGAGCAGGTCAAAGAAGTAATCCGCTTAGGCGAGCGCCAGCGCACGCACATACGTCTTGTGCCAGATTTTCGCGGATTTATGACCAATATGGCTACCATCGAGTACCACGATATCTATCCGATCATTCAGGTAAACACCAAACCGTTTTCAAGTCTGAACGAGCAGACGGTAAAACGTGCGTTCGACCTAATTTTTTCAATTATCGTAATGATTCTCGGCGCGCCGGTATTTTTCCTGGTGTGGGCGGCGATCAAGATTACCTCGCCAGGACCGGTGTTCTTCAAGCAGCAGCGTTCAGGCCGCTGGGGCGAGTTATTCTACATTTACAAGTTCCGCAGCATGAGGGTAGATGCCGACAAAATGGGCTTGCAGCATTCCAAAGGTGACGACGATCCGCGAATTACACCGATAGGTCGTATCCTGCGCAAATCGCGCCTTGATGAGCTTCCGCAGTTTATCAATGTGCTGAAAGGCGAGATGTCGGTAGTCGGACCACGTCCGTTGTACAAATACGACGTTGACATGCTGATGGAGGCCGCTCCGCATGATTTCCAACGCCTGCTCACTGTTAAACCCGGCATTACCTCGATCGGCCAGATCAATGTAGGTTATGCAGACACCGTCGCAAAGAATGTCGAGCGTCTCAAATATGATCTTCAATATCTTAAATCTTATAGCGTTCTTGACGATGTACAGCTGATTTTCAGAACAGTACAAGTAATGGTTCTTGGACGCGGGCAATAGAATTTATCTTACAGTATCCACAACCGAAAGTACGAAAAAAGGCGCCAATGGCGCCTTTTTTCGTTTACCCTCAAATCACCTGTTCATTTTTCATAGGTACACTTTTTTATGTGTAGTATAAATTCTATTTTTGTGTAACACAATATGTTATATACAGTTAGAATTTATAAAGGAAAGAATGAGAAGGGCTCTACATGTTTTAGGTATAATATGCTTGCTGCTGATCGGAATGAACAGCGTGCACGCGCAACGGCGCAGGATATTTACTGATCGCGTCGCATTCGGCAAAGTAACTTATCCAAGTACGGCCACTATTACCGCCAACATGGTCGATGGCTATGTGAAAGTTACCGGTAGCAACCGTTTTGTGTTCCCCACCAGCGACAATTCCGTGTACCGCCCTTTCGCGGCAGCGGCAGAAGGAACCACCGGGGCCTATTTTTCGGCTAACCCGGCAGTAGGCGTCACAACCAGCCACAAAGGCGGCAATTACCCTCCGCTTCCGACAGGTGCCCCCTTCCCGGCGACGAGCAGGGACGCCAATATCGGTAAGGTTTCGACCCAGGAATATTGGGATATCAATGGTGCGACTGCCACGAAAATCACGCTATCGTGGCATCTGGAAAGCGGAATGGGATCGTTGGCACCGGGCGGGAATTTGAGCAAGGTTTATATCATCGGCTGGAATGGTTCAAAATGGGTAAAAATCCCTTCGACAGTTGATGCCGTATCGCTGTTTGGTGCAAGCAGCAATACCAGCGCGGGCTCCATGACGACCAACGCGGCCATTATTCCAAATACCTACCTGGCGTACACATTCGGGGCGGACCTGTCGGCCACCCGCGAAATGGCACCCGGTGCGGATAGTGGCCTTGTAGCTGATGAAGGCACCGAAATAATAAAACCACAGAGCAGCTCCCCCTATGAAGTGGAAACCGCGGTGTACCCGAACCCGGTACGCGACCGCATTTTTGTCCGGGACAGCCGGAAGATCAAACGCGTTTCGATTTGGGACCTTAATGGCCGACGCATCATATCGGTCAACCGGGCCTACGAAAATGGTATTGATGTGAACAGCATCCCCGCCGGGATTTATGTAGTGGATGTGGAAGACGAAAAAGGTAAAACCACTTCCCGCAAAATAATAATCAACAAATAATACCCCGTTCCCTGAGGCATTCCTTAAATTTGTATTTAACGCATTATAAAAATACTCAATGAAAATAGTTGTATTAGGTGCCTCAGGGCAGTTGGGGAGCTGTCTTAAAAAGATCTCAGCAGAACGTAATCTCACGGACATTTCATTTCCTTCAGAAGAACAAGCCAATATCCTCGACAAAGCCCTTCTAGATAAGCTGTTTTCTATCGAAAAACCACAGTATGTGATCAACTGCGCTGCTTATACAGCCGTAGACAAAGCAGAGGACGACGTGGATACCTGTCGGAAAGTAAACCGCTACGGTGCTGCGTATATTGCTGAGGTCTGCAAAAAACATCAGTCAATTCTCATACACATCTCAACTGATTTTGTCTTCAAAGGGGATGTCCCCAAGCTGTTGTCAGAAACCGATCCGGCCGAACCCGAAAATATATACGGGCTTACCAAGCTTGAAGGTGAAGCAGCTATCGCAGAAATCCTCCCGGAGCATTACACCATCCGCACAAGCTGGCTGTATTCCGAATTTGGAAATAATTTTGTAAAAACAATGCTTCGTCTCGGCCGCGAACGCGAGCAATTAGGCGTGATTGTAGACCAGGTGGGCTCCCCTACTTACGCGATCGACCTTGCCAATACAATCCTGGATATCGTCGAGGCCGACAACAAGGCTTACGGCATTTACCATTACAGCAACGAAGGCGTAACTTCATGGTACGATTTTGCCAAAGCGGTTTTCGACCTGAGCGAAACTACCGTGAAACTTAATCCGGTTAAAACTTCGGAATATATAACACGGGCGGTTCGTCCGGCTTATTCTGTTATGGATAAATCAAAGATCAAAAATACTTTCGGCATCGAAATACCCTACTGGCGGGACAGCCTCAGCATTTGTGTCGACCGGCTGGTAAACGAAACAGTTAGCTAATTACCCTACTGCTCACTGCAAATTCATAATTCCCCGAGCTAACCTGCGCCACCAAGTAGCTATCTTCTTTTCCAATGTTTTTACTAATTCGGAGGAAGATAGCTGCTTCTCATTCGTCAGCGCCGGATCCATCCCCGCACGCGTATTATACGAGCGTGTATACGGGTACGGTCACCCTCAGCCTACCTGCTTCGCTCCGCTCGGAGGCAAAGGATTGAATCCTAACGCAAAACTTCTCCCCTTGGGCGCATTGATGGCCTTCTTTGCTGACGAGCTTTGTGAAATGCTGATGGACCAGATCGGCTTGACCGGTACCTTTCCCGAGCAGGTTGGACGCATCCAGCACGCGGGTGCCACCGCGGTCGGACATCCACACAATACGTTTGGGGGACAGATACTGCCGGACCGGTGAATCCTTCTGGGCCTCATAGCTGTTGTCGAAGTCGGCGGGAGTTTCTTTCCGAGCAGATCGCCGACAACCGGTACAGAAAAAGTGAAGGAAGGCCAGGTAGTTTTTCGCGAGTCGATAGTTTTGGTTCGGGATTGCAATATTCCCTAAAAATAAATAATTATAAACTAGTCGATTAGTCTGTTCGGTCTTGCCCGGCGCCATTACCCATATGGCTACCGTTAACGCTTCGTTAACATTTTTACATGCTAAAAGTAAGTTAAAACCGTTCTACTTTTGCTTGTGGTACAATACCCGGCCATTTTTGAGTACTAAACCTTTCGACCCGAACGATGATCATAAAAGAAAATAGCTCGCAGGACCGCGACGGGCTGCCCCCATTTGTCAATAGCTGGAAACAGCTTTACATTTTGCTGATCGGCATGCTCGCGCTACAAATTGTCCTCTTCTATTTATTTATGACCCATTTTCAATGAGCACACTCGACTGGATCGTTCTTTCGTTTACCCTTCTTTTTGTAGTATTATACGGGATCTATCGCAGCCGCGAAAAGCATACGATGGATTCGTTCCTGCTTGCCGGTCAATCGATGCCCTGGTACCATGTGACATTGTCGCTAATGGCCACCCAGGCAAGCGCGATCACCTTTCTTTCCGCGCCCGGACAGGCCTATACCGATGGTATGCGCTTTGTGCAGTTCTACTTCGGGCTGCCGCTGGCGATGGTGGTACTTTGCGTGACATTCGTGCCCAAATTCGGCAAGCTCAAAATATTCACCGCCTACGAATTCCTCGAAGGCCGCTTCGACCTGCGTACGCGCGCGCTCACCTCATTTTTGTTCCTTTTGCAACGCGGGCTCTCGACGGGCCTTTCCATTTATGCCCCCTCGCTGATCCTTTCTGCCATTCTGGGCTGGGACATTACCTGGACTAATATTATTTCGGGAGGCGTTGTGATACTTTACACCACGCTGGGCGGCTCCCGGGCGGTTTCGCACACCCACTTGCAGCAAATGGGCATTATTACGGTGGGGATGGTCGTAGCAGGTGTGATGGTGGTCAAGTTTCTGCCTGCACAGGTGTCTTTCACTGACGCTTTACATGTGGCCGGCAAGATGGGCAAAGTGAATCTGATCGACTTTACTTTTGACCTGAACAACAGATATAATGTTTGGTCGGGGCTGATCGGCGGGTTCTTTCTGCAACTATCCTACTTTGGTACCGACCAATCGCAGGTCGGACGTTTTCTGACCGGCAGCTCGCAAGGCCAAAGCAAGCTCGGGCTTGCCATGAACGGGCTGCTAAAAATTCCGATGCAGTTTTTGATACTGCTGGTGGGAGTGCTCGTGTTTGCATTCTACCAATTCACTACGCCCCCTCTTTTCTTTAACCAGACGGCCGCCGATCATGTCAGATCGACCCCGTATGCGGCAGAATATGCCGCATTGGAAAAGCAACATGAACAGATCCAGTCCGTAAAGCGGCCCCAGGTAATGGCCCTGACCGAAGCAATTCGAAAGGACGACCAGCAGGCCATTGAGGCGTCCCGGGGAATCCTTACCGAACTGGAAGCAAAAGTAAAGGACGTTCGCAAAGAAGCAGCCGCTGTGCTCTCCAAAGCCAACGGCGGCGATACCAACGATGTGAACTACATTTTCCTCCGATTTGTGATCGACTACCTGCCAGCGGGAATGGTGGGCCTGCTCATCGCGGTGATTTTACTGGCCTCGATGGGCTCTGTTGCGGCGGCATATAACTCGCTAGCCTCTTGTACGATCATCGATATTTACAAGCGGATCATCCGTAAGGATGGCAACGGGCACAATTACGTGGCCGCTTCGCGTTGGGCGACAGTCATCTGGGGTGTGTTCTGCATTGCCGTAGCGCAATACGCTTCGCGGCTGGGAAGTATGATCGAGGCGGTCAATATCCTGGGTTCTCTTTTTTACGGGACTATTCTGGGCATATTTCTGGTCGCGTTTTATTTTAAGAACATCGGCAGCCGGGCGGTTTTCTGGGGAGGCATTATCGGTGAGATATTCGTGATCGCTAGCTACGTGATAGATCTGACTGCATTTCTCTGGCTAAACCTGATCGGCTGTGTGCTGGTGATCCTCTTCGCCGCCCTGATCGAGAAAGTATGGCCGCAGCACCAGGCGGATCTCGAATAACGTCTGTGCGTAATTTTTACGCATTACAAAATGCCCTTGAAATGTCCTGCAAAGCACAATTCTCTTTAAAAATTACACATTTTAAAGAAAGGATAGTGCGTTGCCCATTTTTTTCAAATACATAGGAAACTATTCCCTCAGATAAATCCTTAATAAGTACAATCGGACAACGGGGTTGCTTATACGCAGATGAATTATGTCACCGATTGTTACAAAATAATCTCTAAACCTACTGGCCATGCTTACGCCGCTCAGTCCTTTCTTTTCGGGGGTCAAAATCCGGTTCCCAGCCACAGATAGCTGACTGCTATCACGCTTTTTTTCAATTATTAAACCTGTTCATCATCAGACAGAAGCACTTTATCTCTATTCAAAATTCTAATTAACACCTACATGAAGTATTGGTCTAAGCCACAAAAAACAACGCGTTTGGCGCTTAGCTCGGCATTCCTCTTATTGAATTTGCTCAGTACCGCCCTTGCTCAGGGCATCCAGGAAAGTAGCCGGGAAGCGCCGGTCTTGGAGCAGGCAACTTTACAGGATGTGGTCGCCTATGCCATAAAAAACCAGCCAGCGATCCAGCAATCGCTGATCGACGAGCAGATCACGGCCAACCAGGTCCGCGCCAAACTGGCCGACTGGTACCCGCAGATCGGCTTCAACTACAACTTGCAGCACAACTTTATTGTTCAGACCAGCATTATCGCCGGTAATCCGGTGAAACTGGGGGTTAACAACGTTTCCGCCGCACAGTTCACGCTTTCACAACAGATCTTCAACCGGGACGTATTGCTGGCCAGGCGCACCCGCGGCGATGTACTTTTTGCAGCGAGCCAGAACACGGTCAACAACAAGACTGACCTGGCTGTGAATGTTTCCAAAGCATTCTACGATGTGCTGGCCACCACCCAGCAGATCAAAGTAGCCAGCGAAGACATCCTGCGCCTCGAACGCAGCCTGAAAGACGCCCAAAACCAGTATAAATCAGGCGTTGCCGACAAGATCGACTACAAGCGGGCAACTATTTCCCTGAACAACACCCGCGCCAACAAGAAAAGCAACGAAGAAGTCTTAAAAGCCAAACTGGAATACCTGAAAACGCTGATGGGCTATCCCCTGAGCAAAGCGCTGGAAATCAGTTATGATACCTTGCAAATGGAACGCGAGATAGCCTTAGACACGTTGCAGAATGTCGATCTGAACACACGGATCGAGTACCAGATCCTGGCAACCCAGAAAAAGCTGGCGGAAGCCAATCTGACTTACAACAAATGGAGCTATTTGCCGAACCTCTCACTGAACGGGGCTTATAACCTCAACTTTCAGAATAACCAGTTTTCAGACCTTTACAACAAGAATTATCCCAATTCGTTCGGTTTGCTGACCCTCTCACTACCCATTTACCAGGGCGGAAAAAGGAAGGCAAATACCAAACAGGCTGAATGGCAGCTCAAACGCCTGGATTGGGACCTGAAAGGCCTTCAAAACAACGTAAACGCTGAATACGCGAGCGCACTGGCCAGCTACAAGGGCAATTTGACCAATCTGCTCGCTCAGAAAGAGAATGTCGAGCTGGCCCGTGAGGTGTACGATGTGATCCAGCTGCAATACAAATCGGGTATCAAAACTTATCTGGAAGTGGTTACATCCGAAACCGACCTTCGACTGGCGCGCATCAATTACTACAACGCATTATACCAGGTGCTAGCCAGCAAGATCGATGTTCAGAAAGCGCTCGGACAGATCAATATTCAATAGCAGGCCGCGGATTACGGCCTTCATTAACACCAGCTTCCATTAGAAAATATTTTAATGATATGTTCTTAAATACCACCAAATACTACCCCGCCCTGCTTGCATTGATGATCTTCTCGTGCGGCAAAAAAGATCAGCAACAGGCTCCCACTGCCCCGCCGGCAGTTCCGGTGACTTTAACAGCAGTGACAACATCAGAGGCCTCCTATTATGACGAGTACCCGGGAACGGTCGTGCCGCTTAACGAAATCGAGCTGCGTCCTCAGGTCACCGGCTTTGTTACCGGCATTCATTTCACCGACGGGGCCCGCGTGCGCAAAGGCCAGCTGCTTTATACCATCGACGCGCAGCTGTACGATGCCAACTACGACCAGGCTGTCGCTACCCTGAATGTACAGGAGGCTAACCTGGCCCGTGCCCAGAAAGATGCGGATCGCTACCATGAGCTCGAAAAAAACGACGCTGTGGCCAAACAGCTTGTGGATAATGCAGACGCTGCTCTGGAAGTGGCAAAAAGACAGGTAGACGCCGCAAAGGCCAGCATTAAAGCAAGCCAAACCAGCGTGCGCTACACCAAAGTTACCGCGCCCTTTGATGGTGTGATCGGTATTTCGGCAGTGAAGGTGGGCGCGCCTGTGTCAGCGGGCCAGACCATTCTGAACACGGTTTCGACCGATAGTCAGCTCGCAGTCGACTTCAATGTGGACCAGAAGGAAATTTACCGCTTCACTTCACTGCTCAAATCCCAAAAGGCGAGCGATTCGACATTCTCGATCAAATTCGGCACGGACGTTTACCCGGCTTACGGCAAAATCGCACTGCTCGACCGGGCCGTGGATCCGCAAACAGGAAGCATCAAGGCCCGTCTGATATTCCCCAACAAGGACAACCAGCTCCGTGCAGGCATGAGCGGCACGGTCAGGGTACTGAACAATGCAGGTTCAAAATCTGTGGTGATCCCTTACAAGGCCGTAACTGAGCAATTGGGCGAGTACTTTGTGTACGTGGCAGGCGATAGCAGCAAGGTCACCCAGCGCAAAGTGGTCCTTGGTACGGCCATCGGTCCGAATGTCATTGTTAAAGACGGCCTTAAAGAAGGCGAGAAAATCGCGGTCGAAGGTGTGCAGAACCTTCGCGAAGGAGCAGTTGTGCAGGAAGGCGCACCCAATCAGGGTGGCCCGCAACCGGGCGGCCCTCAGAAAAAATAAGCAGCCGGTCCCTTTTATTATTTCATAAACCAGTACGAAATGATTGCAGATGTTTTTATAAAAAGGCCGGTCACCGCGATAGTATCCTCGGTGGTGCTGGTCCTGGTGGGGCTCATTGCCCTTACCACCCTGCCGGTGGCCCAATATCCCGACGTTACCCCTCCCACGGTAACTGTTAGCGGTAACTTTACCGGTGCCGACGCGCAGACGGTCGAGCAAACGACGACCACCCCTATTGAGACCCAGATCAACGGTGTGCCTGGCATGACCTACATGTCCAGTAACAGTACCAGCAGTGGGCAAAGCAGCATTAACGTTACATTCGACGTTGGTACCGATGTCAATATCGCCGCCCTGGACGTACAGAACCGCGTGAGCGTGGCCGAGCCCACCCTTCCCGATGCGGTAAAGCGCCTTGGTCTGACTGTCCGCAAACGCCAACCGAGCATTATGATCGCGCTGGCCTTATACTCGCCCAATGGCACGCACGATGCGCAGTTCATCGGTAACTATGCCAACATTTACATTAAAGACGCACTTCAACGCGTAAAAGGTGTGGGTGATATCGTCTCGCGTGCCGATGACTTTGGTATGCGTATCTGGCTAAACCCCGAAAAGCTGGCCACCCTGAGAATGACCCCATCGGACATTTCTGCGGCATTGGCAGAGCAGAACTTGCAGATCGCGGCCGGAACCGTCGGCGGCACCCCTCAACCAGGCGCCCAGGCATTTGAATACAGCGTGCTGACCAACAGCCGGCTGAATACCAAAGAGCAGTTTGAAAATATCATCGTGCGCTCATCGCCCGACGAGGGTAGTGTGGTATACCTGCGCGATGTAGCACGCGTGGAACTGGGTAAGTTCGATTACGGCGTGAATGCATTCGTAAGTGGTAAACCTGCCGCATTCGTATTGATCTACCAGGCTCCTGGTGCAAACGCGCTTGACACCTACGAAGGTGTGATGAAGGCCTTGACCGAAATGAAGAAGACCTTTCCGAAAGACATCGATTACGTGATCCCTGTTGAAACTGCATCGGTGGTGAAAGTGTCCATCGAGGAGGTGCTACATACATTTGGCGAGGCGATGATCCTTGTCGTGCTGGTGGTGTTTTTGTTTTTGCAAAACTGGCGCGCGACGCTGATCCCGATCCTTGCGATCCCGGTTTCTCTGATCGGTACTTTTATATTCTTCATTCCTTTCGGATTTACGATCAACACGCTGACGCTCTTTGCCTTCGTGCTTGCGATCGGTATAGTTGTCGACGACGCGATTGTGGTGGTGGAAGCGGTGCAGCACTATATCGATGAGAAGAAAATGTCGCCCCGCGCTGCTACCGAGCAGGCGATGAAGGATATTTCCGGCCCGGTTATTGCGATCGCGTTGATCCTTGCGGCTGTGTTTGTGCCGGTAGGTTTCGTACCGGGTATCGTAGGACGACTCTACCAGCAATTTGCGATCACGATCGCTGTTTCCGTTCTGCTTTCTGCATTTGTAGCGCTTTCACTAACCCCTGCGCTTTGCTCGATCATGCTGCGCCCTTCGAAAGGTGCTGACGATAAGAAGAACCTTCTTGAACAATTCTTCGACCGCTTCAACCGCTGGTTTGACCGGGTTTCACGCTCATATACCAGAGGCGTTTCCAAATGGATCAAAGCCACGCCGCTGGTGCTGGTAATGATGGTCTGTCTGTTTGTGGGGCTATTCTTTCTCTTTAAAAACAAACCATCGGGTTTTATTCCCGTGGAAGATGAAGGCCGTCTTTTCGTTACCTATGAAATGCAGGAAGCTACTTCGACCACACGCAACGTGGCGATGATCAAAGACATCATGTCGCGGGTTTCCTCCATTCCGGAAGTAAAAGTAGTCGGCGGCCTTGCCGGTCTGAACGTGATCAGCTTTTCAAACAAATCCAACGTGGGTACCATGTTTGTGAGCCTTCACCCATGGGCCGACCGCAAAGGGGCCGAGCACCATGTGCAGGCCGTAATTAAGGAAATCCAGAAACGTACGGCCGACATTAAGGAAGCCCGTGTACTTGCGATTGCCCCTCCGGCGATCCCAGGTCTTGGAGCGACCTCAGGTTTCACATTCCAGTTGCAGCAATCAACGAGCACTGACAATATCCAGCAATTCGAAGCGGTTGCCCGCGAGTTTTTAGGAAGGGTAAACAAACGCCCTGAAATTGCGATGGCCTACACATTTTTCAATGCGAGGACGCCAAGCTATCAGATTGATGTAGACCGTGACAAAACCAAGAAGCTCGGCGTGCAGGTCAATGACGTGTTTAATTCCCTGTCCACGCTTCTGGGTAGTAGTTATGTCAACGACTTCAACCTTTATGGCCGTAACTTCCGCGTGATGGTTCAGGCCGACAGCAGTTTCCGCTCCTCGCTGGATAAAATCCAGAAGTTTTACGTCAGAAACAGGGCAGGTAACATGGTGCCACTCAGCGCATTGGTTACATCCCGGGTGGTAGAAAACCCTGCATTGATTTCCCACTACAACATTTACCGCTCAGTGGAGATCAACGGAACGCCTAAGCCTGGTTTCAGTAGTGGTCAGGCGATCACCGCGTTGCGCGAGGAAGCGGCCAAACTGCCGGCGGGTTACGCCTACGAGTTTTCAGGTATGAGTAGTGAGGAGATTAAAGCGGGTGACAGTACAACCACGATTTTTGCAATTTCTATCGTATTCGTGTTCCTGTTTCTGGCAGCGCTCTACGAAAGCTGGTCGATACCGTTCTCTGTGCTTTTCGCAGTACCCATCGGGGCATTCGGCTCGATCCTGACGCTGACATTCCTGCCGAATTTGTCCAACAACATTTACGCGCAGATCGGTTTGATTACCCTGATTGGTCTTGCGGCCAAAAACGCGATCCTGATTGTCGAATTCGCCAAGGAGCGGGTTGACAACGGTATGGAGCTCGTCAAAGCGACGCTGGAAGCGGTGCAACTTCGTTTGAGGCCTATCATTATGACCTCGCTGGCATTCATCCTGGGCGTACTTCCGCTGGCGTTTGCAAGCGGCGCGGCGGCCGAGTCGCGAAAAACCATCGGCTGGACAGTATTTGGTGGTATGCTTGCCGCTACCTCGCTGGCGATTTTTGTGGTGCCTGTATTATTTGTGGCTATCGAAAAGCTGGCGACCGGCAAGAAGGGACAACAACCTGCAAGGCCTGGCAACATCGCCGACGCACCTTCGCATTAAGCGTATATTGTTTTATTTTAAAAAGCGGGTCATAGGCATTACTATGGCCCGCTTTTTTATATTTTGGCACAGAACTTATTATAAAAATTTATGTACGTTAAAGAGGTCTTTTCGATCTGGCGCCTGCTCAAAGGTATTTGGGTGGGCGTCGTTGCTGTAACTGCTTACGCAACACTGGTTTTTTACCTTTTCAGTCATCAGAACTGGCACTTTCTTTCCTTTCCTATTTCCATCACTACTATTCTCGGCACAGCGCTTTCTCTGTTGCTGGGTTTTAGGACCAACTCGGCCTACGACCGCTGGTGGGAAGCCCGCAAAAATTGGGGCGAGATCGTCAACGATAGCCGCACGCTGGTTCGCCAGGCAATGGCCTTTATCGAAGCGCCTTCAAAAGAAAAAGACGAACTAGTCTCCAACATCGCCCATTTACAAATCGCCTGGTGCTATTCGCTGGCCAACTCGTTACGCCGCACGCAAGTACTTGTGTATGCGGATCTGCACCTGACTACCGAAGAGCACCAGTATGTGAGCGCACAAGACAATATCCCCAACGCCATACTGAACCTGATCCAGTTCAAGGTAGCTTCACTACACGATTCGGGTCAAATCAAGACGCTGCTCTATCAGAACCTTGACGACACGTTGCGCAGACTTTGCGATGCGATGGGAAAATGTGAGCGGATCAAGAATACGATTTTTCCTACCCAATATGCCTTTTTTGTGCACCTGGTGATATTTATCTTCACACTGGTACTTCCAATGGGCCTGGTCGAAAGCATCGGCCGCATTGCCATTCCGATTACGTTCACGATTTCCTTCCTGTTCTTTTACATGGAATGGATCGCCTATATTATGCAAAACCCGTTCGAGAACGGGCCCAACGACATTCCCATGACCTCCCTGTCGCGCAGTATTGAGATTAACCTGCTGCAACTGATCGGGGCTGATAAGATCCCTGAGAAGATACTACCCAAGAATGGCGTGGTCATGTAAGCAAAGAAGGGGCAAGCATTGCTGCCTGCCCCTTCCCTCTACTAATCTTAAATACTATTTAGGTTTGACCTTGGTGTAATACAGTTCAAGTTCAACACCTTTGTCAGCATTCAACTGGTCTCCTACCACTAGGCGGTCGACACTACGGGCGAATTCGCTACCCGCATCACGGAAAGTCCCGCTTGAACCGAATGGACTGCTGCGGATAATAAAACCACCGATATCATTGGTTTCTGAGACCATTATTTCAGTGGCAAAAGAGCTGATATCGAAACGGTAATACTGCTCGTTCTTAATCAAATCATTGAAATAAATGCTGCTCACTCCGCCCTCTGTGCCGAGCAACGTCACCGGCAGAGGCGCCCCATTGCCATCTGTATAAAACTGGTTATTCTTATCAAGCCTGTATAGATAAAGCACGCGCGGAACCCTGAAGGCATCGGTAACTGAGGCTCGTAAGGGTTTAACCCGCAAATAAGCCTTGTTGATAGCTGTATACTGCGTGTACTTAAGATTGCGCAGGTAAGGCAGATCGACACGTAGCATAATACCAGTTCCCGCCTGCATGAATGCCATATTCCCTGATTGCGAGGATGGCAGCGAACGGCGTGTGTTGTCCGGCATTTTCGCAAGCTGTGTTCCAGCAGGATCAGCTATTGTCTGATTATAGTTTGCGGTAACTTTAAATATGGTCGAATCCTTTTTGAACTCGCTTACCAAAGGGGTATGGTAATGAAGCTGCACGGAAGTGCTGTCGATGTTCCATTTAAACCCGATGATGGGGCCGTTATCGGTCGCCGCGGGCACTACGACCAATCCTTTTACTAGGTTGATCCAGTCGGCATTGGAAGTCAACTGATTATTTTTCGCCATTTCAAAAACCTGCTTCCCGAGTGCGTCTGAAAGCCGGATTCTTAAAAGCGCGGTAGTAGTAGGCCTTGACACAATCGTTATCTTTCCGATCGATGCAGGCTCATAGGGAGTCGAGTTGTGGTTCCAGTAAGCACTGCCGGAAGGAATATCGGTAATATCCTTAAGCAGTTTATGAACCGTCAGATTCATCGGCTTGGTCGTATCGCCATAGCTGTAAGAATTATCGTATCTCAGCGACAGTATCAGCGAATCATACTCGGCTTCCTGCGCTAAACTCAGCCCGCCATTCAGAGTCGGCTGAAAAAAGCTCATCGTCCTTACCTTACCAAAATAGGGATCCTTGTAGGTACCCAAGAGCATCCGTGAGGCCGCGCCGGTCATCAGCGAATCCGTACCGATCGTGGAAAGCTTGATGGTAACAGTATCGGTACTTAACACGGCAAAATCGTCAGGATCGGGTTGCGCCAGGGATTCGATCTCATCACCCCACTCACATGCTGCGAGCGAAAACGCAAATCCAACTATGATTAGAAGCTTATAGACTATTGACGACTTCCCGAGGGAATAAGACTGAAATTTCATTTAGAGCAAGAACAGTAAAAAGTGCAAAAATATCAGTTGCATTCTTAATTACAACATGATTCGACGAATTAGAACAAATAAGAAAGTAAAATCCTGTTTGCAACAAATAACACGGTGCATACGTAAGAGTAAAGCAAAGGCCTTTCAACTGTTACGCCGCAAGCCCTCGAAAAGTGGCAGACCTGTCAAGAAACGTAAAAGTGAGAAGACTATTTCAAACCTTTGACGGTTGGAATGCATCCTGGACCTGGCAGTTAGTCGTACCGGCGCAACATTGTAACCCGATACGCGTTGAAAGTAACTGACTGATTAAAGTTTTGGACAAAAAATTTCTGATTATTTTACTTAGCAGTATCAAGATGTTATGTTTGCAAAAAATTTAGGTTACGGATGAGCTTGTCGTATCGCTTGAGGACCGGCCTCCAACCAAAACAATCAATAATTCTCATTACTCATTTGTAACAATTCGTCAAACAATAATTTCATGTTTAATACCTTAAAAAAGACTTCGTTAGCCCTTCTAGTCGCTTCTACCGCGTTGGTACAGATGAGCTGTAACAAGGATGATGAGACCGAAAAACTCGGAAACTGGTTCAGAAAGGACCTGCCAAACTTCGGAGGATCGATCCGGACCAATGCGGTGAGTTTTGTGATCGGTAACGTAGGTTACATTGGTACTGGTTATACAAATGAAACAATTGCCCGGGTAAAAGATTTTTGGGCTTACAATGCCGAAAGACAAACCTGGTCACAAATAACACCATTCCCCGGAACTGGCCGCAACAACGCTACGGCGTTCGTGCTGAAAGGTAAAGCTTATGTAGGCGGCGGCTATGACGCGTCGACCGTCGACAATGGCTACAAAAAAGATTTTTATGAATACGATCCTGCTACCAACAAATGGGATGCAATCGCAGACTTCGGCGGTGGTCCCCGTCAGTTTGCTACTTCTTTCGTGGTAAACGACAGGGCGTACGTAGGCCTCGGCTTCAACGCTAGCAACTACTTCCAGGATTTTTACGAATATAATCCTACTAACGACAAATGGACGGAAATGGCCACATTCAAAGGTGGTAAAAGAACCGGCGCCATTTCATTCACCGTTGGCACAAAAGCTTATGTAGGCTTCGGCGAAAGCAACGCCCAAACATCTTTCAAGGATATTTACAGCTTCGACCCGGCAGGTAACGGCGGCGCAGGCAACTGGACCCGTGTCGATTTCGCGACCGGATTCGACCAGGATGCATTCCCGGCACGTTCTTACGGCTCGGCATTCGTGATCGACGGAAAAGCTTATATCGTTGGCGGAAAAGGCAGGTCCGACGTTTGGGAGTATGATCCAGGCGCTAACAGCTGGATCGAAAGAGCTCCCTTCCCTAATCAGAGAGGGTTTGCAGGCGCGTTCGTTGTAGGCAAGATCGGTTATCTCGGAACGGGTAGCTCACTGGGCCAAGGCAACGGAACAGACGACTTCTGGGGCTTCGATCCTACGCAGGCAATCAACACTGATGACGATCTGTGATCCGCGGAAACAGCAGAATCCTGATCATAGGTATACTGGCCTTCGCGGCAGCAATTTACTTTCTGTTCTTCAAGGGACAAATGGCAAATCAGGGCGGCGAAGGCCTTTCTCGTTTCAAGGTTGAAACAATCAGGGGAGAGCATGGTTGGGGCTACCACATCCGTAAGGACACTACCCTGGTAATCGAGCAGAAGGTTATTCCCGGAGTGCCGGGCATCAATGGGTTTGTAACAGAGCAAGAGGCTGCAAAAACCGGCGCGCTAGTTAAGCAAAAGCTCGATCGGGGCGTCTTCCCTCCTACGATCACCTCACGGGAGCTCGATAGTTTGGGCATAAAATACTAGTCAAAGAGGCTCCCGGGAGCCTCTTTTTATTTGAAGGAGTAAGTACCCATAATCGGATAGTGATCCGAATACTTAATTTTGGAATAGGTGGTGAAATCGTGCACAGAAAGGCGGTTGTCATCGTAGAACTGATGATCTATGCGAATAAAGTAAGGCAAATGGTTGAAGGAAAAGCCAAACCCCTGCCCCTTTTCCTCGAAACTGTTTTTAAGTGATTTTCGAAGCTTTCCGTAGATATAGCTGTAAGGCACTTCGTTAAAATCCCCGCAAACCAGTACCGGATATGGCGAGGTTTTAATCCAGTCCTGCAAAACAGTAAATTCTTCGGCCCTTTGCTGAAACCCGTTTTTCATCTTTCTGAGCGTGACCCGGCTTTCGGCTTCAATTCCATCCATTTCTTTTTGCTCGACCAGTTTGCTTAAACCCAGCGTCATCGAATACAAATGAAGGCCTATAATACGTATGGTATCCTTCCCAACCTTGACATCTGCCTGCACCATCCCGTTCTGCGCTTCAAAAACCGTATCGCGAGAAGCTACAATGGGTAATTTTGAGAGTATCGCAAGTCCCCAATACGACTTCCCGAACTTCCGCCTGTGAAAATAAGCGGCATGTTTGTATCCTTTTTTACTGAGGTAATTTCCCGAATCAAAAACCGTTTCATCTTCATCGTAATACTCAGGCATGCAAAGCACATCGGCTCCACTATTTCCGATCCATGCTTTCATATCCCTTATTTCTTCTCGTCCGTCTCCCTTCCACCATTCTGAAAACTTCTGGAATACATGGACGTTGTAGCTCATTACCGAAAATTTCTGTTTTTCACCAGTTACTGTATCTTGATCCCCCGAGCCGCCAAACGCGTATGTTCTTGAAAGAAATAAACCCGCAATAGCAAACATGATAAGCGGCAGAATGGCCTTTTTCCTTTCCACGACAAACCATATGGGCACCGAGATCAAATGAATCGCCACCACCAGGGGGAAGGACATCATCATAAACCCGGCTACCCAACCGTCGGACGGCACCCACAGTATCAGCGTGTAAATCAGCAGGGTATAAAAAGCAAAGCATTGATACAAAACCCACAGTAACTTCTTGATCCCCTTCATTGATTCAGAATAGCATTTTTTGCAAAAATAGGCGAAGGATGCGGATTTGGAAGACATCCCGGAATGTTTGTAGAAATGATAAAAAAAAATTATATTTGCATCCTATTCTATTTTGATCGATTGATTGAGGGGGTTTAATCCCCTTTTTTATTTGTATAGCTTATACATGACCGTAAAGGAACATTTAGAAGTTTTGCTGGCCCCGCTTCTGGAAGATGGTGACTGTTTTTTGATAGACATCGTTTTCAAACCTTCTAAGGCAAGTCAGAAAGTAACCATCCTTGTGGACAGCGACGAAGGCATTACCATTCAGCAATGCACCTCCATCAGCCGCAGGCTCGCCAAACAGCTTGAAGAGCTGGAAGTTTTCACAGACGCTTACACGTTGGAAGTTTCTTCCCCTGGCCTGGATCAGCCATTGGTGTTGCCACGCCAGTACAGGAAAAATGTGGGCCGGAACCTGAAAATCACATTGAAAACCGGTGAAGTCCTGCAAGGCAACCTGACTGATGCCGCTGATGAAAGCATTACCATCCAGTTGCCCGCCCCCAAAAAGAAACCGAAAACACCGGTAGACGAGGCGTCGCTGGTTCGGACGATCAGCCTGGATGAGATTTCCAAGGCGATGATCGAAATCTCATTTAAATAGACTCACAAGCCCGGATTCGCATTTTCCGGTTGTGATCAATTATATAATATGTATAACTTAGTATCAGCAAATATTCTTTAACATAGCAATGGATAGCGGAATATTAATTGAGTCATTCGCGGAGTTCGCAAGCTCTAAGAACATCGATCGTCCAACGATGATCAGTGTTTTGGAAGAGGTATTTCGTACAATGATTCGCAAAAAATATGGCACCGATGATAATTTTGATGTGATCATCAACCCCGAAAGCGGTGACCTTGAAATGTGGCGTACCCGTGAAATCGTCGACGATAACTCTGAGGATATTTGGGAATATAACAAAATACCACTTGCCGAAGCCCGTAAGATCCAGAGCGACTTCGAAGTTGGTGAAGAAGTTGCCGAAGAAGTAAAACTGGTTGAATTCGGTCGCCGCCTGGTGCAAACCGCACGCCAGACCCTGATCCAGAAGATCAAGGATATGGAAAAAGAGATCATGTATGAGAAATACAAAGATCAGGTAGGCGAAATGATCACCGGTGAGGTGTACCAGACTTTGAGACATGAGGTAATCATTGTGGATTCGGAAGGCAACGAGCTTTCACTTCCACGCACCGAGCAGATTTCCAAAGATCGTTTCCGTAAAGGTGAATCCGTTAAGTCGGTCATCCATAAAGTGGAAATGAATAACGGCTCTCCCAAGATTACATTGTCGAGAACTTCGCCGGTATTCCTGGAAAGGCTCTTCGAAGTGGAGATCCCCGAAATCTATGATGGAATCATTTCTGTCCGTAAAGTTGTTCGTGAACCAGGGGAGCGTGCCAAAGTTGCCGTCGAATCATACGACGACAGGATCGACCCGGTAGGCGCATGCGTAGGTATGAAAGGCTCACGTATCCATTCCATTGTACGTGAACTGGGTAACGAAAACATAGACGTTATCAACTACACCGACAATCTTGAGCTGCTGATCAGCCGCGCATTGAGCCCTGCGAAAGTAAGCTCGATGCAAATCGATCGCGACGCCAAGCGCGTATCCGTTTTCCTCAAACCAGACCAGGTATCACTGGCAATCGGTAAAGGCGGACAGAATATCAAGCTGGCAGGAAAACTGGTAGGGATGGAAATCGATGTGTTCCGCGATATCGAAGAACAAAACGATGAAGATGTCGATTTGACCGAATTCTCGGATGAGATCGATGAATGGATCATCGACGAACTGCACAAAATCGGTCTTGATACAGCGAAAAGCGTTTTGGCTCTAAGCAAAGAGGAGCTGGTAAGAAGGACCGACCTTGAAGAAGCGACTGTCGAGGAAGTACTCGATATCCTGCGGAAAGAATTTGAATAATATTAACTCGTGGAGCTGAGCAAAACAGCTCCACAATCAGTGCAAAACCTTATTCTACTAAATTGCTAATATGGCAGAAGATAAAATGATGCGCCTTAGCCAAGTGGCACGGATCCTCAACGTGGGTATTACTACGATCGTGGATCATCTGTCTGCCAAGGGGTATAAGGTGGAAAGTAATCCGAATACCAAAATTAATGCCGATCAAATCGAGTTTCTTGCCAAGGACTTCAAATCGAATGAGCTGAGATCATCCCTGACGCAAAGACCGGCTGCTCCCGCTGTGGAAGCCCCGGTTGAGGTTAAGGAAGACAAGGTGAAAAGCGATGTTGAGGGAATTCTTTATTTCCGAAATACACCGAAAGCGGACGAAAAGCCCGTTGTGGAAGAAAAACCTTCCGCGACCGAGCCACAACCTGCTTTTGAAAATAAACTACCTGGTATTAAGGTTGTGGGCAAAATTGACCTGGATGCCAAACGCCCCGTGCCACAGCCTGCTACCGAGGAACAACCTAAAGCGGAAGCTCCAAAAGAGGTAGTGGCCGAGACGCCTAAAGCCGAGCCAGCACCGGTGGAAAAAGAAGAAATCAAACCGGTAGCCATTCAGCCCGAACCTGTTAAGGAAGTTCCTGCTGAGGCTCCTGTGAAAGAAACCCCTGCTGCACCGGCCGCTCCGGTTGCCGAGACACCAACCAAAGAAGAGCCGCGTAAGGTAGAGCCCGAAGAAAGCAAGCCAGCGCCGGTTGAACCGAAAGAAACAGCGCCGGTTGCAGAAAAACCATCGGAGGCCTCCCCTGCTCCTGTTGCGCCACAAGCCAGCAGTACAGTCGAAGAGCAGCCATCGGGTGAATCCGAGCTGATCGAGGCCCGTGGTGAACAACTCAGAGGGTTAAGAGTAGTTGGAAAAATCGAACTACCGTCTAATAAAAAGAAAGATCCGGTGGCTTCCAGCGACACTGCCGCTGACAAAAAACGCCGTAGAAAAAGAAAGAGAATCCGTGACGGAGCTGCTGCGCCCGGAGAAAACCGGCCAGTCGATGCCAGTGCAACTCCAAATGCTGGTAGCACCCCGGGTACTACGACCGGCACCGACGCAAACCGGGCCCGTCCAAATACTCCGGGAAATACCTCGCAGGGCGGCACCCCGCAAACTGGCGGACAGTCCAGACCTGCACAACAAGGACAGGGCAACCGCAGCGGTAATAACAGCAACAATAACCGAAGAGGCGGCCGCCGCGAGGAGGTTTCCGACAAGGAGGTCTCCGACAATATCAAGGCCACTATGGCACGTATGGGTGGTGGTAACACCAAAGGTATGGCCAGAGGAAAAGGCAACCGCCGACGTGACCGTGGAGATCAGAACGATCCAAACGGCTTCGGAGACGAAGAAACAAAAGTATTGCGCGTTACCGAGTTCGTATCTGCGAACGACCTGGCCTCGCTGATGGACGTAACAGTTCAGGAGGTAATCTCGGTTTGTATGAGCATGGGTATGTTCGTATCGATCAACCAGCGCCTGGACGCAGAAGCCATTACTTTCATTGCCGATGAGTTTGGCTTTGAAGTAGCCTTTATTTCTGCCGAAGAAGAAGTTCAGAACGATGTTCAGGAAGAGGTCGACGACGAGGCAAGCCTGCAAGAAAGAGCGCCGATTGTAACGATCATGGGTCACGTTGACCATGGTAAAACATCGCTGCTTGACTACATCCGTCAGGAAAACGTAGCAAGTGGCGAGGCCGGAGGTATTACCCAGCATATTGGGGCTTACAGCGTAAAAACCAAAACCGGCAAGCAAGTAACATTTCTGGATACACCAGGTCACGAAGCATTTACAGCGATGCGTGCCCGTGGAGCGAAAGTGACCGATGTGGTAATCATCGTGATCGCAGCCGACGACAGCGTTATGCCGCAGACCCGCGAGGCCATCAACCACGCGCAGGTTGCCGGTGTACCGATCGTATTTGCATTCAGTAAGGTAGATAAAGCAGGGGCTAACACCGAAAAGATTCGCGAAGAGCTGGCTAACATGAACCTTCTGGTAGAAGAATGGGGTGGAAAATACCAGACCCAGGAAATTTCTTCCAAATCGGGTCTGGGTATCGACGAGCTGCTTGAAAAAGTATTGCTGGAAGCAGAGTTGCTGGAATTGAAAGCAAATCCTAACCGCCGCGCGATGGGTACAGTCGTAGAAGCTTCCCTTGATAAGGGACGCGGCTACGTGACTACCATTCTGGTTCAAACCGGTACATTGAAGGTAGGTGATGTAGTGCTGGCTGGCGCGCATTTCGGTAAAGTAAAAGCAATGACGGATTACCTTGGGAAAAAGCTCAAAACAGCAGGCCCTTCCACACCGGTACAGTTGCTTGGTCTTAACGGCGCGCCACAGGCAGGCGACCGGTTCAACGTCTTTGAAAACGAGCGTGACGCCCGTGATATCGCCACCAAACGTGAGCAGATTCAGCGCGAGCAATCGATCCGGACACGCAAGCACATTACCCTTGAGGAGATCGGCCGTCGTAAGGCGATCGGTACCTTCCGCGAGTTGAACCTGATCGTAAAAGGTGACGTGGATGGCTCCGTAGAAGCACTTTCGGATTCATTGCTGCAACTTTCTACTTCGGAAGTTCAGGTAAATATCATTCACAAGGCCGTGGGTCAGATTTCTGAATCCGATGTCAACCTTGCGATTGCTTCCGATGCAATCATCGTCGGATTCCAGGTTCGTCCTTCTTCGAATGCCAAGAAAATGGCTGAGCAGGATCAGATCGAGATCCGCCATTATTCGGTAATTTACCAGGCGATCGAAGAGATCAAAGATGCGATGACTGGTATGTTGGCACCAACGATCGAAGAGATTATCACCGGAAACATCGAAATCCGCGAAGTCTTCAAGATCAGCCGCATCGGTACCATTGCTGGTTGCTATGTAACGGATGGATATGTGAAGCGTAACAATAAGATTCGCGTCGTGCGAGACGGTATCGTACTTTACACCGGTGAGATCGACTCACTGAAACGTTATAAGGACGATGTCCAGGAAGTACGGAACGGTTACGAATGTGGTTTGAGCGTTAAAAACTACAACGACATCGAAATCGGCGATATCATCGAAAGTTTCGAGCTACGTGAAGTGAAACGGACGCTTTAATAGCCTCTCGTTTGAAGATAAATCAGAGCCTGCGACCGACGTCGCAGGCTTTTTTATTGCTCGATTTTTTCCTTTTCCAAGCCAAGCTGCGCTTTTATCTGATTAAACGCCCGGCAGCATTCGGCATAAAGCTTTTGGTTACCTTTATCGATTTTCCATAGATAACTGTCAATTTCCCGGGCAAATACCCGTGCAAATCCGGGGTCATGCTCGATAACTGAGGTTATATTATCAATAATGTCGGCATACTTCACCGTCTGGGCGACCGGTCTGGATGCTATGATGCGCGCACTTTCAAGTTTCTTGCGCTGGGCGCGGTTCAGGTCGGGGTAGCGCTCATGGGTGTATTTATCAGTCAGGTCATCGACTCCCTCCAATATTTCCACGTCCTCTTCTACACTATAACCCAGGCTCATCAGTTTGGAGGAAAGATCGGCCAGCGAGCATTCCGTGTCCTCGATCAGATCATGGCAAAGCGCTATTTCAGTCTCGTAGCCGTGCTGTACATATTGCTCCACCCTGGCAGCGACGCTCAGCAAATGGGTGTAATAGGGCGCGCCGGTGTATTTACGTTTCTGCTCCCCGTGCATTTCCTTCACATAATCAAATAACGCCCACTGGCGCTCTGTCAATTCCAACATAAACCTAGGCTAAACCAGTATTCTGAGTAAAAACAAATTTTGTCTTTTTAAAATAATAATAAAACTCTGGTTATATATCCATTCGCGCAACTATATTTATGTGCCTGACGGTTAACTGACTAAAAATCTTACAAAATGAAAAAAAGCGTACTAGTATTTTCCTTACTGCTAATGGCCATTATACAAAGTTGTTCATTGCAGGACCACGTAGTTCCGGAACCCAGCATTCTGCCCATTTCGATCAGGGCAATAATTGATCAACGCTATCCCGGCCACTCCGAACTTGATCCCTCTGCGTTAGAACAAGGAAAGATTTTTCTGGTTAAATTCAGCCAGCAGGGAAAAACATATTCCTTGATTTCCAATAATACCGATATCCTGGAAGCCCAGTACGCGGCTGGAACACCTGGTGATTCGCTAAAAGCTTTGATAAATGGCACTACCATGCAGGGAGGTACATTCTCAAATCATCGCCTAGCAACAGAGATATTCCAGTCTAACCCGGCCTACCCTGCATTCAACCTGGTCGATTACACCCTCAATGGCGTGACCTACACCGTAAAGGTGAAAGGAAGTTCTTTGGAGCTTATGGACCATTTAGACCACTTTTACCGCACGCAACGCGCCGAAGATCTACCAGATAAAATCCAGCAGTTCCTGAATGATCGGAACAAGCCGAACCCCGCCGCCATTGCCGCTTTGCCATTGCTGAATACCACCGGCAAAAATCTTTTGTCGCAAAACAACGAATTAAAGTTTCAATCTGCCACGGGGTGGATCCTTCACGGCGGCAAGAAATATTATGAGCTTAGCGCGAAGTATTATGGCATGACGACTCTAAGCCTGCTTTTTAATGAAAATGGCGATCTGGTGTGGTCACCCTCATTCACCTTCCTGGAACGCTGGCCTAACCTTGATGCGCCTTCATCGTTCGCCACCAACCTGCTCCCCGCAGAAATTGACGAATTGAAAAGTAAATTTACTCCGTGGGATGCGATTAAGGATTTCAGCCCCGAAGCCTCTTTTGCCAACTGGCACGACAAATATGCCGGCGTCGATTCGTATTCGGGCTCGTTTGTCAATACGCTACCCGGGGGCAAGTCTGAAAAATGGATGTTACGTTATGATGCAAATAAAAATCTGATCTGGCGATCCTTTTATTATTGAGTGCTGGAACCTGCAAATGACGAGCCCGCATACCAAGTTAGAACAACCGATATGCGGGCTTTTTGTAGGACGTAGCGGGTTCGAACCGCTGACCTCCGCCCTGTCAAGGCGGCGCTCTGAACCAGCTGAGCTAACATCCTGCTTTGGTGCCGCGATATTAAATTAATTTTTGTTACGATCCAATTCAAAATGGTAAACTTTCCTTGATGGAATCCGGTAAAGCAGCGCCAGGCCGATCACGAAAATAATCAGCAGCGCAAGGATACTGTTACGCATGCTGCCGGTAATGTGCTCGACAGTACCATAGATAAATGTTCCGATCACGATCGCCAGCTTCTCGGTCACATCGTAAAAGCTGAAATAGGAGGCAGTATCTGCGACATTTTCAGGGATAAGTTTGGAGTACGTTGACCTGGAAAGTGACTGAATGCCGCCCATGACCATACCCACCGTGCAGGCAATCATATAAAACTCCACGGCCTCGGTGGTATAATAGGCCCCCGTGCAGATACCTATCCAGATCGCCACCCCGATCATCAATGCATAAATGTTACCAATTTTACCTGATAGCCAGGCGAATGTATAGGAGCCGGCAATCCCGACAAGTTGGATCAACAGCACAGTAATGATCAGGCTTTGGGAAGGTAGTTTCAATTCGGTAGCGCCGAAGATCGTCGCTACGTACATGACCGTGCGCAGGCCCATTGTGTAGATGAAAAACGCGCTCAGGAACTTGGCAAGGTAAGGCTGCTCGCGAAGACGCCCGTATACTTTCCGCAGTTCCTTAAACCCATGAAATATCCAATTTCCGCTTCTTTCCTTATCGGCATTGCCCGAAGGCAGGTAGTAAAAAGGGATTTGGGCAAACAGTATCCACCACAGTCCCACGGTGAAAAACGAAATCCGCGCCGGCAGCGATTTCTGGGTAATGCCATAAAACTGCGGAGCGAGAACCATGCTAAGATTAAAAAGCAACAACAATACACTACCCAGATATCCCATCGAGAAACCACGGGCGCTATACTTATCGAAACGGTCCTCGGTTGCGATCTCAGGCAGATAAGAATCGTAAAAGACAATGCTGCCGCTCCATCCGATCAGGCTCAGGCCAAAGAGGAATACAGCCGAAATCAGGGTTTCTTTCGTAAAAAAATACAGCAGCATACAACTCACAGCGCCGGTATAACAGAAAAACTGCATGAACCGCTTCTTTTTGCCTGTAAAATCGGCGATGGCCGTGCAAATAGGGATCAGCAAGGCAGTGATCAGAAACGAGACTGAAACCGTGTAGGAAAAAAGAACAGAGCTTTTGATCTGAGTGCCGAAAAAGTTAACGTCCGTCGTGCCGGAGGCGCTTAGCGCGGTGGCACTGAAATAGACAGGAAAAATGCTCGAAACAATGACTAGTGCATGCACCGAGTTTGCCCAGTCGTACATACACCATGCGTTAATGATGGAGGGGATATTCTTTTTCATTCAAAAAAATTTGTACAAAATAAGAAAAGCGGCAGATTTTATCCGCCGCTCTTCGCTATAAATTGTATATCATACCAACGGGTTACTTGATCACAGGCTGAAAGACCATGATAGCCTCCTGCTCGACTCCATTGATCGGCATTTTACTTTTCAGTCTCATTTTGCTATTGGTCAGCTCTTCCAAGCCGAATTCGCCGGAAAAGCCAACAATTTTGATATCCAGCGCCTTCTCTTCATTGATCAGATACCATGTGCCACCATTGATCACCTGACTCGAATTCTGATCCAATGCCTTCACTGTCGCATTTTGCTGAAACTGGATGTCCATTTTCAAAATATATTTCGTGTCCGTGCCCAGCTGATTATCCGGAATGGCTTTTCCGGATAAATCCGTTACAGCCGACATACGCCAAGGATAATTAACCAGTATTTTATTCTTCTCAGTCGGCTCAGGGTTTTCGTTCTTATCTTTGTCACCGCAGCTAATCACCAAAAGCGATAAAAACAGGACTGGGATAAATAGAAGTAATCGTTTCATGTTGATTATATTTTATGTTTCAAGGCAATTTGCATTGTGCTGAACTACTCGGCGCCGGTACTGCGTTCCAACTGCGGGACCCAGCAAGTCTCGGACTACGCGTCTCGGAAAAATGAAATTGGCGACATTGCAAAAGTAACGAATTTGTCTGGTCAAATCTTATGACATACTATACAAACATCTATTCAAAGGCTTTTTTCAGTACATTTCTGAGTGTACTGCTCACCACATTAAGCGCTCACGGCCAGAATTGTCAGCCCGATTATGTACTAAACCCGGTAACAACCAACAATAGCATCGAATGGAGCAAATTTCCGGAGTTTTCGCTACCCTTTAAAATGATTTACAGCGGTCCACGCTTTGGCGATACGCAATCTCAGCCATTGAAACATGGTTTCAGCCACCTCGCCGCATTCAGCGGTCCGGAGCCCGGCTCACTTGACGCCAGCCAGCGGGCAATGCTGTGGTACGGGGTAGCTACATCAAGTGGCAACCAGCCCTGGGCAGACAACAACTTGCGAAGCCCCTGGGGCAATGATACGGCAGCCTACCGAAGCTACTGGGACAATTATGCCAGCACGGTAACCAGCGTCGATGTCGTCTGCCTGGACATTGAACGCATGCAGCGTGAAGACCGCGATATTCTTGCATTGAAGTCCAATGCCCAGATCCCTCAAAAGTACCGCAATCTTTCCGACGCTGATTTTCTGGCCACCTACAAGCGCGACATGCGCTGGTGGTATACCGAGGCGGCTAACCGTCTGCGCGCCAAAGGCGTAAAGGCCTCGCTGACCAGTTATAGTGATGTGCCCATTCGCAATACCTGGCTGAATATTACGGCCAATAGCTGGCACGACTGGACCACCAACCTGGCGCGGACGCATTATCTGATGCAGGACAATGCAGGCAAGATCGGTGGCAATTTTTACAATGCGATGGATTTCTTGTCGCCCTCCCCGTATTACTATTACGGCTACGACCACCCCATTGGTAAAGACTACCTCTCCTATCTGCTCTTCAGCATCGAATCGAATGCGGCATGGAGCGACAAGCCAATCATTCCCTTTGTATGGCTGCGGGTACACGACAGCTATGATGCGAACATTCCGCTGATTACCAATTTTATGGCCGAGGCTACCGCGATTTTCCCTTTCTTTGCTGGCGCGAAGGGGCTCTGGCTTTGGGAAAACCCGTTTTTGTCGGCTGAAAGGCAGGAAAACTACGGGCCCTACGAGCATTTTATTTACGGGCTTTACCGGCTGTCGCAGTTTAAGGACATGCTCCAAGGGAATTACCAGCTTGTCATCCCGATGTCCGCGCGAGACAATATGGAGCAGCAAAACCCGGTTTGGAGGGGTATTCTAAAAGGCGAGAACATCCTGATCGCCGCTCAGAATCCCTATGCGGCCGATGGCGCAACTACCTCCATTACTGTTTCCTATCAAAATTGGGCACGCAACATTACCCTGAAAGGCAAGGAAGTTTTCCTTTGCAAGTTCGATCTGAATGATTCTGTCAATGGCGTTGAGCCTTGGCTTGACATGGTAAATGTCTATCCTAATCCGGCAGCGCAGCAGCTCAACGTTTCGCTATCCGGTGTGGGCGGTGTAGCAGGTGTTGATTTTGCACTGACCAATAACAAAGGACAGACCGTCCTGCAACAAAAACTGAAAGCGTTCGCCGGTGAGAACAAGACGAGCATCACCCTTCCAAAACTTGCTTCTGGCATATATTTTGCCCGTTTTACCACCGTCAATCGAACTGTTATTAAAAAGGTGGTGATCCTGCAATAGTCACTGCCAGCACTGTTATGAACCGACTCAGTCAACAAACCAGCCCCTATTTGCTACAACACGCCCACAATCCGGTAGATTGGTATCCGTGGGGAGAAGAAGCATTGTCCAAAGCTAAAAACGAAAACAAGCCTATCCTGGTCAGTATCGGCTATTCGGCCTGCCACTGGTGCCATGTGATGGAACGTGAGTGCTTCGAAAAAGTGCCCATCGCCCAGGTGATGAACCAGTATTTCGTCTGCATTAAGGTCGACCGCGAAGAGCGGCCGGACGTGGACGCGGTATACATGGACGCTGTGCAGGCAATGGGCGTGCGAGGTGGCTGGCCGCTGAATGTGTTCCTGTTGCCGGATACCAAGCCTTTTTACGGTGTTACCTACCTACCGCCCCAAAACTGGGTGCAGCTTTTGAAAAGCATCAATCAGGCATTCACCAATCATTACCAGGAGCTGGCAAGCTCGGCGGAAGGTTTTGTCGAAAACATGGTTGCTTCCGAAAGCCAGAAGTATGGCCTGGTCAATGCCACAGTTCATTTCAACACCGGTGATGCGGATCTGATGTTCGAGCAGATACAGCGGCATTTTGATACCCAAAAAGGCGGCATGGATCGCGCGCCTAAATTTATGATGCCTTCGATCTATAAATTTCTGCTGCGTTATTTCGATATCAGCCAGAATCCCGAGGCGCTGGCGCAGGTAGAACTCTCATTGAACCGCGTCGCCCTGGGTGGCATTTACGATCATGTTGGCGGTGGCTGGGCGCGGTATTCGGTCGACGAGGACTGGTTTATACCGCATTTTGAGAAAATGCTCTACGATAACGGGCAACTATTGAGCATTTATGCGGAAGCCTATTCGTTAACTCAAAATCCGCTTTACCAAGACCGTATCCAGCAGACCATCCAATGGCTGGCCACTGAAATGCGCAGCCCTGACGGCGGCTTCTTCTCCGCATTGGATGCAGACAGCGAAGGCATTGAAGGTAAATTCTATATCTGGACCCAGGACGAGCTCAAAGCTGCGCTGGGAGAAGATTTCGATTGGTTTTCAAAACTTTACAACATATCCCGGCAAGGTAACTGGGAGCACGGCTACAACCACCTGCATTTGACAGAGCCTGTCGTGCACGCGGCACGGACGGCCGGCATTTACACGGATGATTTTTCCGCCTTGTATGAGAAGGCGCTGGCTAAACTGGCGGAAGTGCGCCGCAAAAGGATCAGACCGGGCCTTGACGACAAAATTCTGGCATCCTGGAATGGTCTTCTGATCAAGGGGCTGACTGATTCCTACCGTGCATTGGGCCGCGAGGAAATCCGTGAGATGGCTATTGCGACAGGACAGTTCATTGCCGCGAAAATGACCACTGACAGCCGTCTGAAACATAGTTTTAAAAACGGGGTAGCCACCGTGACGGGATTTCTGGAAGACTATGCCGCGGTCATCGAAGGCTACTTGGGCCTCTACCAGATTACATTCGAAGAAGGCTGGCTGAACAAAGCACAGGAATTAGCCGATTACACGATAAGCAGCTTCTTTGACCAGGCCGAAGGTTTCTTTCATTTTACGGACACATACGGCGAGGCGCTTATTGCCCGCAAAAAGGAGCTGTTCGATAATGTAATTCCAGCCTCCAACTCGATTATGGCCCATAATCTTTACACATTGGGCAAAATGCTCGACCGCGGCGATTACCTGGAAATAGCAGACAACATGCTTTCCAAAATGACCAAACTGCTGCTGGCCGATGTGCAATGGGTTACCAACTGGGCCGCATTATATTGCCAGCGCGCAGTGCCGACAGCCGAGATCGCGATCGTAGGCGCAGATGCGGATGCGATGCGCAAAGATTTCGACCGTTTTTTCATCCCCAACAAAATAGTCATGGGAACAAGTACCTCCTCTACCCTGCCGCTGTTGCTAAACCGGACCGACATTAATGCTAAAACAGCTATCTATGTCTGCTTTGAGAAAGCCTGTCAGTTGCCGGTAACCAAGGTAGAAGAAGCGCTCGATCAGTTGGCCGGCGTCTAAAGAAGCGGAAAATACCGGTCGCGGATTACATTCATGTGATGAAGGGGATGGCCCAGGATTACAAAACCCAGCGCCAGCGGCGATATTTCAGTCTGGTTTGCATTACCGATGCGTGTGAGCATGGTTTTGTCCATATTTTTAAAAAGGGTAATCGTGCTCCGGCGAAGTTCCGAGAACTCCTCCATCAGATCACTGACGGTGCGTTGTGCGGCAACGGTGTTGGCAGCCAGGATCGCCTCGTCGTAGCCCGGCAGCTGTGTTTTATCGTTTCTTGAAAAGCGCAACGCCCGGTAAGACATAATCCGCTCGTTATCGGTCACGTGCTGCAAAATATCTTTGACGGTCCATTTTCCTTCGGCATAAACCCGGTCTCCGAGCGCAACCAGCTTTTCAGTTTCTGCAAATACATGTTCAGGCGTGTGTTCTACGAAGCCCTCAAAAAGGTCAATATCTTCGACAAGGTTGATGTATCTGTCAAAAAACGGGGGCATCGGAACAATCTCTGATCTTTTCATGGTGTTATAAATAGTTTAGTGTATTCTGCGGTAAGGATAATCAACTCTTCGCTGCCTGGACTGTACTTCACCCTCGATGTGCGCATAGAGCGAATCATTCGATCTGAAATCGTAGACTATCCGTTTGGGAAAATCATGAAATGGATTCTCGAATACAAAACGGTTGCCTTCCAGAGATTTCAATTTAAATAACACTTCCTGCTTGTCGTTTTGTCCGAAGGCTGTCGGAGCGTAGATAATCTCGGTCCCCTGAATGTAAAGGCGCACCTTTTCCAGCGGAGTAGTATCTGCATTGGAGATCGTATAGCTCATGCCGGCAAACTCGGTTTCATGCTTGCGCGTCCAGGTTTCGTAAATGTCGCCTCTTGCGCGTTTATTCAGCCAGGTTCCCACCAGTGGCCGAAGTTTTTCAAAATCTTTCTGGTTGAAAGAGCTTTGTTGGGAGAACCCGCATAACACAAGCAAGAGCACGCATTTTTTGCTCTTAACAACTCCAAGCAAAGATTGGTAGGTTCGCATGGCATTCAGGATGAGATGATCGGAATGCCAAGATAGTGAATTTGGCTGTGCAAAGACAGTTTTGTTCCCGCCACATGCCGTATGGACCAAGCTTTGCAATGCGTTGCATACAAGCGTTGAAATGCTGGCGCTTCATTGCCCGAATATACGGTCACTACTTCTTTTCAATCTGGCAGCAAATAACACCGAGCCTACCCAAACGCTTATCCATTGACCCTGAAATCCAAATAAATAAACTATTCGTCCTATATAACTAACCATCGGTTACTACATATTGCAGTAAATGAGCTTGTTAATCTTAAAGCAGGCATTTGCTTATATACAGTTAAAATGATTACATTTGGTTATAAATCCTCTTTAAGAATTGAGAAGACTTGCGTCGATAGGCTTACTTGCATTGCTGCTCTACAACATGTTTGGGCTTAGCTTTGCTGTTCTTTTTTTTGAAAAAGACTATCAGATTGCAGCTTCTGACAAGCCTGGACAGCGATTGGTGATGAAAATGTTTCTTCCATCGCTCCCCTATTCGGGCAATGTGGAAATCACTGAAAACATCGAAGGACTGGTTCGTCAAGACGGGCAGTTTTACAATCCTACCCACATTCTCCACCAGGACGACACATTGTATGTAACGCTTCAGTCCAATGAAGCGGCGCGGGATCATTTTTTTGAGCTCGCCAATGCCATCCAGGTTCTCAACGACACACAGACTGATGTTCCAAAGAGCCCTTACGGCAAGGCCATGGAACAGTTGAGCAGTCTTTTGAAAATTTACATTCCCAATATCCAGAAACTGCCCGTCTACGCAGAAAGCATTACAGACGAAATACAGCCTTCGGCCTGCAACCATTTCATGGTAGTTCATTACCTCTCACACCAAACGTCGCTGGCATCTCCGCCGCCCGAACGCTGCTAGGCTCTTTTTTGATTCATAACACGTTGCCATCAGCCATGCTGATAGGTTAAGTGCTATGCAACACTCTTCGCACGCTTTATAAAGTGCACTATCCTATTAATTTATAATCTATGATACGTTCTTTACACCCAAAAGGGCTGCGCCTGCTCGGCATATTGCTGGCAGTGGCCGGCTCTCTCTCCTCCGCATACGCGCAGATGCCTAATGACGCCATTTATATGGGCAAAAAAACCGCCTGTCTTGCAGTCTCCTACACGCACAGCTCATGGGACCAGTACTGGGAAAACTCGCTGAAACGCGAAAACCTCAACATCGGCACGCATACGACGCAAAGCGTAATGCCTATGCTGGCCGTAGGTATTACCAAAGATTTCAACGCCATCGTGGCTTTGCCCTACGTCTGGACGCAGGCCAGTACAGGTAATCTCAGATGGCAGAAAGGGGTTCAGGATGCTTCCCTTTGGCTTAAATACCGCTTTTTGAACAAATCAGGCTTCTCCCTACACGCCATCGGAGGCGCCTCGCTTCCGGCCTCCGATTATATTCCCGACTTCCTGCCGATGTCCATCGGTCTTCAATGCAAAACGGCCACCGCCCGGCTTCTTGCCAGCTACCGCCACAAGAGCGGTATTTACCTGACTGCCTCCGGCTCCTACATTTTCCGAAGCAAAATCACCATCGACCGCGATTCCTATCAAGCCGGCGACAAATTATATAATACCAGCAAAGTATCCGTTCCGAATGCCTATGACGCTTCGGCAAGATTGGGCTATCTTAAAAAAGCCATCCAGGCCGAAGCGTTCGTAGAGTATGGCGCCTGTGATGGAGGCGATAACATTCGCCGCAATGACATGCCCTTCCCGACCAACAATATGAAATCGACCGTAGTTGGGGTTTATGCCAAATTTCAGCCTAAAAACATCGGTGTCAATGCGCGCGCCGCGCATGTGATCGACGGGCAGAACGTTGGTCAGAGCACCTCCTTTACGCTGGGAGTGCTTTACCAATTTCGTTACGCCAAAGAAGCTAAAAACTAATATCTCTGACAGAAACAAATGAAAATCAATTATATCTCCCTCCGGCAATCACTCACCCGGCTTGCCATGCCCGCTATGGCGGTGATGTTGCTGTGGTCCTGTTCGAAGACGGTAGACGAACCGACCGCAGGTATCAATACTCCTTCCAGCCTGGATGAAAAAGCGGGGACCTGGAAGCCTTATGTACTCGCCTCATCCGGTGAAATCGCTGTTGCCGAACCCAAGGAAGCAACCTCGGCTGAATACAAAGCAGAGCTGCAAAAATTAAAACAAGCGACAGAGGCGGTTACCCCGCAGCAACGTGATCAAATCAACTATTGGGGAGCTGGGGCCGTTTACCGCTGGAACGAAATAGCGCGTGAACTAGCTGCGCGCTATAATACCCCTCCTGCCTCCAATGCAGAAGGGAAATATCCCGTCCCCGACGCTGCCAACCCATTGAAAGACCCCAAATTTCCGTTCGCCAACCCGCCTTACACGGCACGCGCGCTGGCATACCTGAGCGTAGCACAATATGACGCGCTGGTGGCGGCATGGAATTACAAGTTCAAATACAGCCGCAAGGCTCCGTCTAAAAACGACGCTTCCATCAAAACGCTGCTTCCCGTCAGCGAGCTTCCCTCGTATCCCTCCGAAGATGCAGTGGTTGCCGAAGTTTCCTGTGTTATTCTCAAAGCGATGTTTCCCGGCGAAGTACCGTATCTGGACGCCAAACTGGCAGAACATAAGCAAAGCAGAATATCGGCAGGAATGAATGTGGAAAGCGATATCCTGGCTGGTTCGGATCTGGGCAAAGCAGTTGGCTCAAAAATCATGGCCCGAGCCAAAACAGACAAAATGGGAGCTGCTAACAACCAGGCACAAACTGCCGCCATGATCGCAAATGCGCGCAAAATAGGCGTTACCGAACCATGGGTAAGCCAGGAATTCCCACCTCGCCCGCCGATGCTACCTACCTATGGCTTTGTAAAAACCTGGAATTTTGACTCGGCCACAGTAGTTGCGCTTCGCCCTGAGGCACCTCCGGTGATCGGAAGCCCGGCCTACCAGAAAGACCTGAACGAACTGCTCGATATCGCCAAGAACCAAACCCGCGAGCAAGCCCGGATCGCCAGCTTCTGGTCTGACGGCGTTGGCAGCTATACCCCGCCCGGCCACTGGCACAGAAAAGGCGCACAATTATGCCACGAAAACAAATACAGCGAGGTGCGTACTGCCCGTACGCTGGCGTTGTTGGGAACGACTATGCAAGATGCTGGAATTTGCTGCTGGGATGTGAAGTATTACTACTACTACCCGCGTCCAAACCAAATGAGCAGCAAAATTAAAACCTCTGTGGGATTGCCTAACTTCCCTTCCTACACCTCGGGGCACTCCACATTCTCTGGCGCAGCTGCCGAAGTGCTGGCGCACATCTTCCCAGACAAAAAGAAGGAAGTTGATGATATGGCTTCCGAAGCATCGGTATCGCGGATCTATGGTCTGATTCACTACCGCTTCGACTGTGAAGTAGGCCTGGCAACCGGCCATAAGATAGGGGGCTACGCTGTTCAGAGAGCTAAAACAGACGGCGCTGAATAATCCATCGATTGAAAGTAAAAATCCCTATCCATCAATCTGGGTAGGGATTTTTGGCTGCGTGTATTCGTCTAAATTGGCTGATCACCAGTAAGGCGCCTGCCCTCCAGCAGCATATCGATCATTTTTGCGATACGCAAGACCTTGGTTTCGTCCTTTTTGGCGGAGTAGACCCAATCCCGGTATTCTTTTTGGGCGCCTTCACTGAGCTTGATAAAGTTTGTGTAAGCTTTGGGCTCGTCTTTAAGGCAATCGATGAGCTCCTGGGGAATATTTAAAGCGGAATCATCGGCATAGAGCTCGACAGTCACCCAATCTCCCTCTTTTTTTCTTATTTTCTTTCGAATTTCAGCCTTAACCGGAAGGAAAAGTTGCCCGGTCCCCATCGGCATCAGATTATAGCCCAACAGCTCATAATCATCGATGCGTCCTTTGACTTTCACCATTCCGAACTTACGCTTGGCGTTTTGCGGGATTTCGGAGATAACTACGTAGGTCCAGCCGCCCTTTCCAGGAAACTTTTCTAACTGGTATTTTCTACTGACCAACAACTCCTGCATTACTTCTTCTTTTTGGAAGACTTGGCCACTTTATTAAATTCCAGGCATTTAACCACCCAAGAATCAAAAGCCTCCCGGGAAGCATAACCCTGCGGACTTACGTACACATAGCCTTTCGCCACCCGACCGTTCATGATCATTGGCTCGACGCCGGCCATTTCAAGGGCAGCATCATACACATCGGGGCCGATCCGGCATAGTAATACGTCGTTTCTAACGCAGATGCATAACTTATCGTCGACCATAAAAGCCAACCCCTGGAAGAGGGTTTTCTCCTCCACCAGGTGCTGGGCAGCCAGGGGGTGATTGGCCAAAGCTTCACGGATACGGTCAGCTATTCGCTCTTCATAGGCCATCGTCTCAGGCAATATTGTTTATATCAAATGGCAGTTTTCTAAGCCGCTTACCGGTCGCTGCGAAAATCGCATTACCCAATGCAGGCGCAACTGGCGGCAGCCCCGGCTCTCCCACTCCGCCAGGCACAGCGCCACTATCGACAATGTGGATTTCCATAGCCGGAGCTTCGTTGATGCGCATAATATTGAATTGGTGGTAATTGCTCTGATCACAAATGCCATTGGTGAATGTAATACCATCCTTGATAGCGGCGGTGATACCCATGACGATGTTACCCTCAGTTTGCGCCTTGACATTGTCTGGATTTACATAATAACCGCAGTCGATCACCGAGACTACTTTGTCAATTTTCACCCCCGAATCCTTTTTAGATACGGTGATGCAGCAGGCCGAAATACTGCCGAACGATTTGAAGACTGCGATTCCCTTGCCGCTGCCCGCCGGAAGCTTCTCCTCCCAATTTGCCTTTTCGGCCAGCGTTTCAAGCACTTTTTTGAAGCGCTCGTCGGGCAGGATTTCAAGACGTGCTTTCAACGGGTCCTTTTTTGCCAGATGCGCCAGCTCATCGACGAAGCATTCCTGGCCCCAACCGAAGTTGGAGGCATATACCGAGCGCCACCAAACCACGGGAATGTCTGTTTTGACGTTCGTCCAGCTAACTTTTGATGCGGTCGCAAACTGGTATTTGTTATTTCCCGTACTGATCTCTTCGCTAAGCCAGGGGTCTGCCTCATCGTCTTTGAGGCCTTTGAAAACCTGCCCCACAATCGATTCACCAACGGCGTGATGATGAAACCCGGTGATCTTGCCGTCTTCCACAAATCCTTGCATGTGGCTGAGCATTCCCGGCCGGTAAGGACCTTGGGTAATGTCATCTTCTCGCGTCCAAATCACTTTCACGGGCTTTTTCAATTCCCTTGAAATATGGCAGGCCTCCAGAAGGAAGTCATGATATGCTTTACGCCCGAATGCACCGCCGAGCAATGTCACGTTGATTTTGACCTGCTCGGGTTTGACCTTCAAATACCCGCAAACGTCCCGCAATGCCCAGTCAGGCCCTTGAATAGGTGCCCATATTTCGACCGAACCATCGTCTTTTACGTGCACGACCGCATTCTCGGGCTCAATAGGCGCATGGGCAAGGAACGGCGTCTCATAATGCGATTCGAGCTTATCCTTGGCAGTGGCATATTTTGCGCTGAAATCGCCTTTTTCCTCAAAATTCACCCCTTCTTTTTTGGCCGCCTCGTAAGTGGCGGCAAAGTAGCTGGCAGTATCAACAGTTTTGGCATAATTACCATTATCCCAATTAACCTTCAAAGCCCGTTTACCTTTTAAGGCCGCCCACCAGTTGGTGGCAACCACCGCAACAGCGTCCGAGGTACGGTGCGGCATTGTACGCTCGGTTTTAAGCACCTGCAAAACGCCCTTTACCTTTTTTGTCTCTGCATCATCGATCGAGGCTACCTTGCCGTGGATCATCGGGGAATGCACGATTGCGGCATATACCATTCCTGGCACATCGACGTCCAGACCGTAAACAGCCTTACCTGTCACACGCTCGGGCACATCCAGGCGCTTATTATACTTTCCAATGATCTTAAAATCTTTTGGATCTTTCAGCTTGGGTTCTTTCGGAATTTCAAGCTTGGAGGCATCATCGGCCAGTTCTCCGTATGAAAGGCTTTTGCCGCTTGCCTTATGCCAAATTTTACCGTCCTCGGCCGTGCATTCGGATGCGGGCAAATTCCATCTTTTGGCTGCGGCGCTTGTGAGCATTTCCCGCGCTGCCGCACCCGCTTTCCGAATCGGCATCCACAGTTCACGGACCGAGCTGCTTCCGCCCGAGGTCTGGCTGCCGTACTTGCCCATACCATCACTTTGCACGATCAGTACTTTTTCCAGGCTCACTTCTAGCTCTTCGGCAAGCAGCGACGGCACGGCTTGTGTTGAGCCCTGGCCCATATCCGGGCGCGGGTTCACAAGGGTAATAGTACCTGCCGTATCGATGATGATGAACGGGTTGATTTCCAGCTTCAATACCGCGGCGGCTATTTTTTTCAGGCTGGCATCCTTGGTGAAGCCCGAAATGCCAACGGCAAGCCCGAGCGAAGTAAATCCTGCGGCTTTCAGAAAGTCACGCCGCGATGTTTGTATATTTTCCAATGTTTTCTGGGGCTAAGGTTGATGAACTGGCATTAGCGCTGACCGATTCCTTTTTCGGTGACCTTCATTTGCTCGGAAGCGCGGTGAATGGCCTTTCTGATCCGGTCATAGGTTCCGCAGCGGCAAAGGTTTCCGCTCATTGCCGCGTCTATATCCGCATCGGTCGGGTTGGGGTTGGATTTGAGCAATGCAGCCGCCGACATGATTTGTCCCGACTGGCAGTAACCGCATTGCGGTACCTGTTCTTCTATCCAGGCTTTCTGGATAATGTTCATTTTGCTCTCCCCGATGCCTTCGATCGTGGTAATCTTATCATTTTTTCCGACACTGGAAACCGGTGTCTGGCACGCGCGGGCGGGCTGACCGTTAAGGTGGATCGTGCAGGCTCCGCAGAGCGCCATTCCGCAACCGAACTTGGTACCCTTCAAATCGGCAAAGTCGCGTATTACCCAAAGCAGCGGCATATCGGGTTCCACATCGACTTTGACCTTTTTACCATTCAATGATAAATTGTATACAGCCATGGTGATCAGTGATGAAGAATTAATGAGAGTGGTGAATAATCCTGTAAAATATTGCAAAATCCCTGACTTTTACAAAAAGTCGTGCAGCTAGATCAGGCTTTTAAAAAAATAAGCTGCCCCAGATGATAAGCCTCGTGATTTGTCCTGTTAATCAATATATTAAGCTTATTCCGGTGCGGTTCCCGCGCAAAATCCTCATCGGATATCGCGTTATGCTTTTTGAACCATTCCTCAGCCCCGAGCTCTGCGAAATAGCCCGACAAAACCTGGTTGAGATTCGCCCATTGGGCTCTCAGCTCCGATACGGGTGGGATCTGGTCGAATGTGTGGTCAGGATTTTTGACAAAAAGCTCATCGAGTTCCGGGTAAAGGCGCTCACCCAGGCCCAGCAGCGAGATCATTCCGTCGTTAACGGCTATCAAATGACCCAGCAAGTAAACTGCCCGGTTTTTCCCTTCGGCCACAGGCTGCGATAAACGTTGGTCTGATATTTTCGACAGCCAGCCATTCAGGCGCTGATTTTGCAGCTCCCAGTTGGATACAACCATTTTGACAAATAACTCCCTGCTTTCTTTTAGGGCGGTAGCTTCATGCTGCATGTTCATGGTGAAGATTTTGGATGATTGGTGGTTAGAAAAACGGATTGGCTCCGTTTCCGACAACAACATCTGCGCCGCCAAGGATCACTGTTTAGGGTATTTATTTTTCAACCGGTAAGCATAACCGACGCCCTACCGGTATTTAACCCTGATTGCCAGCTTGAAGCCGTCTCGCATTCACCCTATCAACACTTCGCCACCGGGCGCCGGCGCAGCCTGAAAGAATAAGATCGCCTTTTAACCAAAAATCGCCTCCTGTATTGAAAATCGATTCGGAAGCGATTACATCATGGTCGTTGCCTGTTGAGGTAGTCGGTGTGATATTGTCGCAGTTTCTGGTCGAGCTGATAGCCGGTGCGGTAGCGCTCGCCTATCCTAAAACCGCGCGTGTAGCTGTATTCCCAGCGGAACTCGTCAGTGGTCCGCAACCGGATTTTTTTACCCTGGGCAATCTTTCCCGGCGGAATCGGAACCGCAAAATTAAATCCAGCGGTAGTGCCGTTGTTGGTTTTCATCACATACAAACCAACCTCCACGTTCGTAAACTGACGTATCAGGTCTAATCGTCCGCCCTCGTCCCCAGCAAGGTATCTTCCACCGGAAACTTTCAGTGTCAAGTCCGGCCGGGAAAGCCGGTAGGCCGCATCGGCAACCAGCAGCAAGTGGTCCATCTTTTCGTAATAAATGCCTTTTCTTGTATAATAATATAAACCGGTAAGTCCTCCTTCCAAACCAAAAGACCACGGACCGCTAAGATCGTGGTGGCGATATTGGATATTAGCCCCATATTGATCGTTGTAGAAGTAGCCCGCCGAAGCGCTAATGAAGTGTTTACCAATGGCAAGGAACTGATTCAAAAAAACCGGCGCGGGACGAATAATCTTAGGGCGGTCATCCATATCATTGGTGATCGGGAAGAGCACCCCTGCATTCAAAGCCATTCCCTTCCAAAGATAGAACTGCGTTTGTAACAGGAGACTTGTATTGCTTTGCAAGGTTTTTTCGCGGTATCCGAAATTGGCAGCAAATACGGGTTGCAGCCAAAAATCCAGCTTGTATTTTTTTAGCAAAAAGCCTGGCGCGCTGATTTCATTTTTCATCAACGGCCGGTAGCTGATCCGTTTATCCATCCGATATGCGCCCAGCGGCACGCCCTGGAACATCGGCACTAATTCTCTGGCGCCAGAATCCGGTAAGGCGGCCTGAATTTGAAGCATTCCCGCATAAGGATTGCGGTAAATCCGCTGCTCGTAGGATACCTTGCGCGCAGTTGAATCGACGGTCAGATTTTCAAAGTTGTTCAGCAGCCTGGAGCGCTCCTCAGCCGGCATTTGTACGCTCTTTTTGGGATCCTGATAGTTGCGGAGCCGTTTGGGAAGCGTGAGCATATTAACCGCATATGATGTTCCGAAGGTAATCTGGTCGAAATTGAGAATACCCGCCTGAACGGTCCAGCGTCTGAACAGAGTAGCATAAAGTCCGGTGTTGAAATGCTGGCTGTCCCACTCGGCCATTAAACCAAACTTGTTCTCGAAACGTAGTGCGAAACCTCCAAATGGACCCGAAAGATACCGGTAAGCTAAATTCTTCTTTTTGATAATTTCCAGGTTATCAAAAATATCATAGTTGCTCTTCTCGGATTCGTCACGCTGGATATAGACAGGGCTTCCAAACCCCGCAGTTAGATCCGCGTGCAGCCTGGTGCCTAGGTGAAGTGTTTTGCTTGCCACCACAGCATTGGTAGATAGCGAGTTATCAATCCCGAAAGGGGCTGAGAGCACAATTGCCACAGAAGGGCGCTTAGCCGTCTCCTTCAACAGTAAATACTTGATGTCAAGTTGCCGGTCACCAATCCCTTTTTGCCCCTTCTTTATTTCATTGTTGATTCGGAGCAGGTTGACATTGATTTCAAGTCTGGGCAGTAAAGTCAGATTGGCAAAATAAATGCCTTCTGAATTCCGACGGTTGAACCTGAACCCATAACGAATCGGATTAAAATGGTAACCGAACTGGAATGCTCCGTCCTGGGTCATCTGAGCAGAAGGGATATAAATCAGACCGGGCTTTCCAGAAATGTTGGTTTGTGCGTGTAAATGGAAGCTCATGCAAAGAGCGAGCAGAAAGGGAACCCACATATTTCCCCTTTGTCCTTTTAAAAATTGAATCATTCGATCTAGTAATTAAATATCTGCAAATGGAATTGAGCGGCTTCTGGTCGCCGGCCTGTTGCCTTAAAGGTCTACAAGAAAACTCACCGAAGAAGGTGCTCGCAATCTGTCTGTCTTCATACGATCTAGGACTAGTAAAGGTATTTGGCGTACTCTGATGTTGGCTTGAATCGGGCATAGTACTACTAAGTCAAATAGCCTGTAAAGCTTGACTATTGAATAATTACCAGACATAATCTTTCAGGCGCTTTGACTGCAAGAGAATCCAACTTTGCCCCGGAATACAGACGACGTCTAAGCAAACGCTTGTATGTTTGCTTTCATCTCACACAGCAACCAGATCGCTTATTGGCTACGATCAAAGCGGCACATGTCCTTGCCGAATTGCAAAAGTCCTTTTTGTCCTTACCAGCAAGAAGAGAGTGAAGCGTTTCCGTAAGAGGTGCCTGTAAAATTGAATGGCTAATAAGCAGGCTACTTTTAGTCGGATGCCCACAACCGGGTTTCAGGGAAACCAGGGACAGACTTGCCCCTGGCAGGAGGTTTTGATAACAATTCTCCATAATGCTAACGTTGAGTAGGTTATTTTTGGGACGCGGCTCCGTTTACGACAGCGGATTTGGTACACTTGTAGACATTATTTCACCAAACAATCCTGTACTGTAAAATAAAATCTACAACAAGTTTAAAAGATTCGATCCCGATTTCAAAACAAAAATATCTCTACAACAAAATAACACTTTGAATTTCAAGCAATTAAACTTGCTCTAAAACGAATATCAAAATTAGTTCTTTCAAAAATCATATATAGGTAGCCCCGATCACTTTCAGTCATTCTGGGTTTTACCGGTCTTTAACCCTGATCACCAGCTTCAAACCTGACCAAACAGCATCTACCGCACAGACCTTCACATCCACAAGACTAAGGGATAGCGCCAGGTCCCGGATCACATCCTCGGTCACATCCGTGGGGACTTTTGAGGCTTTCTTGGGCCAGGAAACCCAGATCATTCCTTTTGAAGCAATTTGAGTTCTTAGCGCTGGCAACTCTGTGGCAAGCTGGGATGCTTGCCGGGTAAAAAAATGGATTAAATCCGCGCCCTGGACAGGCTCTTCAAAGAATTCGGTGTCCGCCGGCAACGGTTCAAGCCAATCAAAATAATGCGCAGGTGGGTTGATCAGCCGGATTTTGAAACCGGGTTTAATTCCAAGTTTCTTGCTGAGTGCGGTATTTGAATAGCCGGCTTGTGTGCTCATCACGGAATGGATATAATCTGGTGCGGTGAAGTTACAAAATCAGAGGCCCGCGACAAACACCAGCCGGCAGGCAAGTGGTAAGAATACGTTTTTGGCACTTTTAAGCTATTTTTACCATTCACCTTTCCCTGATCTTGATTTTCTGACGCATGATTACCAACGACGCCGTAGTGCTCGGACTTTTGATGCTGATACTTGCCGGCATTTTTTACACGGCTGCTCAGCCTGGTTGGAAACGGTTTTACACCGTAATCCCTCCCTTGCTGCTTTGCTATTTTATACCAGGGCTGCTCAATTCATTTGGGATTATCCAAGGCACAACCTCGCAGCTCTACCCGGTCGTCTCCAAATATTTCCTGCCCGCTTGTTTGGTGCTCTTCACTGTCGGAATGGATTGGAAATCGCTCGCGCGCCTAGGACCGAAAGCTCTGGCAGCGATGCTGATAGGAACAGCCGGCATTATGATCGGCGGGCCGGTTGCGCTCTGGATTGTCGGCGCCGTCAGCCCTTCAACCGTGGCGGGCGAAGGGGCTGACGCGGTTTGGCGGGGACTTGCGACAATAGCTGGCAGCTGGATCGGCGGCGGGGCTAACCAGACGGCCTTGCGCGAGGTCTTCCAACCCAGTGATGCGCTCTTCTCTCAAATGGTAGCTGTGGACGTGCTCATTGCCGAGCTGTGGATGGCTGCACTGATTTATGGCGCAGGCATTGCCTCACGCATGGATGCATTGCTGGGTGCCGATAGCCGAGCGGTGCAGGAAGTGAAAGAGCACCTGGATTCGGACCAAAAGGCCCATGAGCAAAACCCGATGCTGCGCGATTACATTTTCCTGGCCGCTGCAGGCTTTGGCGCTACCGGGCTTGCACACGGATTAGCGGAAATCATCACGCCTTATCTTGCCAAAAACTATCCTGCGCTTGAAAAATACAGCCTCACTTCCAACTTCTTCTGGGTTATCAGCATTGCAACATTAATAGGCATTCTGCTCTCGCTTACGCCAGTGCGCAGGCTGGAATATTATGGTGCGTCCAGGCTGGGATCACTGTTCCTGTATGTGCTGGTGGCTACCATTGGAATGCAAATGGACCTGGGAGCGGTGGCGGGCAACCCTGGCCTGTTCGCCATTGGTTTAATATGGATCTCGATTCACGGAATTATCCTTATTATCGCTTGCAAATGGCTTAAAATTCCCTTCTTCTTTCTGGCCGTCGGTAGTCAGGCAAATGTTGGCGGCTCTGCTTCCGCTTCTGTGGTAGCGGCTGCATTTCATCCCTCGCTGGCACCTGTCGGAGTACTGCTGGCAATTTTAGGCTACGCCATCGGAACTTATGGGGGGTATTTGACTGCTTTAATGATGCAATGGATCAGCACCTAACTATCGATTCAGATGGAAGAAAATAGTAAACTAGATAAAATTATCGAAGCGCGGATGAAATTGAAGGCCCGCTTCGAGCTGCAAATGGCCCAAACACCTTCCGTTGCTGATGCCCGCCCGATGGGAAGTGGTTCGCCTAACCGCCACGGGATGCCAAAACTGCCTGTGGGACAGATCAAGACTATCAAATGGCCGGTTCTCGATCTAGGCTTTAAACCCGATGTGCCGCTCAGCAAATGGAAGCTCATTGTCGACGGCGAGGTGGAATCGCCTGTCACCCTAAGCTGGGAGGATTTTATGGCATTGCCTCAAACCAACGACGTGAGCGATTTTCACTGCGTTACCACCTGGTCACGCATGGATATACCATGGGTAGGCGTTCGCCTGGCTGACATTGCCGCGCTTGTCATGCCCAAACCGACTGCCACTCATGTGCTTTGTCATGGTTACGACAAATACACGACCAATCTTTCACTTCAGGAAGCCTTGAAAGAAGATGTGTTGCTGGTGCATACCGCCGACGGCAAGCCGCTCGAACGAGACCACGGTGGCCCGGTGCGCATGATCACCCCGCAACTCTACGCATGGAAAGGAAGCAAATGGATCAGCCGTATCGAATTTTTGCCCCAAAACCAGCTCGGATTTTGGGAGCTCAGAGGATATTCCAACACGGCATACCCCTGGCGTAACGACCGGTATAGCTAAAACCAATCAGAAACGGCAATGCAGGACCGTCACCAAGACTATTGCGAGCATCGCATACACGCACCGGCAGAATTCGCAGGCGTCATAACCTACTTCTACTGGGCACTCAACGGGACAGGCGACGATATTAATAAGATACTGGTTCCCAGCTTTCAGACCATTATGGTGTTCAGCTTCGGATCCCCGGTCAGATTTAAGGCCGGGGCAGATTCTCTTCCGCTGGATCAATGCCTGGTACTGGGCCCGATTAAACGACCCGTCGAATACACCTTACCGGCAGGTGCGGACCTGTTAGTCATCAACTTCAAAGATGATGCATTTTACCGCTTTTTCGGACCGGCTCTAATGTCCGGAATGATCGCTGCGCACCCTGATCAGCTTTTGCAGCAGAATTGTTTTACTCAGCTATGGCTTAGCCTGAAAGATGAAACCTTGGAGATGCGCACAGAGCTGATCCTGGACTTTTGCAGGCCATACCTGAAATGCCGGGAGGTTTCCTTCCAGGATATATCCAAAGAAGCATCCAATTACCGCGTGATCAACCCTGTCAAGGCGGTCGCACAAAAAACCGGACAAAGCCTGCGCAATGTGCAATTAAACCACAAAAAGTACCTAGGCTATACAGCCAAGGAAAGAGGGCGGTATGAAAGGTTTTTGAAAGCTATGCTTTTATTGCAAAACCAGGCCGCCAAAGTAGACTGGCTTGAAGTGGTCGAGGCATGCGGCTACTACGACCAAAGCCAGCTTATCCACGATTTCAAGCACTATCTCGGCCTTAGCCCGGGTCGCTACGTAAAATTTCAGGCCGAAGTCTGCCGGGTTGATGTATGAATTGATTGATGTCGATTTCTCAATACAAAGCAGATCAGCTCGCTTTTATGATCCCTCAATATGTAAGAAATCACGTTAAAAATTTTTGTAGCCATACCAGATCAAAATGCCGGCCCTTCTTAAAACCAATTCTCTCAAACCTGCCGCATTCCTTGTATCCCAACGCCCTGTGAAAGTCCAGGCTGGCTTTGTTTTCCGACGAAATGTTGACCAAAATGTTTGATATACTTAATACCCTGAGCTCCCTTTCCAGTATTTTGTAGAGTTGGCTTCCAATTCCATTTCTGGTAAAACCTTCTTTTAACCAATATGTCAGTTTAACTGTTTCCGAAAAGGTGCTTTCCGGTCTGAATTGATAGGCATACCCGAATCCGATTAGCTCTTTGCCACTCAGCACTACATATTTCGGAAGCATATTCTCCCCATTGAGCATATCCAGGATACTGTCCCTCGTTAAAGGCGTCTCAGAAAAGTACGAAGTTGAATTAGCGACATAATAATTGATAATGTCTAAAATGTCATCTGCATCGGCTATGGTCATCAGCCTGAATGAAATATTTTCCGGATTCAAAGTCTAAGCTATTTGAGCGGTCCTTGTGGATTTACTTTGGTATAATTTGGTAGGAATAATAATTTGAAAGCATCCTGATATGTGAGAGCGATACGATCAATCGTGAGAACAATTTGACATTCATCGGATAAGCCGCTTCATTATAAATATACGGTGCTAGGTGCATGCGACCAAGACGCGACACGCGATCTACAAAGGCAGCCCGACTGATTATTTACCTGGGAATCCTCTTATCTATCGTGGGTAAAGCGTACCGGTTTCGTTTTCTTACAATTTTCCCTGGCACCAAATGAGGAATTTTGTCCTGTTCAAAAAATCAAATTCTATGAAACAGGCAAACATTTTTCTTACAGGTGCTACCGGATCGGTAGGCACGGAGCTAATCCGGCAGTTGGAGCCGCTAAACGTGCAGGTTAAAGCATTGGTCCGCAGTGATTCTCAGGCAGCACCATTACACGGCTTGCCGCATGTGCAAACCATTACGGGCGATCTTGCGGATAAGGCAAGTTTTCAGCGCGCCCTTGAAGGCATAGAAACGGCGTTTCTTCTGACCAATTCGTCCCAGCAGGCAGAAAGTCTGCAGATCAACTTCGTGGAGGCGGCACATCGCGCCGGCGTCAGGCATATTGTCAAACTATCCCAGTTTGCCGCCAGTGAATCCTCCCCTGTGCGGTTTCTGCGCTATCATGCACAAGTGGAAAACAGAATTAAGGAACTTGGCTTTACATACACCTACCTCAGGCCCAACCTGTATATGCAGGGGGTGCTCTCCTTTAAAGACTACATCAGAGAAAAAGGGCATTTTTTTGCCGCCATCGGCGCTGGAAAAGTTAGCGCGATCGATGTCAGGGATATCGCAGCCGTTGCCGCCGCATGCCTGACTCAGCCCGGACACGAAAACAAAATATACGACCTTACCGGCCCTGAGCCGCTAAGCCACCATGAAATGGCCGGCATATTCTCGCGCGTGCTCAATAAGCCCGTACAGTTCATAGACGTAGCGCCCGCTCAGATGCAGGCAGGCCTGCTTGCCGCCGGATTCGGAAACTGGCAGGCCGATGGTCTGATTGAAGACTATGCGCATTACGCGCGTCAGGAAGCGGCCGCAGTTTGCAATGATGTCCAGGCCGTGACCGGGAAAAGTGCGATCAGCTTTGAGCAGTTCGCCAGGGACTACGCCGGTCTGTTCGGTGCATAGACAAACATTCTAAGGCATCAAGCGACGGGCATCAAAGGTCCAAAACCAGCCCGTCGTAGGCCAAATGCACGTGTGGTGGCAATTCGCTTTCGATTGCTGCATGCAGGCCCAGCTTGTGGCTGATGTGTGTCAGATAAGCCTGGGGCACATTCAGCTTGTCGATCAGATCAAGCGCCTGCGAAAGTGTGAAATGGGAAAGATGCGGCTCCTTTTGCAGAGTGTCCAGCACGAGCACCTGGGAGCCTTTGATTTTCTGCTGCTCTTCTTCGGAAATGTAGTTGGCGTCGGTAATGTAGGTAAAATCTCCGATGCGGTAGCCGTAAACAGGCAGCTTGTGATGCATGACCTCGATAGGGATCACTTGCAGACCCGCTACTTCGAACGGCTCGTTTTCAATGGGATGCAGTGAAAAATGCGGAACGCCCGGGTATCGTCTTTCCGAAAACGCGTAGGCGAATTCGGTTTTGATCTGGTTGAGCACTTCGAGCCTGCCATAGAGGGGCATGTCCATCTGCTGGCGATGGTTGAATGCGCGGATGTCATCCAGGCCCGCAGTATGGTCTTTATGCTGGTGGGTAAAGACGGCCGCGTCCAGATTTCGCACATCAGCCCGCAACATCTGCTGACGAAAATCCGGGCCGGTATCGATTACAAACGATTTACCGTGGGACTGAATCCATACGGAAGTGCGTAAACGCTTGTCATGCTGGTCACTAGAACGGCAAACGACACAATCGCAGGCAATAACGGGTACCCCCTGCGATGTGCCGGTTCCTAAAAATGTAATCCTCATCAGGTATTTATTCAGTCAGATGCGCCACCACTTCAACCAGGCGGTCGAAATTCAGGGGCTTCATCAGCGCATCGTCAAATCCTGCTTCTTTGAAATCTTCCTCTGAATAATTTTTGGCATTGCCCGTGATGGCCACGATCGGTGTCTTGGCTTTCTTCTCATTAGGCAATTTGCGGATGCTTCTTGCACATTCCATTCCATCCATCACTGGCATATTGATATCCAAGAGAATTATATCAAAATCCTCTTTTTCAAGCAATTGCAGCACTTGCTCGCCGTTTTTCACGGAAGTGATTTCATAATGCTGAAATTCCAAAATCTTCCTTGCCAGGTTTTGAATAACTGAACTGTCTTCGGCAATGAGTACTCGTTTTGTGTATGACATACAATGGGTCAGGTATTGTGTTTAAAGTTTTTTCCCAGGTCAATTTAGATATATTTCAACCAACATCGCAAACCCGATGGACGCGAAGTTTCAAAATTATTCCAAAAAAGTAAATAAACCCTCCATACTTTTTCAAAGCGCCTATTCGGGTGTAAGTTTGCAGTCCTAATAGCATATTATCCCTACCATGTTCAAAAATAAAGTAATCCGGTACAGCACGATCGCGATGATCATCGCCATACTTTCCTATTTCGTTGTCGAAAATATAGGCGGTGCAGGTTCTTCATCCGAGGATGCCGCCGCGGCTAACCCCGCGGCCTATAAAGCCCAGATTCTCCAAGAGCGCGCCGATAAAGACGAACAGTTCAAATCCGGCGAGGACTCCCCCATTAAAGATAAGGAAAGCTTTCACGGCCTGCATTACTTCGAACCCAACCTGTCTTACCGGGTAAAAGCCAGTATTTCGCCTTACATGCAAGACGATAAGGAAGTAATCGTCAAATATACTGACGGCACCACCGAGAAATATGAAAAATACGGGTATGCTAATTTTACCATCACCGGAGAAAGACAAAAACTGCTTCTTTTGAAAAATGAAGGCACTATTTCAGTGCTTTTCCGCGACGGCACCAGTGGTAAGCAGACCTACGGTGGCGGCCGTTACCTGGACTATCCGGTGGATCAGATCAAAAACAACACGATCGTACTGGACTTTAATAAGGCGTATAACCCCTATTGTGCCTACCAGGAAAGCTATGCTTGTCCGGTACCTCCCGCCGAAAACACCCTTACGGTAGCCATTCCGGCCGGTGAGGTGACCGAGCAGGCCACCCACCAATAGCGCGGCGCGGGTTGCGTTGACCGGCATAAAAAACGGTTCTTAGCACTCGGCCTCCGAATGCCGTTCAAACTAAATCATTAATTTTGCAAACAGGCTTGATTTTCCGGTTTCGGACGCCTGAATTTTTATTGTTATTAAAGCATTCTAGATGAAGATCTCTTATAAGTGGCTTAAAGATTTAATTGAAATTACTGAAACACCCGAGCAAATCGACCGCTTATTGACGGGCACCGGGCTGGAAGTCGAAGGTATTGAAGAGATCGAATCGATAAAAGGTGGCTTGCGGGGCGTGGTCATCGGCCAGGTACTCACGCGTGAAAAACATCCCGAGGCCGATCGTTTGAGCCTGACCACTGTCGACGTAGGGGGTACTGCGCCACTTTCGATCGTTTGCGGGGCCGCCAACGTGGCAGCAGGACAGAAAGTGCTCGTCGCGACGGTAGGTACTACTTTATACCCTGCCGGCAGCGAGCAGCCACTGGTATTGAAAAAATCCAAGATCCGCGGGGCGCTTTCGGAGGGTATGATCTGCGCCGAGGATGAACTGGGCGTAGGAACTTCGCACGAGGGAATACTGGTGCTGGATACCGAACTTCCAAACGGCACGCCTGCGGCAGAGTATTTCGGCATTTCTTCCGATTTCTTGATCGAGATCGGCCTGACGCCGAACCGCGCCGATGCGGCCTCGCATTATGGGGTGGCGCGTGATCTGAAAGCAGTTTTAAACCGGCCGGTCACATTGCCTTCCGTTGAAGCATTTAAAGTAGATAACCAGAATCTGGCGATTCCCGTAGAAGTGCGCAATGCACAGGCTTGCCCCCGCTACACGGGCTTGACGATTTCCGGCATTACAGTCGCCGAGTCGCCCGAATGGCTTAAACAGCGCTTGCATACCATTGGGATCCGCGCAATCAATAATATCGTAGACATTACCAACTATATATGTCACGAGCTCGGCCAGCCGATGCACGCATTCGACGCAGATAAGATTTCCGGCAAAAAAGTGATTGTGACCACGGTTGCAGAGAACACGCCGTTTGTGACTTTGGATGGTGTCGAGCGCAAAATCTCGGCCGATGACCTGATGATTTGCAGTGAAGGCGAAGGCGGTAACCCTGAACCGATGTGTATTGCCGGTGTTTTTGGCGGACTCACCTCGGGCGTAACCCAGACTACGACTTCTATTTTCCTTGAATCGGCTTACTTCTCCCCCGTGTGGGTGCGCAGAACTGCGCAGCGCTTCTCGCTGAAAACCGATTCATCATTCCGTTTCGAGCGCGGTACCGATCCCAATATGCCCCTTTTCGCATTGAAGCGGGCCGCATTACTCATCAAGGAAATTGCCGGCGGAAGCATTTCATCCGACATGATCGATATTTACCCAGAGCCTATTGAAGACTTCAAGGTAAATATCAAATACAAAAATGTCGACCGGCTGATCGGCAAATCCTTGGGCAAGGATCTGATCAAAAACATTCTGGAAAGCCTCGATATACGCGTTACAGAAGAGACTGAAACCGGTTTTACGGCAATTGTGCCACCTTACCGGGTGGACGTGCAGCGCGAGGCGGATGTGATCGAAGAGATCCTGCGCATTTATGGCTTCGGTCAGGTTGAGCTTTCAGATGCATTAAGCTCGGATTACCTTTCGGACTTCCCGGTTAACGATCCTGAAAAGCTTAAACTGCGCGTTGCGGAGCTTTTGGTGGGCAATGGGTTCAATGAGATGATCAACAACTCGTTGACCAAACCTGAATACCACGCAGTTTTGGGCGATAGCTTGCCGGGCAATCCGGTGAAGATCCTCAATTACCTCAGCGAGGATCTGTCGGTAATGCGCCAGACGCTGCTTTTCTCCGGCCTGGAAGTGATCGCCTACAACAGCAATCGCAGGCAGAAGGATCTGAAAGTATTTGAATTCGGCAAAACCTACCACGAGATCGATGGTAAATACATCGAGAAAGAGCGCCTTTCGGTATTTCTGACGGGCAATATCCGCCAGGAAAGCTGGTTTGAAAAATCGCGCGAGGTGGTTTTTCACGACTTGGCTGCGTTTGTAAACCAGGTTCTGGCGGCTTTAAAAATCAAAGATGTCCAAAAGCAGCCTGTCGACAGCGCTGTTTTCAAAAGCGGCTTGACGCTGTTGGCCAACAAAAAACCAGTGGTATCATTCGGCTTACTGAATGCAGCTGTTGCCAAAAAGCTCGATATTAAAGCGCCTGTGTACTTTGCCGACTTTGATTGGGAATACCTTTTGCGCCGGTACAGTGCAGCCGTTGAATATTCGGAAGTGCCCAAATTCCCCGAGGTGCGGCGTGACCTTTCCCTTGTCGTAAACAAGAACGTCACTTTCGAGGAGCTCCGCCAGGCTGCCTACAAGACCGAGCGCAGTTTACTGCGGGCTGTGAACGTGTTCGATGTGTATGAGGGCGCCAACCTGGAAGGCAAAAAGTCGTACGCGATCAGCTTCATTTTGCAGGACGAGCTGCAAACACTGACCGACAAGGTGATCGACAAATCCATGCAGCGCCTTATTGCTACCTATGAAAGGGAATTTGAAGCGGTGATCAGAAAATAAGCCCCGGTTTTTCCAATTATCGGATCTTTGAGTTTAAAAAAATGGAGAGGAGCACTGAACGTATTATCGGACACAAATTATCCGACGTCGAGAAAAAACTCGAAATCCTGATCAATCATAAAGAGAAATTAAATTGGTCGATCTCAGAGCTCCAGCGTGAAAATGCAGAGCTCCGGGCAGCCAATGCGAAGCTCACGGAAGAATCGAAAGAAATAAGGAAAAAATACACCTCTTTGGAAAAAGACTTTAATAAGTCTAAAAGTTTCGCTAAACTTGTCACTAGTAAACTGACACCAACAGGCGCAATTGCCGAACTGAAAGAATCAGTTGAAAGATATATCCAGGAGATCGATAAGTGCATCGAATTGCTTGAAGATACCTTATGAAAAAAAATAGCATACCCAATCCAGATGTTTCTGTCTTTATAAAACTGCTGGACAGAGGTTTCAAACTGAGCGTTCCGGCGGATCAGGAGAAATTTTACAGGGACGGGTATGAGGTGTTCATGCAGCGTGTGCAACAGCATAAATTAAAAGGGAAAGTATACGGTGATATAGAAGCCATTGCATTGACTTCTATTGAGTGCCTGGTGGCATTACAACGGAACCAGGAAGAAATGGACGACCTGGTAGCGGCTTTTAAGAGCAGAGTGGAAAAACTGGACGAGACCCTCGCCAGTGCTATCGAGAGCTGACACCCATACCTGACCTTTGATTTTTACAGCATCTGCAAAAATATACTTTCAATTTCTTCCACTTTCGGCATTTCAACGCGGGTGTAGTCGGTAAAACCAACTATATATAACCATTATTGAAATGTCAAATTCTTTGTTCTTCATCGTCATCCTGTCCGATATCATCGCCGTAGGGGTGGGTATTTTTGCAGGTAAGTACATCTTTCAGCGATCATTCGACGCAAAGGAAAAAGAGGCCCAGGAACGTGCAGCTGAAATTCTCCGGAATGCAGAAGTAGCGGCCGAAAACATCAAAAAAGACCGCATCCTCGAAGCGAAGGAAAAGTACCTCCGGTTGAAAACCGAATTCGAAGAAGACGCCAATAAAAAGCGGAGCATCCTGCAAGGTAACGAGCAGAAGCTCAAACAGCGAGAACAGACCCTGAACCAAAGCCTTGAACAGACCAAACGCAAGGAAAACGAGCTGGATACCCTTAAAAATAACCTCAGCCAACAGCTTGAAACGGCGACAAAGCGTCGCGAAGAGGCAGAAAAGTCATTGCAGCAACAGGTGGCCCAGCTTGAAAAAATCGCCAACCTGACCGCCGAGCAGGCGCGCGAGCAGCTTGTAGACGCGCTGAAAGCGGAAGCTGAGACCCGCGCGGGATCATATATTAAAAGTGCGATGGAAGAAGCGCGTCTTACGGCCACCAAGGAGGCTAAAAAGATCGTTATCGAAACCATCCAGCGCACTGCTGCCGAGCACGCGATCGAAAACTGCGTATCGGTATTTAACATTGAAAATGACGATATCAAAGGGAAGATCATCGGCCGTGAAGGACGTAATATCCGCGCGCTGGAAGCGGCTACCGGTGTTGAAATTATCGTCGACGATACCCCCGAAGCGATCGTTATCTCCGGTTTTGACCCTGTAAGAAGGGAAATCGCCCGACTTTCACTGCACCGTCTGGTTCAGGACGGACGTATCCACCCTGCCCGCATCGAGGAGGTGGTCGCTAAGACCCGCAAAAACATTGAAGACGAAATCGTTGAGATCGGTGAAAGGACCGTTATCGACATGGGAATCCACGGCCTGCACCCTGAACTGGTGAAAATGATCGGCCGGATGCGTTTCCGCTCGTCTTACGGACAAAACCTGCTGCAACACTCTCGCGAAGTCGCCAAGTTGTGTGCTACCATGGCAGCCGAACTGGGCCTGAACACCAAACTCGCCAAGCGCGCAGGTCTGCTGCATGATATCGGTAAGGTATGGCCGGAAGAATCCGACCTTCCGCACGCGATCCTGGGCATGGAACTGGCCAAGAAATACAAAGAAAACCCTGAGGTTTGCAATGCGATCGGAGCCCACCACGACGAGATCGAGATGACCTCTATCCTATCGCCGATCATCCAGGTTTGCGACGCGATTTCCGGCTCACGCCCGGGCGCACGCCGAGAAATGATGGAATCTTATATCCAGCGTCTGCGCGACCTGGAAAACCTTGCGCTTTCCTTTGACGGCGTAGAGAAATGCTACGCGATCCAGGCGGGCCGCGAGCTGCGCGTGATCATCGATGCAGACAATGTATCCGACGAAAAAGCGGGTCTGTTGTCATTTGATATCTCGCAGAAAATTGAAAAAGAAATGCAGTACCCCGGCCAGATCAAGATCACGGTGATCCGTGAAATGCGTTCGGTTGCGTACGCGCGTTAACCCACTATTTTATACATGACATACTCAAAGCTTACAAGCACCGAACTACTGGGAATCCGAACACTCGGAGAACTAAAAAAAGCAGGCTATCAGTCGCGTTCTATCAAGCAGGAGCTCAGAGATAACCTGATTGAAAAGATCAGGAACAAAGAGAATGTCTTCCCCGGAATCTGGGGTTATGAAGAAACGGTCATCCCCGATGTGGAACGGGCCATTCTTTCGATGCATAACATCAACTTCCTGGGTTTGCGCGGGCAGGCCAAGACGCGTATCGCGCGGATGATGGTCAACCTGCTCGACGAGTATATTCCATACATTAAAAATTCGGAGCTGCACGATGATCCGCTGGCGCCGCTTTCACGCTACGCCAAGGATGTACTCGCCGATCAGGGCGAGAATGCAGAAATAGGCTGGTTGCATCGCGATGAGCGCTACACAGAAAAACTGGCAACGCCTGATGTTTCGGTGGCCGATTTGATCGGTGATGTCGACCCGATCAAAGCAGCGACGCTGAAACTACCCTATTCCGATGAGCGCGTAATCCATTTCGGGCTCATTCCACGCTCGCACCGTGGCATTTTTGTCATCAACGAATTACCTGACTTGCAGGCGCGTATCCAGGTCGCACTATTCAACATTTTGCAGGAAGGCGATATTCAGATCCGCGGTTTCAAATTACGGCTGCCGTTGGATATCCAGTTCGTGTTCACTGCCAACCCCGAGGATTATACCAACCGCGGAAGCATTGTGACCCCGTTGAAAGACCGGATCGAAAGCCAGATCGTCACCCACTACCCCAAAACGATCGAAACCGGAAAACGTATTACCGAGCAGGAAGCGGTTGTCAAGCCAGAGCAAAAAGGCACAGTGCGCCTTAACGAACTGGTAAAGACATTGATCGAACAGATCGCATTCGAAGCGCGGGAAAGCGAATATGTCGACAGTAAAAGCGGCGTTTCGGCGCGTCTAACGATTTCGGCTTATGAAAGCCTTTTGAGCACAGCAGAGAGAAGGGCGCTGATAAACGGGGAGACCTCCACCTACGTGCGCATTTCGGACCTTTATGGGGTTGTTTCAGCGATCTGCGGAAAGGTTGAGCTGGTTTACGAAGGTGAAGTCGAAGGCCCGGTGATCGTGGCGCAGAACCTGATCGGGAAAGCGATCCGTACCCAGTTTTTGAACTTCTTCCCCGACCCCGAAAAGAGCAAGAAAAGCAAGATCAACCCTTACGCGAAAGTGGTCGAATGGTTTGGCGCGGGCAATGAAATGGAAATGCCTGCCGACATGACCGATCGCGAGTACATCGCCCGGCTGAAAACCATCGACGGCCTGGATGATTTCGTGGATATGCTTTCGGCTTACGGTGATGCCGAGGAAAAGCTTTTCATGATGGAATTCGCCCTGCACGGCATGGCCGAATTCTCGCTGGTAGGCAAGCAATCGCTTGATCAGGGCATGAAATTCCAGGACCTGGTCAGCAGCATGTTTTCCGGTCCGGGAGAAGACGACTATGACTTTGACGAAGACGAAGATGATGATCGCAAGCCATTCTAAGCTTGATCTTCAAACAGACTATAAACAAAAATGCCCCGCCAAAAGCAGGGCATTTTTTATGATCCATATTTATAAGCTTATTCCGGAGCACCGTCGTCAGCGATGTTAGGCTCGCTGGTATCGATCAACACGTCCGGATCTACGTTGACCTGGCCGCGGATCTTGCCTTCCAGCTCATCCATCAACTCAGGGTTATCTTTGATCAGCGCTTTCACTGCGTCGCGGCCCTGTCCAAGGCGGTTACCTTCGTAGCTGAACCAGGAGCCTGATTTCTTGACGATGTCCAGCTCCACAGCGAGGTCGATGATCTCCCCTACTTTGGAAATGCCTTCCCCGTACATGATATCGAATTCGACCACTTTGAATGGAGGTGCTACCTTATTTTTTACCACTTTCACACGGGTACGGTTACCCAGGATCGCATCAGCACTTTCCTTGATCTGACCCACCCGGCGAATATCCAAACGCACCGAGGCGTAGTATTTCAATGCATTACCACCGGTGGTAGTCTCAGGGTTACCGAACATCACACCTATCTTCTCACGAAGCTGGTTAATGAATATACAGCAGCAGCCCGTCTTGTTGATAACCCCGGTCAGCTTACGTAGCGCCTGGGACATCAGACGTGCCTGCAAACCCATTTTGCTATCGCCCATTTCCCCTTCGAGCTCGGCGCGTGGTACCAATGCCGCCACCGAGTCGATTACGATAATGTCAACAGCGCCGGAGCTGATCAGGTGCTCGGCAATTTCGAGTGCCTGCTCCCCGTTATCGGGTTGTGAAATCAAAAGGTTGCTGGTATCGATACCGAGCTTTTCAGCGTAGGAACGGTCAAAGGCATGTTCGGCGTCGATGAACGCTGCCAGGCCGCCTTTTTTCTGGGCTTCGGCAATGCAGTGCATCGACAATGTAGTTTTACCCGATGATTCGGGTCCGTAGATTTCCACAATACGTCCGCGGGGAACGCCGCCTACGCCCAGGGCTAAGTCAAGACCCAGCGAACCGGTCGAAATCACGGGAATATCTAATACTTTAGTGTCGCTCAGACGCATCACAGTACCTTTTCCGTAAGTCTTGTCGAGCTTTTCGAGCGTGGTCTGCAACGCTTTTAGTTTGTTGTCTTTATCTGTTGTTGCTTGTGCCATAAAAATGGTAACAGTAATTTGGTTGGTACATAAAAAAGCGGCTTTTGCTGGACAAAAACCGCTCGTAAATGGGTCTTTATTGTTTTGTAAAAATAGCTAATTTCAACTAGAACAACAACCCGCTTTTTGCCTTAAAACTTAATTTTTCCCGAAATTTTCGCATTTTAGGGCCTTTGCCGGGCGGGGGCCAAAATAGCGATAGGCAAGCGGAACAGCCCGGTTATCAAACGGTGGCGAACCTTTGATTTTCAACACTTAAATATCGTTGATTTACTCTAATTTTGCAGGCAACTACCAAAGAATGAGCTCGCGCTGCTGCCTTCATTTAACATTTGAATTGTGATTAAAAAAATACTGCTTGCCCTGCTGGTTGTCCTGATAATGCTCGGCATTTGGCAAAGGGAGGTGCTCACTTACGCGTTTTTACAGGCAAAAGGACAAATTGGCATACTGATGCAGGTTCGCGATGTCGAAGATGTACTCGCTGACCAAAGCTTTCCAGACTCCCTTAAAGCCAGGATACGCCTCATACAGGAGATCAAGAAATTCGGCGTGGATTCGCTCGGACTCACGCCCTCTGATAATTATACCACGTTCTACGACCAACACGGCAGGCCTCTTATCTGGCTCATCACAGCCTCGGAACGCTATAAGGTCAAGCCGCACCAGTGGCACTTTCCGATCGTGGGCACATTTCCCTACAAAGGCTATTTTGACTCAACCCGGGCAGTAAATGAAGAGCAAAAACTGATCGACAGCGGCCTGGACACCGATATTGGAGAAGTCTCGGCCTGGTCCACGCTGGGCTATCTGAAAGATCCGATCCTTTCGAGCATGCTTCCCCGGCGCGACGGCAGTCTGGCCAATCTGATACTGCATGAGCTTACACATGGTACGCTTTTTGTAAAAAATAACCTGGAACTCAATGAAAATCTGGCCAGTTTTGTAGGCGACCAGGGAGCTATCCGGTTTTTGAAATACAAATACGGGGCGGAGTCCGAGCAAATGCGCCAGTATGAGTATTCGAAACGGTACAACGACGCCTATTCGCAGCATATGCTCAGGGGCGCGGGCCGCTTGGATAGTCTTTACAGAACATTTGGCCAGGATCCTGAGCCAACAAAACAGCGCGATTCATTAAAGACCAGCTTGATCACTGACATCGTAAACGACACGGACACACTTCTTTCAGGCAAGCGTACGTTAACAAACAAAAACCGCTGGCCCGACGGAAAACTTCCCAATAATGCTTACTTTATCAGCTATCTGACCTACAAGTCAAAACAGGACACTTTCAGGCAGGAATTTGAAACAAAGTTCGGAGGGGATTTAAAGAAGTATCTGAACCATTTAAAGGGCAAATACCCTTCCCTGTAATGTTATTAGCATGAAAAGATCTTACGTATTACTATTAGCCATTTCCACCCTGATAATGCTGTTTTCCTTTCGACAGTTTGAGGAGAACGCCGAAATGGACCGCATCATTCATAATAAGAGCTTCGGCACAGGCGAGCGCGTCGAATACCGGGTGCATTACGGCTTTATCAACGCCGCCGAGGCGAAAGTGGAAGTGGGCAGGGCGGTTTCGATGATCAATAACCGGCCTTGCTACCGCGTCAACGTCATTGGGCGGACAGTCGGCGCCTTCGATCTGATTTCACGCGTGCGCGACACCTGGCGCTCCTATATCGATACCACTGCCATTTTGCCCCATATGTTCGAGCGGCAGATCCAGGAGAATAAATACCGCAAGGAGGAGACCGTATTCTTCAATCACAACAAGGACCAGGCAGTTTCCAATGTGAAGCAGGAGAGCAAGACCTATAATGTCCCCAACAACATCCACGATATCATCAGCGGCTATTTTTTCCTGCGCACCATCAATTTTGACAAGGTCCGTGAGGGTGAGATCATCGAAGTCCCTACTTTCTTTGACGGCGAGGTTTACAAGCTCCGCGTGCGTTATGTGGGCAGGGATGTGATCAAAACCAAGTTTGGTAAAAGCAAGGTTTTAAGGCTTTCCCCACAAATCCCGTCCAACAAGTTCTTCAAGGGCGAGGAGCCAATGGCGCTCTGGGTTTCTGACGATTCCAACAAAATTCCTTTGAAAGCAGAGGTCGACCTTAAAATCGGTTCTTTGGAAATGGATTTAAAATCCTACAAAGGCCTGAAAAAAGATATCGCCTGGTTCTGACCAGCAGCCATTTACGCAGATATTGAATTTGCCGAAGTGGAAAAGGTAATGCATTCCTTCTGATACAATAAAAAAGTACAGCCACTGCGCCAAACCCAGCATAGTACCTCGCGATGGAGGCTTTTGACGGGCTTTCAAAATCAAATACGGACAGCAAGCCCGCATTTTCGCGAAAATAAGCGTCCAGCATCACGGCCCGCGCATTACCCTTTCTGCCGACATGATCCGCTGCATTAAAAAGATAGATCGTTCGCCCGCCATAGCGCGCCAGCATCATACCTGCCCGCACATGGGAGCCCGAGCGCGCGTAGGTGAGGCTGCCACGACCGGTTTCGATACATTTTCTACCCAGCCTTCCTAAGGTTTGGTAGGCGCCAGTCTTGATCCTTCCGATTTGCGGGGCATGATTTTCTGCAAAAAGCGTGATTAACGGCCCCAAATCGTCTGATCCGATGATCTCCCAACGCATTATCAAGCCTGCTTTTAGATTGAGCTTCCGATCTTTTGAATAGCGCCGATAAAGTTCTTGATAGGGCTGCTGCAAATCCAGCCAATGCAATTGATTGGTCTCCCATTGAAAACCATTCAGAAGGCGCCTTACGCTTTGAAGGATTGAATGATTCTGTGGATTAAATGAATAGGAAGAAATATAAGTATACCGTCCTGAAAGCGCCTTCAAAAATGCTTCGCATTGCTCGGTACTTATGCCATGCCTTGAAAAGATGCCCAGATACTGGCAGAAAAGAGGTTGGTATAAAACGCGGACGCCGCATTTCCGCCTGACCGGCAGCGGCATTACGATGGAAAAGTCGGCAGCAGAAGGCCAGACAAGCGCTTCCCATTGCGTGCAGACGATGTCAAGATACCAGCTTAGCGCATAAATTACGCATTGCGGGCTGTGATGGATGTGCTTATCCCAGGCATGAGCGTCAATTTGCCCGCGGGAAAGAAGAACTGGTTTCGCTGGCATAAGTTCAAGAATTGATTCCTGAACATTGATACGTCAAAACCTATTTAAAGTAACTGCGAAGCTTCTGTAAAGTTTCTTCCACATCCGGGGTCTCGTCCATTAAAAGGTTAATGCTCTGGATCGAGTGGATCACCGTACTGTGATCACGGCCGCCGAAGTGGTAACCGATGGATTTGAGCGGCAAATCGGTGTATTCCTTTGCAAGGTACATCGCCAGCTGACGCGGGTAGACAACCTCTTTTTTGCGGCTTTTGCTTTTCAGATCAGCAATCGAGACCTGGAAATAATCGGCGATAATCTCCTGGATCGTATCGATGGTCACCTCCTTATCCTCGTTCATTACAATGTTACGGAGGGTATTTTTAGCCAGCTCCACATCGATATTGCGACGGGTAAGGGAAGCCTGCGCCATCAACGAAACGATCACACCTTCCAGCTCCCTGACGTTCGAGTTCACGCTATGGGCAATGTATTCAATCACATCATAGTCGATCGAAATGCCTTCGGACTGGATCTTTTTCTGAATGATCGCAATACGCGTTTCGAAATCCGGCGCCTGTAAATCGGCCGTTAAACCCCATTTGAAACGGGACAGCAGACGGTCCTGCAAGCCTTGCAGCTCACGCGGCGGGCGGTCACTGGTCATGATGATCTGCTTGCCGAGCTGGTGCAGGTGGTTGAAAATATGGAAGAATGTATCTTGTGTTTTTTCCTTACCTGACAAAAACTGCACATCATCGATCGCAAGCACATCGACTTTCATGTAAAAATCGGTGAACTCCTGAAGCGTATTGTTGCGGATCGAGTTGATGAACTGGTTGGTGAATTTCTCCGAGGAAACATATAGCACCAGCTTGTTCTCGTAGTGATTGGTGATATAGTTTCCGATAGCCTGCACAAGGTGTGTTTTACCTAGTCCTACCCCTCCGTACATCATCAACGGGTTGAACGAGGTTAGCCCCGGACGCTGGGCCACGGCAAAACCCGCCGAGCGGGCAAGCCTGTTACAGTCGCCTTCGATGAAGTTATCAAACGAATAATTCGGGTTCAGGTACGTATCCAGCGTGAGCGAATCCTGGTCTTTCTCCTTCACGCTAGCGCCCATGCGAGGGTCTGTCGAGAAATTATCCGGCCTGGAATAATTTGGAGATTTCTGTGTTGAAACGTTCATCGTCAGCGGCTGGTGCTTCTCGTTACCGGTATCGACAATAATGGAATATTCCAATAATCCGTCGCGGCCGATGGCGTAATCAAGCGCTTTTCTCAGCAGATTGACATAATTATCTTCCAGCCATTCGTAGAAAAACTGGCTGGGAACCTGCACGGTAAGTACTTTACCATAGAGCTTTAAGGGACGAATGGGTTCAAACCACGTCTTAAAACTCTGCTCTGGAATGTGCTGCTGAATAATCCTCAGGCAAGCATCCCAAACCTGGTCTACCTCTCTATTTGTGCTGATTCTTTCCAATGTATAATTTACCAAACTCTGAGTATCATAATTCAAAAGGACGGCAAAGATATAAAAATACCTGATCTCTCCAGATGAAACGGATATTCAATTTAATCGCCGTAGCGTGTATCTGCAAGCCCGTAAATAAAATTGGCAGTCTAATCGTGTCCAGAAGGTTACAGAAGCGCTTTTGATTTTTAGGCTCCCAATTTTGCGTGTCAAAATTTGTAGTTTTGCTAACGAGGCATATCCCCGAATCGTACAACAATCCATCAGCCCATGTCAGCAAAGCTTTTTTCAGAATTCATGCCCTCGGACCAAAACACCTGGGAAAAGCTGGCTGAAAAAGAGCTCAAAGGCCGCTCGGGGCTATTGAATGCCTGGGAGGCAGCGCCCGGCTTACATTTCAAGCCGTATCTCACCAAAGAGGAAGTAGATTGGAAAGCCGCCGCTGAAATAGCGACAGCACAAAAGCAAACACCAGGGTGGCTAAACCTAAACCTGCTTGCTGACCACGAGCTGCCTCCGGTAAACATTGCAACTGCATCCGCCGACCCGGTTACAGAACTTGTCACCATCATCTCGGCATTCGCAGAAACGATGCTGCAAGCCCCGCAAAGTGGCATGAATTGGCCGGAAACATTCGACCGGGTGTGTATTACCGTGCCCATCAGTTCCCAATACCTGACCGAAATTGCCAAACTGCGGGCATTGCGATATTTGTTGCGTAAAATATCCAAAACCTTCGATATCCGCGACAGAGCGCCCTTCATTCACGGCATTTCCTCGGTAGGCTACCAGCCCGGACATTCCGATTATACGAACCTCGTCCGCGCGACCGCGCAAGCCATGAGCGCCGTCATCGGCGGATGCGATGCAATTTCCGTTTTGCCTTTTGACGATACGCCGGACAATGCATTGGCAACGCGTCTTGCAAGCCATATTTCCGCTATCCTTGAACATGAGAGCCTTTTGGGCAAAGTAGCAAATCCCGCCGCCGGTTCATATTTAATTGAAAACATGAGCTGTCAGCTAGTCGCCGCCGCCTGGGAGCTTTTTTTGAAGGATCATCCCATTTTCATCAATGTTCCCGGCCGTATATTGCCAGAACCTATTACGCAAAACGAAGCATTCTCGACCGCCGAAGGCATAAACCTGAAAACCACATTCACCGGGAGCGATCTGGCGGGCGCCACGCACCTGGGATTCGGCGCGGGCACTCCCCCATTCCTGCGCGGCCCGTACGCAAGCATGTACCTGGAGCGCCCCTGGACGATCCGGCAATATGCGGGCTTTTCTACCGCTGCCGAGTCCAACGCATTCTACCGAAGAAACCTTGCCGCCGGACAAAAAGGCCTATCCGTAGCATTCGACCTGGCCACCCATCGCGGTTACGACTCCGATCACCCGCGCGTGACAGGCGATGTGGGCAAAGCGGGTGTTGCCATCGACTCGGTCGAGGATATGAAAACGCTTTTCGATCAGATCCCGCTCGATCAGATGTCGGTCTCGATGACGATGAATGGCGCGGTAGTACCGGTAATGGCCTTTTTTATCGTTGCTGCCCAGGAGCAGGGCGTGCGGGCAGAGCAGCTCACCGGCACGATCCAGAACGACATTCTCAAAGAATTTATGGTGCGCAACACCTACATTTACCCGCCAGCTCCATCGATGCGAATCGTAGGCGATATTTTCGCCTACGCCTCACAGAACATGCCGCGATTCAACTCGATCAGCATCAGCGGCTATCATATGCATGAGGCGGGTGCACCGGCGCACATAGAACTTGCATACACGCTGGCCGATGGGCTCGAATACCTCCGCACAGGCCTGTCCGCAGGCATTCCGATCGACGATTTTGCCCCGCGGCTATCCTTTTTCTGGGGAATTGGCATGAACCATTTTATGGAAATCGCCAAAATGCGGGCCGGCCGCATGCTTTGGGCAAAGATCGTAAAGCGGTTCAACCCGAGAAATGAAAAGTCGCTTATGCTCCGCGCGCATTGCCAGACGAGCGGTTACAGCCTCACCGAGCAGGAGCCGTTCAACAATATCGCCCGCACGACCATCGAAGCCATGGCCGCGGTAATGGGGCACACCCAGTCGCTGCATACCAATTCTTTCGACGAGGCCATCGCCCTTCCCACCGATTTCTCGGCTGGCATTGCCCGTGATACGCAGCTTTTTATTCAAAATGAAACCGACCTGTGCAAAGCTGTCGACCCTTGGGGAGGCTCCTATTACGTCGAATACCTGACCATGCAGCTGGCCGAAAAGGCCTGGCAACTGATCGAAGAAGTGGAAAACCTGGGCGGCATGACCAAAGCGATCGAAACGGGTTTGCCCAAAACGCGCATCGAAGAAGCCGCCGCCCGAAAACAAGCTCGCATCGATACAGGTAAGGAAGTGATAGTAGGTGTGAACCGGTATAAAACCACCGAGAAGCAGTCTTTTGATATACTCCAAATAGACAACCAAGCCGTCAGAAATGCCCAGATCGCGCGGCTGCGGGTGATTCGCAAGGACAGAAACGATAGCGAAGTACGCGGGGCCCTGGACCGCATCACCGCCGCTTGCAAACAGGCCGGCGGCAGGGATATGCAAACCAATCTGCTGGCGTTAGCGGTGGATGCTGCCCGCAAAAGAGCTACATTAGGGGAAATCTCAGATGCCATGGAAAAAGAATTCGGGCGCTACCAGTCCACGATCCGGTCTGTCTCGGGCGTTTACCGGACGGAGATTTCAGATGACGAAAACTTCCGACGTTCCCGCGAAATGTCTGACGAGTTTGCCCGACTGGAAGGCCGAAGGCCGCGGATAATCGTTGCCAAAATGGGCCAGGATGGTCACGACCGGGGGGCAAAAGTGATCGCAACAAGCTTTGCCGACCTGGGATTCGACGTCGACATTGCCCCGCTATTCCAGACGCCGCAGGAAGTAGCGATGCAGGCCATTGAAAATGACGTGCACATAATCGGGGCTTCGAGCCTGGCGGCAGGCCACAAAACGCTCATTCCGGAGCTGATCGGCGAATTGCGAAAGCTGGGCAGGGGCGACATTATGGTCATTGCCGGTGGGGTAATACCTGCGCAGGACTATCAATTTCTCTATGATGCAGGGGTAAAAGGCATTTTCGGGCCGGGTACGGTCATTTCAGTGGCGGCGCAAGAGATTCTTGCCAAACTAATGCAAGAAAATTAGTTTATACTGGCAAATACCAGCGAAGTACAATTGCCGCCAAAGCCGAAGGAGTTGGAAAGCACATAATTTAAGTTATGGCCGCCTTTCCATTCGGACACGGGGGCGCTTTCGAAACCGTTGATTGGTTCGGCCACATTCAAACTCGGAAAGAGCTCCGAATGAACAATGCCTAGAATGCTGTAAATAGCCTCCACGGCGCCCGCAGCACCCAAAGTATGCCCGGTAAATGACTTGGTTGAACTGTAAGGAGGCAATTTTTCAAACAATTCCCCCATTCCGAAAAACTCGACCTGGTCGTTGTTCTGCGTGCCGGTGCCGTGCGCATTCACGTACCCGATCTGAGCAGCATCGATACCTGCCGAACCAATAGCCTCACGCATGCAGCGGATTGCGCCGGTAGCCTCGTCGGACATCGCCGACGGGTGATGCGCGTCGTTCGCATTACCGAAACCGGCTACTTCGGCGTATACCTTCTTGCTTGCCGCAAGCTCTTCGGATTCCAGAACCAGGTAAGCCGCACCTTCACCGAGGTTCAGGCCGTCGCGGTTAACATCGAATGGCTTGCAGGGCGATTGCGACAATATTTTCAATGCATTAAAACCATTGACCGTGTATTTGGCCAAACTGTCCGCGCCGCCAACAACCGCTCTTTTCACCCTCCCCGAACGGATCAGCCGCGCCCCGAGCATAATCGCATTGGCCGAAGATGAGCAGGCTGTATTGATCGTGTCGGTAAAGCCCTTAATGTGGTAGCGTTTGATCAACTTCAAGGCGTGCGCCGAGCATCCATATGATTCCAGGTACTCGGAGCCTTCGGATTTATGGTTGGCGTCTTCATAGAGCTGGTCGGTCAGGCACATACCGCCCACCGTGCTGGCTGATATCAATGCGGTGTCAAACGAGGAAAGCTGCCCTTGAGTCAAAGCAGCATCGGTAATGGCCTCGGCGAAAGCCTTGTCGGCCAACAGACAGGTCCGCGTGTAGCCGGTAGCGGTTTGCAGTTGCTGTAATTTTTTAAGCTCATCATTGCTTAGCTTCACTTCGCCAAATGGCAATTGCGAAGCATACACTGATTCAAAAAAAGCAGCCTTTCCGATTCCCGAATGCGCTTTCCGCAAGCTTTCATGATTCTGCCGCACATTGTTACCAATGGCCGAAACCATGCCCATCCCAGTGACCAACACCCTTTTCATCGAAGACTAAGCGGCTTTTGTATTGGCAAGTATGTACTCTGCCATGTGGTTTACATCGACTAGAATCTTGCGTCCCTCGGCCGGATTAGTGATTTTAATACCATATTCCCTTTCCAGTAGGACCACTAGTTCGAGCGAATCAATCGAATCGAGTCCCAGATCGCCGCCGAAAAGTGGTTCGTCGTCCTTGATGTCGGCGGGGTTGATGTCCAGCAAGTTCAGGTATTGTACAATTTGCCCTTTCAGAATGGGCTTCAAACTTTCTATGTCCATGTTGATTTGTTAACCACTTAATGTAATTGCCGGTTACAGCCTGTGCTACCGGCCGGGGGAACTTCAAACTTAAATAATTCTTTCCAACCGCAACTTAAAATATGTGCCAAGTTGACAAAACACTATAAAAATGCCCAGAAAAGCGAACACCATCCGCAGCTCCTGCCAGCTGCCACCTTTCAGAAACAGCACGTAAAAGCCTTCCAGGCACCAATGCAGGGGCGAAAAGTTGCTGAAAAACTGCATGAACCCCGGCATGACAAACGTCGGTACAAGAATCCCCCCTATCGCCCCGAAAATGATAATCGATATGGCCCCGAAGCCGTTGGCCTGCTGCTCGGTCTTGGCAAAGGCCCCGATCATTAAAGCATAACTCACAGCGGCCATACTGCTGATGAAGATCACCGCGATCGTTGCGATGATGTTATCCGGCACACTCAACTTGGGCAATCCTAATTTTGGTAAAATCCAGATGCCCATCGAGAAGGTCAGCGCCACCTGCAATGCCGCTACTACCACGTAAATGGCCATTTTACTAAACATAACCACCATGAAGGTGGTTGGCATTGTTTTCAACCGAAGGAAACTGCCGTTCACCCGTTCTTTGACGATATTGCTGCCCAGCGAAACGACCATGAAGAACATGGCAAAAATCGTCCAGGCAGGCACATTGTGCTGGGTGGAATTGGGAATGGCCGTCGAATTATTGTTCCGCGCCACGATCTGATCAATACCCACACGGTTGGAAATCATCTTGTCTTTCAGCTTTCCGGAGCGCTCGGCAATATCCATATTGGCATACATCCGCTCGATCATCAGCGAATTTTCAATCACGCTCATATACGACTGGATCACGCTCATGACCGAATAGCTGTAATTCTCCTGCAAAACCGGGTCGTTATAAAATGAGAGCCGGGGCATTGAAACCTTCCGGCGGGCGGTCGTATCGCGTTCCAGCCCAAGATCGTCCATCAAAATGCCGCTCACATCCTCGGCATTGCTTTCAAGGCCGGCCGAAAACGTGGCCGGAATGTACAATGCGATCATCTTTCCTCTCGACAAGAGCTCGGACTTTAAGGATTCCTGCTGAATCGCATTTTGCGAGTCGATCTTAAAAAGCCCTGACTTAGTGAGCAAATCCACCAGCTTGCCGCCTTCTTTCCCTTTGTCATGATTGACAACCAAAAGCGGTATCTGGTTCTCATTGACCATCTTATAGGCGCTATCCTGGATAATCGTAATAATAAAAACCAACAGCAGCGGCATCAGAAACATCAAAGCCAGCCCTACTTTATCATTGATAAGCAGCAGCAGTTCCTTGCGTAATGACGAATATAATTTGAACATAATTTAATCGCGGTACTCCTCGCCAGTCAGGTTGATGAATAGTGTTTGCAGATTTTCAACCTCGTGCACAGCTTTCAAATGCTGCAACCCGCCTGCTGCAATAACCCTTCCATGGTCGATCAGCGCGATATTTTTGCAAAACTCCTCGGCCTCTGACATATGGTGCGAAGTATAAATAATGCTCGTTCCGGCCTGGTTTACTTGTTGCAGGTAGCGGATGATCGCATTCCGGCTCTGCACGTCCACGCCGACGGTCGGCTCGTCGAGAAACAAGATTTCCGGCTCGTGGATAATGCCGATCGCCAGGTTCACACGGCGTTTCATTCCGCCCGAAAAGGTACCTACCTTCTGGTCAGCCGCTTTTTGAAGTCCCAGCACCTGCAACAAATGCTCGCGACGCTCTTGAAGCCTCTTTTTGGGCAGATTATACATCGCACCGAAGTAATCCAGGTTCTGGCGCGGAGTCAATTCCTGGTAAAAGGCGTATTCCTGGGGAACAAACCCGATGCGGCTCTTTCGTTCGTGCTCTGAGTAAGGTCTGCCGTTGTGAAAAAACTGCACATCACCGGAAGAGACGGGGATAATCCCGCACAGAATGGAGATCAGTGTGGTTTTGCCGGCCCCATTGGGTCCCAGCAAACCAAATACGTCCGACTGCATAATGTCCAGCGAAACGTCGGCTAAACTGTCTTCCTGCGCGGTTTTATAGCGCTTAAAAACGCCCCTGATCTGAATGCACGCCTGACCCGCCATACTTACCGACACTTATTTACCAAGTTTGAGGCTGGAAAGCTTCTGAAAGGCCTCTTTTTCAACCAGACGGATGTCCAGCATCATATCAGCGATTTCTTCAAAATCTTTTTGTTCGGTAAGGCGGCCCTTGTAGACGCCCGCCATTTTGATGGCGCTCGCGCGCCACATGTCGCCGGCTTTGGTGAAGTCCTCGGAAATGTTCGAGACACGGTCATCCTGCAAGTAGGCTGCTGCCTCTTCCAGGAATGCTCCATAAAGGAAACGAAAGCCTCCCCCACCGGTTCCTATTTCCTCCTGCATCCGCACGATCTGGCCCAGATACAGGCTCGCCTTGCGCAAACCCAGCTTATCACGCCATTTGCGGACGTGGTTGGAGGTGTGGCGAATGCCATTTACCCCGGCGAAATTACCCGGAATGCTCAGCATATCGCGGACATTACGGCGGATTCCCGACACGATGCCCTTGCGGATCATGTCCTGGGTAATAGGCTTTATTTTTTCAGGAAAGTAAATATGTCCCTTGGGTGCGAGCGGGCCTTGCGCGAACCGCACGCGGGAAAGTTCTTCTTTGGAAAGCGATGTCACATCCTCCATTACCGGATCACTGATCTGGTAGCGGCCGTCCTCTTCACCAAAAACGATCAGGTTATGCGCATTGAAATGGAAGCGGTATTCTTTGGGAAAGTAAGTGAGGTGAAAAACGCCCACCTGGCAGCCTACCGGCACGCCTTCCCTTACTTTCTGATCCAGAAACGCCTCAGCATCGGCCGGATTCGAGAATTTCTTGCGGGTTACCTCCACACCCAGCGACTTGCAGGTTCGTTTGAAGATCGCCCCGGGCATGGTCCGGAATGAGATCGCCGGGCCGTTATTGACCGTCAGAAATGGTATTTGTATGTAAAACAGACCCGAACCCATGCCGAATGCCAGCGGCTCGGTCATGAAATCAAGGCCGTGGTAGCGCAGCAAGGCCGTCGTTACCCCGTTCTCACAATGGGCCGTTTGCAGGTGATGGAACTCATCCGTTTGACTGTCAATATTCACTGGATCAACCTTTAAAATTTTTCAATTCGCTCACAGTAATGTCGAAAGCCCTGGCGTATTTTTCCAGTTTTCGTTCGCTGAGACCTTTAAAAACGGATGGTTTGAAATGTCGTTTGATAAAAAAGGGGAAGATTCCCGTGTAACCCGACAGGACAGGCAAATCCATCAGGCGAAGTTCCATAAAATAGTATACCGGGCTTTTTTCCCCATTTGCCACAGCCTTGCGCGCCTCTTCCACCCGCTCGTTGACCTCCTGCCAGGCGCTGTCCAGCGCCTGCTTTTTCACATCCCAGCCTTTGCTCAATGCGGTTTCGTACTTGCCCTCGTCATTCTTGACGTAGCATACTTCCCGGGTAAATTTATCGAGCGCGCCGGGATCCTGCGGAAGGTCTTGCTTTTTCATCGGTATGGGCAGCTTTTGGATGGTTTTAGCACACGGTCAGCAGACAGAACATGTAGGAGAAACGCGAGCTCTCGGGTACTGCCAGCAATATTTTTTCGCCCTTTTTCAAAGCGCCGCTGTTGAACACTTCTTCGAGCATCATGTAAATGGATGCCGCGCCCACGTTGCCTTTCGTCACCAGGTTGGTATACCACTTCTCTTTTGGAATAGGCATACCATTTTCGTTGAAAAACTCATCGATCTTACCTTCGAAGAAATAGCTCGACAAATGCGGCAGAAAATAGCTCACATCCTCCATCGTTACTGCTTTCTTGACAAGAATATCTTTGAGCTTGGCAAAACCCAATTTAACGATTTTTTCGCCTAATAGCTTCACATCCTGCTTGATGCTCAAAACCGAACGTTCCTGAATTTCCTCAGCGGTGAAATCTTTATAGCTTTTCAAAGTACCGTCTTCCAACTTGTCTGCGCCCATGTACATGCACGCCTCCACCTCATTGGCATACGAGCAGCCTTCGATCCAATCTATTTTTAACGAAATACCTTCTTGATTCGGGGCCGATTCCACCAGAAAAGCACCTGCACCATCCGAAAGCATCCAGCGTAAAAAGTCCTTTTCAAATGCCAGGAACGGGTTCTTTTCCAAACGCGTCAGCTGCTGGATTTCGTCCTCGAACTGATCCGAGCGCAGCACCGTCGACAGGCGCTCGGAAGCGCAGGCAACCGCTTTCTGCTTCTCACCGAGCTTTACGGCCATGTAGGCATATTTAAATGCATGCATTCCCGCGCAGCATACACCCGAGGGTGAGACTACTTCGATCGAGGCTGCATCAGGCAAATGGCCATGCACCATAGAACCGTGCGAGGGCATCAGCTGATCCGGGCTTGACGTTGCGCAGCTGAGCAAATCCATTTCGCCGATTTCCGCCGGATTATTTCTGAAAAGATCCTTGATGGCAAGCGCGGCCATTTCTGCATTGGTATGCGTAGGCGTCCCGTCTTTGCGTAATGCGTAAAACCGGTTTTTGATACCGTTATTACGCAAAACGATGGCTTTTGATTTAGAAGGTTTTCCGTTGATGTATCCTAAGTATTCTTCCATTTCCTCATTGGAAACGGACTCATTCGGTAAAAACTTGGCAATCCTTGTAATATATGCTTCTGACATTATCATTTGGTTTCTACACCACAAAAGTATTCTTTTTTCTTCTTAATCGCATTGGACGTAAACGGGGCGATCAGCAGCCTGTAAACCGTCACAAGCACCGGCGCCACCATAAAAAGTGCCACCAGCAGGTAATATTTAAAAAAACCGACCAGTCGCTTGCGCTTTTCAGGCGTGGTACCCTTTGTTTTGATCAGCTTCGCCCAGATCCTGAACAGCTTTTTGGCCCTGCCTTCGATGAAAAGAATGTCTGTTGGTATGGTTATAAGGCCTGTGGCCATGATTTCTTTCTGTAAACCGGCGTATTCCCCCTTATCATATGCCTTTCTGACGATAGCTCCGAAACGCGAGGCGCTTTGAATATCTTCATCGCTTATACCGGGCTTTGGGAAAATGCCCCATTTCCGGTCTTTGCGGCCGGTCAGCATCCAATGCAGGATCGTTACAGCGCTGACGAGGTTTGAAACGCGGTCCATCAACGGAATATTGCCTACCAGTTTACCGCCCGCGCCGGCGATCAGTGCCTTGATGCTTTCCTGCGAATTAAGCCACATATTCCGCCCACCGATGACAGTCACAATCGGCGTATCCCTAACCCTGGCTTTAAAGCTAGGGCTATGCAGCAGCGCCGTTATCGGCAGCGACGGCGATAGGAACCAGGGCTGGTAACCCATCACGATCAGGTCGTAACGCTCGGCACCGAAATGTAACGGACGAAGCTCGATCGGCTCTTCCTGCACGCACTCAGGCATTTTGTCAAAAAACTCATCTGACGTCCAGGGGAACACAAAGGGCTTTTCTGGAAAAATCTCTAATCGCTCTACTCTTTCGGGCTGAAACGGAATCAGGAACCGATCGATAATTTCATTTAACTGACCTGATTGAGAGTAGTTTACAACTAGAATATTTTTCATTTATCAGCAAAGATCCTGTTAATACATTCCTATTTAAGATCCGATTCCTTCAAGACCTTCGAATCCTTCGCATAATCGGCGATGACGTTTTTTAGATCGGCATCCAGCTTGTCATAGCCCGACACAACCGCCTGTTTATCAACATCTATTTCCTTGTTGTATTTCAAAATCCCGGGCGCATGCTCCTGTACGGTAAGGCGCAGGAAACGGAACTCGGTGTTGCCGGGGTTACTCTTGATCTCGTCTTCGAGCAGGTGCGCGCCTTTCTTGAAGGTCTTCACTTTCCCTCCCACCCCTTTCACAAATCCCGCCTTCTTCATCGTCAACGCGCCTTTGTAGGCATTCACCCTGGAAGAAGACTTTTCACCATCGAGCTTGGCAAGCACCTTATCGATAGATTCTTCTTCCCCACTTGACAATGCTTTGTAATACATCCCCTTGTCGAGCTGTGCCTGGGCTGCAAAAGCCGCCAGCAGAATGACAAGGCAAACTGCCACTAAACGCTTCATAACAATCGATATTTACGTATTCCGGATATAAAAGGACCAACTGTTAAGCCTTTTTCCTGCATTCCAGAATCGTATGATAGCTGTCGCCGATCAGCGGGTAAGTGTTAACCACTTCAAAACCAGCCTGACGTACCAGCTCTTTCATCACACCGATCCTGTACATTTTGCTATTGCCGTTGGCCATAATGGTGAAATACAAAGATGTCGCCACCAGGCTATAATGTGCAGCAGGATAATTCTGGTTATCAAAAAATGGTTCCAGAATATACAAGGTGGTGTTCTCAGAGGACGCCTGGTAGGCATTTTCCAGGATTGCCACAATCTGTTCTTTTGAAAAGCAGTCCAGAAACTGGCTCATCCAGATCACATCGGCTCCCTGGGGAATTTTCTGGGTTGTATCAAGCAAATCGATCGCGTGGAAATCAATGCGGTCCAGCAAGCCGCGTTCGGTTGCATTCGCCCTTGCCACATTGAGCTGCACCGGCAGATCGAGGATTTTAATCCTCACATCCGCATCGTGGTCACAGCACGCAAACGACCATTTACCCGTGTTGCCGCCCACGTCGAAAAGCGTTTTCGGCTTTTTGGAAAACACGATTTTCAGCGCGTCGGGGAATGCATTGTCTGAATAATAATGGTCAAATTCAAACCAGGAAGTTTTGGCCGGCTCCGGCAGAATCGACAAGCCTTCATAAATCGTCGGCCAGTTACCCAGCTCTTTCAGGCCTTCGGGTTTGCCGTTGACGATGCTTTCGGTCATATGGTTTGCACCCAGGTAGCACACGTCCTTCATGAAGTTCATGTTCACCCGCGTCATTTCGTCCTTCAACAAAAAGAAACCGATTTTACTGATTTTGACAATATCGTTTGCTATTTCTACCACGCCCAGGATTTCGGCCGCTTCCAGCAACAGGGTAACGCCGTATTCTGAGACCTTCACGTTTTCGATAATGTTGGCAATGCTTACTCCCTTGCGGTTTTCGCTGATGTACTGCAAAATGCCCAGGTCCCTGAGGGCCACCACCGACTGGAAATACATCGGGCCAAACGCTATCTTTTGTGCTTCATACTTGGCTTCAATAGCCGACAATTCTTTTTTCATTGTACGCTTTTATTGTTCCCTGTTTGTTCGGAAGAGGGTATCATCCGGTCCTTATATCTTCTTCTGTATTTGGCTTTTTTAAGATCGTCCTCATGCCAGACGATATATTTGCCCATCGTACCTCGCAGGCGTTTGAAAAACCCTTCCTTGTCTGAGAGCTTGACAAAACCTTCCTCTACTACCGCATTGCTATGATCGGCCTTGGGTTCGTATACATTCAGTGTTTTCACCGTGTCGATTACCGTAGGCAGCAGACTGATCGGAAGCTCAAATTTTTTGATGAACTTCTTCATGTAGCTGGTCTGAACCGGATCAGTGGAAAGCGCAATTTTCGAAAAGCCTAGGTCTTTCGCAAGGCGGTAAGAGTAATATACGTTTTCGGTGCTGTGCTGGGCTTTTTCTTCGGTAAATAAATGCTCGCGCGGGATGCCCAGCGCCTCGGCGTAGTTAGCCATCACCCTGCTTTCAATATAATGGGTTGCCACTGCGCCACCTGAGAAAATAACGTTTTTGGTATAACCCTTCGAATACAGGTAATGGGCCCAATGGATGCGTAACTGGTGAACCATATCCCATTTCTGGCCATTATAGGGGAAGCCCGGGACTATGATCGCATCATACGGCGCTTGCTTGGCACCTTTTGTGAAAGCCTTCGCCGCCGAACGGTAGAGCATTTTACCACAACTGGTAAAGAGCAGACACAGAATCAGCAGAATAAACGTGTTGGCTATGCGCACGATAAGGGGTCAGTGATTTTAAACAGTAAGCTGTGAAACGTTTACCAGACTCAGGCAAACAGATCACAGCTTACAAAAGAATGATATGGTATCGGTAATTAATCCAAGCTTTAAAAATAAACAAATCTATTTACTTTTTACGCTTTGAATGATTTGCTCCATTTTTTGTAAAGATTTTTGTCGATCTCCTGGTTGATCTTGTAGACGCCCCCAGCCCAGTAGTTGCGGAAACCGAAGCCGCCGGCTTTTCCTTCTACTTTTTCAGTATGGATCACTTTCTTGGTAGCCAGATCGATGAATGTAACCCAGGCAACGAGCTTCTCGGCATTCTTGTTCAGGCTCTCCACGACATACACCACGCCGATGCCGTCTTTTTCGGTGAGCGAATATTTGGCAACGGATTTCTTCACCTGGTCTTCGGTAATGCTGTACTCATCGTCAGTGATGTTTTTTTCGACATTCACCGATTTGTTCAAAGTCACCATATCCTCAACTTTCGACTTATACTGGTCGTCCTTCAGGCTAAATGCTTTTTGCAAAGAGAACTTCTTGGGTTCAAGCTCGATCAGGTTGTTCCAGCTCACAATGTGCTGGTTCTGGATCGCCTGCGGATCGGTAAAACCGATTTTACCAATGTATTTGGCTTGCGTAAAATCCAGGCCCAGGAAAACCAGCTTGGCTTTACCGGCCAACAGGTCGGCCATGGTGTTGTCGGCCATCGCGACTGAGGCGTTCAGCCATACGAATGCGATCAGTAGTAACTTTTTCATAACAGAGCGTAATTTGGGACGTTTAGTTTATTTCAGTTTTTTATCCAGAAATGCGGCAAGGGATTTACCCGCTTTCGCATAAGACTCGGCAATCCGCACGCCGGTATCAAAGTCGAAACCTCCAAACTGGCCGCCAGGAACATTTCTCATTCCAATTTCAGCAACTTTGTTGGATTTGTTGGCCGATTCGACAAGGTCTACTTCAAAATCGACATATGCATTCTTACGCATCACGCCCACGTTGAAGCCGGGTTCAATGAACTTGGTCTTCACAATAAGGGTATATTGGGCATCGGGACGGGCATTGACGACGGTAATGCCTTTATCTTGCAGGCCTTTGTTGAAAAGCTCTTCGAACTTGGGTTCGTAGCGGGCTTTGCGGTCTTCTACCCAGGCCTTTTTCCAGGCGTCGCCTTTGCCCGCTTCCTTGGCATTGTACTCGGCCGATTTCTTATCCAGGTACTCCTGTTCTGTTGCAAATTTACCTACTCCGAACTCTGAGTAATCGTATTCTACATTGACTGTTTTCTGGCCTGACAACACGCCTACATCCCCTGAACGGAGATCGACACGCTGAGCAAGGGATGCATCTGCGGTAAGGAACGAAATTGCCATTACAGACGCGTAAATCAACTTTTTCATGATAGTAATTTTATTTTTACGGTAATAGAGGGGTCAAATATAGACCAATTTTTCAGGTTTGCGTTTCTCCTGTTTGTAGATCCGGAAAGTTAGTTCTTCAGCGGTAACGAAAGTCAGCGCGGGCGATACGCGGAGCCTGGATTTGAACAGTGAATGCATCGTTTCCTTGAAAGCCGATGTCTGCAATTGCATCGGAAGCACGACGGTGATCTCATCGTTTCCAAACTCATTTTTAGATACGACTACCTGGTATAAATCGATTTCCTTTACTGCGTCCAGCACATCAAATAATGCCGGCGGAAAGATGGTCGTGCCTTTGAACTTGATCATTTGCTGCTTCCGCCCAACGACCGGCCCCAGACGAGGGCTGGTGCGCCCGCACGCGCATGGCTGGTAATACACATTGCAAAGATCGCCGGTTTTGTAGCGCAGCAGTGGCATGCCCTCCACACCGAGCGTGGTGACGACTACTTCCCCCAGCTCGCCGTCTTTCACTGCATTGCCCTCCTGGTCCACCACCTCCAGTATCAGCAGATCCGGGTTCAAATGCCCGCCTTTACCTTCGCCGCATTCGGTAAACGCTGCACCCATTTCGGTAGATGCATAAGTGGAATACAGCTTCACATCCCATTGTGAGGTAATGCGCTTGCCCAGCTCGTTCAAGGAAAAATCCGGGTTACGGATCGGCTCGCCAATGCAGATAATGGATTTGATCGTCGAGGCGCGGTAGTCGATCTGGTTTGCGAGCGCATAGTCGATCAGTCTTGGAATAAATGATGGTATGGCGATAATGACCGTCGGCGAGAAGCGCTGGATGGATTCCCATTGCAGAAACGGCGCTCCCGGGCCCACCCGGATCATGCCCGCGCCCATTTTTCGTGCGCCCATCCAGTAGGCGAGCCCGGCCATAAACCGGCGGTCGATGGTGGTCATCAGCTGGTAAATGTCGTTTTCCGAGCCGCCCGCACAGCGGAAGGATTCCGACTCGTTGGTCGCCAGCCGCTCAACATCTGAATCGGTAAGATAAAAAGCCACCGGATCGCTGAGCGTACCCGAGGTGGTCACAAAATCGGTAATGCGGCTTTTAGGCACGCACAGGAAATCGTCGTTGTGCTGGGCCAGATCGTCCTTAGTCGTAAATGGGAGCTGCGTCAGATCGGCCGCCGTTTTGATCGCATCGAGGTTAATATTCTGTTCGCGAAAAATCCGCTTGTAGTAGCCGGAATAATTGGAAACATGCAACAAAAGTTGCTGCAAGGCGGGCTGCTGTGTTTGGGGACTCATGGCAATCTAAGTTTATGGAAAAGCTAGTTTTTGTCAATGCTAATTAACTTTTTCCCTCGGCACTCCGCTATTTTTTTTTGTATCGCTTTCTTTTCATTCAATGAAGAGACTTCGCGCCGTAACGCCTGTTCGTAATAGCTGATCGCTCTATCAAAATTTTCTTTCTTTTGATGATACTCTCCCAGGAAAAAATACGGAAGATAGCTCTGCGCATTATTGGCGACAAAAGTCTTCTCCTCCTGTGGGGTCAGCGAAAGCGGCGCGTCCAGCATCACATATTTAGTAATTTTCTGCTTCACCGCCTTAAATGCCTCAAACTTTTTATAGTCGGCCGATTCCAGGAACGGATCACGGTCGATGTCAAGGGAGTCAAACGATTGAAAATGCCCCTTCCGCGCAAATATTTGATTTAAATCATAACCTACGAATTCTCCAAGCTGATAAGGCGGTGCCGAGATCCAGAACTCCTTTCTGGCTGGTTTGAAGACAATGCCATGATGCGCAATCAGCTGATTGAGCAGCTTGGCATTACCATAGCCAATAAATTTATCGTCGACCGTCTTCTGATCGCGCAAAATACTGGCTGCCTGACTTACATCCATCGGATAAGAACGGCCCATCAACTGAGCCATCCGCTCGAAGCGCGCTTTGGAGTCTGTATCCCTGATATTGTTGATATTAACTGAATCCTTAATAAATGCATTGCTCTGGTAATGGTTTGCGCAAACCAGGGCATCCCCTCCCGGATCGTACATATCCATTTTCTGGGGTGATTTTTCGATAATCACCGCCTTATCGTCCGCCGCCGAACCGATTAAGAGCGATTCAGAAACGAATGTTTCGCTTCTGGAAGCGATTTTACGCGCTTCGGCAATGCTGCCGGCATATTGCAGGATTTCCCTTGCCAAAATGGAGATCGGCTCTTTGGCAGCAAATGGAATGTCCGATTTAGAAGCATTTAAGGTAACGGTAATACCCTTTTCATTGATTCCCGAAACGACGCCTGTAAGTCCGGCCCATGCGTAGGAAGCGAATTTGTAGCCTTTGTCGGGATTCATGAAAACGATCAGCTTGTCCTCGGCAAATGCGTCACCCATATAAAAATCAAAGTTACGGGCGATGAGCAATGTAGAGTCCTTGGTAAGCGAATGGTTTACGGCGAACGAGGTACAACCGACCATATTCAGGTCGGCGAGCGCATGACCAATGTCGTGGGCGGCGTGGTAGTTGAGAATCCGGTAATATTTCGGACCGATGTAGTTGAACTGATCCGAAAAAGACTGCGAGACGCCGTAGATCTCCTGCTGGTTTTCCTCGGGTATATATTTGTAAATATCGCGGTTGAACCAGCCTACAAAACCTTTCAGCACTTGCAGGAACATCGCGCTTGGGATCATTTCCTTAATCTGGCCCACAAAATGCACTTCCTGCTTTTCCATGAGCTCTTTGGCCAGTACCCCGTAAATCAGGCCCCGCTCGTAAGGAGCGCCTTCTAGGTACATCTCCCAAATGCCGTGCTTGTTTTTGCGAAGCCAGTTGTTGCCTACCCGGTAATAATTCTCCCCTACCTTCTCACGCTTGTAACTTTCGACAGTTTTAGTACTTTCAAGCCCGGGCCTCGGTACGCGGATGCGCCAGAGGAATAATCCGAATAGTATCCCGATAACCAGAAAAAAAATGGAAAATGCTTTCAGCGCAGAACGCAGAACTTTGTTTTTAGGCCACATAAAATCAGCGGAAGGACGTAAACAGTACGCCACATCTGATATCAAAATTAGCAATAAATGGGCATCGTTTCTATAAAAACCATTTCAGCGGTAGCAAAACTGGGACTTTGGCGCATGAGCGAGCGCTGGGAGGATTTGCTTGGAATGCTGGATTTGCCCGCCTCGGAAATGGCCCTATTGGAAGGCATTTCCAAGGAGAAACGAAAACGGGAATGGCTGGCTTGCAGGGTGCTGCTCAAAGAAATGCTGGGGCAGAATAGGGTGATCAGCTATGATCCGGAACGCAAACCACACCTGGCCGGTAATGACATGGAAATCTCAATGTCGCATTCAGGCGATTGCGCGTGCGTATACCTGCGCCAGGACGCTGCCGTCGGCGTCGATATCCAGCAAATGAAACCTTCCATTTCAAAGGGCGCATTCTATTTTTTAAATGAGGCAGAACTGCAATGGGCTGAGCTGGAAAACAACGTGCAAATGCACCTGATCTGGTCTGCCAAGGAGTCGGTATTCAAGTATGCCGGCGATGCTTCCATCGACCTGAAAAAACATATTACGATTAATCGGTTTTCCGGCAACCAAAACGGCTTTTTTGAAGTTAACCTGCAAAAGGAGGATCTGGCGGAAACGATACAGATCCAATTTGATACATTTGAGGATTATGTACTCACCTGGACCCTGTAACCAGCCCTAAATCAACCACCTTAACCCGTTATGCACCGTTTTTTTACGCTCGTACTGCTACTTTTCGCAAACCGGCTTTTCGCGCAGACACCCGCCCTGTCTTCCAGTGAGATCTTTCAAAACATTAAAAAACTCGACGTGCTCGGCTCGGTGCTCTACATCGCGGCGCATCCTGACGATGAGAATACGCTGATGCTTTCCTATTTGTCCAAGGATCAGCTGGTGCGTACAGGATACCTCTCGCTGACCCGCGGCGACGGCGGCCAGAACCTAATCGGCGCCGAACAGGGCTACAATATCGGGGTGATCCGCACCCAGGAGCTGCTGGCCGCGCGGCGCATCGACGGCGCACAACAGTTCTTCTCACGGGCCTACGATTTTGGTTTTTCCAAAACCCGCGATGAGACGCTCAACTTCTGGGACCGCGATAAAGTACTTGGCGATGTGGTGTGGATGATCCGAAAGTTCCAACCCGATGTGATCATTACCCGCTTTCCGCCCGACCCGCGCGCCGGCCATGGTCATCATCAGACCTCGGCGTACCTTGCCGAAGAAGGTTTTAACCTGGCTGCCGATCCGAAAGCTTATCCGGATCAACTTAGATTTGTAAAAACCTGGCAAACCAAGCGCCTGGTATGGAATACGTTTACGCCGGGCTTTACCAATAAAGCGCCCAGCGAGGAGAAAAATCCGTTCATTTCCATTGAAATCGGTGGTTATAACCCGGTTTTAGGCAAATCATATACCGAAATAGCCGCATTAAGCCGCAGCCAGCACCGCAGCCAGGGCTTCGGAAGTGCCCCGCAACGAGGCGACCGCGTAGATTTCTTTTTGCACAAAGTAGGTACACCGGCCGAAAAGAATCTTTTTGACGGCATCGATGTAAGCTGGAAACGCGTGAAAGGAAGTGAGAAAGTACATGCTCTTATCGTGGCAGCCATTAAGAACTACTCGGTCAACAAGCCATCGGCCTCCATTGCCGAGCTTTTGAAAATCCATGCCGAGCTCAACAAGCTCGATTCGGCCAACATTTATATCAAAACCAAAAAGGAGGAAGTAAAAGAGCTGATCCAGCAATGCGCCGGGCTCTGGTTTGAGACTAATCCTAATGACTTTTCGGGGGTTGCGGGTGACGAGGCACGGATCAATATCGGTGTTGTAAAACGCTCCGATTACCCTGTGAAACTCGTGTCGCTGCATTGGACAGGCAAATCGGCGGACAGCGTTTTGAACCTCGCATTGAATGCCAACGAAATGAATGCGTTTCCCAAAAAAGCGTTATTACCCGCTACGCTGAAAACCAGCCAGCCTTACTGGCTCGAAAAACCCATCGAACGCGGCATTTTCCAGATCGATAACCAACAGGATATCGGCTATCCCGAAAACCGTCCGGAGACCAAAACCAGCTACAAATTTGAAATCGGCGGGCAGGAGTTTGTATTTGAAAAACCCTGGGTCTATAAGTCGGTCGACCCTGCTGAGGGCGAGATTTACAGGCCCTTCGAGATCCGGCCGCTGGTAACGACGGTTATTACCGAGCCCGTATTTATTTTCCCATCTATGGAAGCCAAAACGGTGAGTATCATCGTAGAAGCGCAGCGAAGCAATGTAAAAGGGACATTGAAACCCGAAATCCCGGCAGGCTGGAAAGCGGTTCCGGAATCAGCGGAATTCAATCTGGCCAATAAATATCAGCAGCAAGATTTCTCGTTCATCATTACCCCGCCGGCTACAAACCAGGAGGCAGTGATCAAGGCAGTGGCTGTGGTGGATGGTAAAAGTTATGATAAATCAGTCAAAACCATTGCCTATCAGCACATTCCCAGCCAGACACTTTTCCCGGAATCATCCGCCAGACTGGCTAAAATCGACGTGAAGACAACGGCCAAAAACATCGGCTACATCGCCGGGGCGGGCGATGATGTACCCACCGCCTTGCGGCAAATGGACTGTCAGGTAACCATGCTCAACGAAGCGGGACTGGCCAAAGATCTGAATATGTACGACGCGATCGTCGTGGGCGTGCGTGCCTACAACACAGAAGGCTACCTGAACAATTATCAGGCAAAACTGATGAATTATGTCAAAAACGGCGGCACAATGGTAGTTCAATACACGATTCCGGGCGGGCAGAAAGTCAAGCAGATCGGGCCTTTCAACATCGAGCTCGGACGTGAGAGGGTAACCGAAGAAGACGCGGAAATGCGCTTTTTGCAACCGGAAAGTCCGATTCTGAATTACCCCAACAAAATCACTCAGCAGGATTTTGAAGGCTGGATCCAGGAGCGCGGACTGTATTTCGCCCAGGATTGGGATAAGAAAAATTACGTGGCGTTATTCTCTGCCCATGATAAGGACGAGTCAGCACGGGAGGGCAGCACCCTTTATGCATCATACGGCAAAGGACACTACATCTATACCGGCCTGTCCTTCTTCCGCGAGCTGCCGGCAGGCGTTACAGGCGCTTACCGGTTGTTTGCCAATATGATTTCGGTTGGGAAAAAGTAATTCACAAGAAAGAACGTCGAGGTTTACTTAACGTTCTTTCTTCTGTTTCTTTGAAAGTCTTCCAGTACAAAGCCCCCTAACCCCTGCAAATTGCTGTAATAGGCCCGGCCGTTATTTACCTGCGTGAAATTCTGCACGAACTGTTTCAGGTAGGGGTCGGTGGCGATCATAAACGTCGTTACCGGAATATCGAGCCTGCGGCACTGGGCGGCTAGTGTGAGTGTCTTGTTAATAATCTTGCGATCCAGACCGAAACTGTTTTTGTAGTAGCGGATACCTTCTTTCAGGCAGGTCGGCTTACCGTCTGTAATCATAAAGATCTGCTTATTGCGTGTCTTTTTACGCCGCAGAATGTCCATCGCCAGCTCCAAACCGGCTACGGTGTTGGTGTGATAAGGCCCTACTTCCAGATAGGGCAGGTCTTTGAGCTGGATTTGCCAGGCATCATTTCCAAATACGATGATATCGAGCGAATCCTTGGGATACTTGGTCCTGATCAGCTCGGCGAGTGCCAAGGCAACTTTTTTGGCAGGCGTGATACGGTCTTCACCATAAAGGATCATCGAATGACTGATATCGATCATTACCACAGTGGCAGTAGTAGTTTTCTGCTCGCGCTCGACTACTTCCAGGTCGTTTTCCATCAGCATAAAATCGCCGATCCCGTGATTGACCTGGGCATTCTTGATCGATTCGGTCATCGAAATCTGATCCAGCGTATCACCGAACTGAAAATCGCGGATATCACTGGTCAGCTCATCGCCCGCACCCATGTGAGGCGTGTGATGGTTACCGCCGGATTTGGATCTTTTCAGTTTACCAAAAATCTCGTCTAGCGCGCTCTTGCGAATGCTCTTCTCGGCTTTCGGCGTCATAATGAGCCTTCCTTCGCCTTCCTGCTTCTCTTCGGTGATGTAACCTTTCTTCTTAAGGTCTTCAAAGAAATCGCCGATGCCGTACGAATCGTTGGTCAGGTTGTACTGGCGATCGAGCTGGCTCAGCCACGACATGGCCTCCGAGACGTCGCCAGAGGTCATCAGAAGCAGCTGTTGAAAAATATCAAAGAGCTGGTCGAACTTGCTGTTGGGCCCTTGCTCGGGCGGAATGTATTTCGTGAAACGGTGTCCTCGCATATGGGCAGGTATTGAAAACGGACGGCTACTTTCAAATGTAATCGAAAGTAGCCGTCAAGTCATTAAATAAGATTCGAATTATGCCTCTTCTGTGCAGAATTCTTCGAAAGCCATTTTCAAATGTTCAGCGATCATCTGGGCCGAACGGCCTTCGATGTGGTGGCGCTCAACGAAATGGATCAACTCACCATCTTTAAACAGCGCAACGGCCGGCGAAGACGGAGGATAAGGCAATGTGTACTCACGCATTTTAGCGGTCGCTTCAAGGTCAGCTCCTGCGAAAACTGTTGCCAGGTGATCAGGCTTCACTTCACTACCGGCCAAAGCCGCCCTTACGCCCGGACGCGCAGCACCTGCCGCACAGCCACATACCGAATTGATCACAACCAAAGCAGTTCCTTTGGTATTTTGCATGAAGTTATCGACTTCCTCAGCGGTTGTCAAATCCTGAAAACCGGCGCTAGTCAGTTCGGCCTTCATGGGAGCCACTAATTGTGGTGGATACATATCTGTTAATGTTTAAAAGTTGTTGTTACTAATTTTTGTACTTCGGCTGTCGGTCATCAGCTTTCGGCAGTCGAAGTATTGTTAAAAAAGCCGACGGCCGATTGCCGAAAGCCTAAGTATTGAAAAGCCGAAGTCCCTACATGAAACCCAGTTCCAATTTCGCCTCTTCCGACATCATTTCCGTCGAATACGGCGGGTCGAATGTGAGCTCCACACTTACGTCATTTACCCCTTCCACTTCCCTGATCTTCTGTTCCACTTCGCCGGGCAACGTTCCTGCCGAAGGGCAAGAGGGTGATGTCAGCGTCATCGACACAAATACATTATTGATCGGAAACACTTTCAGATCATATATCAATCCAAGCTCATAAACGTCGACCGGGATTTCAGGGTCGTAAACCGTTTTAATGGCTCTGATTACTTCTTCTTTCAATTCTGACTCTGACATCGCAAGTCTTGTTAGTTGTTATGCATTCACTGATTTGGCCTGGTAAGCAAAGCCGTATGCCTTCATTTGTTTGAGCATTGCTGCCAGTCCGTTCGACCGGGTTTGTGCCAAATGCTGGTGCAAACCGACCCTTTCCATAAAATAAACGTCGGCTTTGGCAATTTCCTCCGGTGTGTGGCCCGAAAGCACCTTTACCAGCATACTCACCAGCCCGCGGACGATAATCGCGTCGCTATCGGCCTCGAATTTCAAAAGATCGCCATCCATGTAGGCGTTTAGCCACACCCTCGACTGGCATCCTTTGATAATATTATCTTCGGTTTTGTATTGTTCTTCTAACGGCGGGAACTGCTTTCCGAGATCGATAATGAACTCGTATTTGCTCTCCCAGTCATCAAACAATTCAAAATCCGAAATTAGTTCGTCCTGTGTTTCGTTTATGGTCATTGTGTAATTCTGTTTTTAAGCTGCTGCGTGGCGGTTTTCAACCCAATTGATCAACGAGTCGGCCAGTTCGAGACCCGCTTTTGAAATGTCAACCAGGCTATTTCCGTCGTAACTCATGGCCAAATGGAGCGTGTCATAAACAGCATTTAATGAAGTCAGCGCTTTCTTGTCCACTTTCGCCAATTCAGCTTTGTACCAATCAATGCTCTTTCTTCCTTTTCCCTTGTTACCCAGCAATTCATCAAGCGCGATTAGCACCCCGGAATACGCCGCGTGCCCGGCCAGCTTGACATATTTTTTATCCTGATAAAACTTCCCGTCCTTCCTGGCTTTCTCACTTAGCATTTCCTTGGCATTGTTAAGATATCTTCTGGCTTCCTGCAAATTGTCTTTCATAATGCGTATATAGTCTGAAATAAAACAATGCAGTAATTTAAAAAATTATCCCAACATCCGCTTCACCTTATGCAGCCCCTGAATGAGCTTGTCGATCTCCTCGATTGTATTGTAAACAGCAAATGACGCACGCGAGGTTCCGGTAATATTGAAGCGGTTCATCAAAGGCTGCGTGCAGTGGTGGCCCGTGCGGACTGCTATGCCCTGCTGATCGAGCAACACGCCGATATCCTGGTGGTGAATGCCGTCGATCACGAAAGATAGCACGCTTACTTTCTCTTTCGCCTGACCGATAATCCTCAATCCTTCGATCTCCTTCACAGCCTCGGTGGCATATGCGAGCAGTTCGTTCTCATAGGCTGCAATGTTTGGTTTACCCAAAGCATCTACATAATCCAATGCAAATTTGGCCGCAACCACATCGGCAATATTAGGCGTGCCGGCTTCGAACTTGTAGGGCAGCTCATTATAAGTCGTTTTGGCGAACGTAACTTCCTTGATCATCTCGCCGCCGCCACGGTAAGGAGGCATTGCATTGAGCAAATCTCGCTTGCCGTAAAGGATTCCCATTCCGGTAGGCCCGTATATTTTGTGCAGGGAAAGCGAATAGAAATCGCAATCCAGGTCTTGTACATCGATCTCGATGTGCGAGCTGGCCTGCGCGCCGTCGATCAGCACCTTCGCACCTACTGCGTGCGCTTTGGCGATGATTTCCTTGATCGGGTTAATAGTGCCCAATGCATTGGAAACATGCACTACCGAAACAAACTTGGTCTTTTCAGTCAGCAGCTTCTCATATTCATCCATCAATAGCTCACCCTGGTCGTTGATCGGGATCACTTTCAGGATGCAGCCTTTCTCTTCGCAAAGCATCTGCCAGGGCACGATGTTCGAATGGTGCTCCATGGTTGAAATAATTACCTCGTCGCCTTCTTTGAGAAACTTGCGCCCGTATGAGGATGCTACCAGATTGATCCCATCGGTTGTTCCGTAGGTAAAAATGATCTCTTCTGAATGTTCCGCATTCAAAAATGCCTGCAAACGCTTCCTGGACTGCTCGAATGCAGAAGTAGCTTTTTCTGCCAGGTGGTGAATACCGCGGTGGATATTGGCATTGTAATGCTCATAGTAACCCGCCAGCGCGTCCAGCACCAGCCTGGGCTTCTGGGTCGTTGCCGCGTTATCGAAATAGACGAGTTGTTTGCCATTGACGATTTCGTTCAAAATCGGGAAGTCGTTTCTGATGGATGCGATATTGAGATTGTGGCTCATGTGATTCGTCATTTAAGAAAAATACCCAACCCCAAAAATGGCGGTTGGGTACCAGGAAATGTATTAATTCGGATAATTAAACCCGCTGAAAGCTATTTCGAAGCCAACTTCTGGGTGATGACGTTTTCCAGATATTCACGAACCGAATCGATCTTGATCTGCGACACGACGTCCGCACAGAATGCAAACATCAAAAGCGACATGGCTTCCGGCTGGGAAATCCCGCGGGAACGCATGTAAAACAAGGCTTCCTCGTCGATCTGGCCGGTCGTGGTACCGTGCGAGCACTTCACATCGTCGGCAAAGATTTCCAGCTGCGGTTTGGTGTTCATCGACGCATCAGGCGACAAGACGATGTTTTTACAAGATTGAAATGCGTTGGTCTTCTGAGCGTCGGGGCGAACGAAAATCTTCCCGTTGAAAACACCTTTGGATTTATCCCGCAAAATACCCTTGTAAAGCTCGTTACTTTCCGAGTTGGGCTTCTGATGGTCTGCAACCGTATGGTTATCCACGTGCTGGGTGCCGTCCGGAAAATACAACCCGTACATATGTGCATCGCAATGCTCACCGTCCAGGACGATATTCAAATTGTTGCGTGTGAATTTGCCGTTCAGCGTTACAGTACCCGCATAGAAGTGCGAGCGGTCGAGCATGCGCACCTGGGTAGTGCCTATGTGGTAGGCATTCTCACTTTCGTTCTGCACTTTATAATACTGCACGTTCGCTTCCTCGGCCACGTGGATTTCAGTCACCACATTGGTAAACGAACGCTGGTCACCCAGGGTTCTGAATGCCTCAGCCATTTTCACCTGCGAATTTTTACCGACGGAAATGATGTTGCGGGGCTGGCTTCCCACATTTTTCTCCCGCGCGTCGCTGACAAAACGAAGGATGATCGGATGTTCAACCGACTGGTTATCGGGAATATGGATAAATATACCGTCCTGGGTAAAGGCCGTATTCAATGCTGTAAAGGCATCGTCAGCATCCTTGGTCAGTTCGTTGAAATGCGCTGCAACCTTGGCAGGATCATGCTTATATGCTTCGGCCAGTGAGCTGATTGTGATCTTTTCAACCGGAGAAATAATGGTGGACAGATCCGGGTTGTAGCGGCCATTGACAAAATACAGGATATTGGCTTCCTGCTTGGGCACTTTCAGGTCTTCCAGTTCAGCCAGGCCAATGGAGCTTTCCGCATTGAAGTCGTAAGAAACACTGATCAGGTCTCTAACATTGCTATATTTCCACTCCTCGTGTTTGATCGTCGGGAAGCCTAATTGCTCAAACCGGGCCAGTCCTGCGCGCTTTTTCTGGTGGAATTCAGAAGACGCCTCACCATTCATCACTGCCTCGCGGGCATGAAAATCAGTGATCAGTCTCGTTTTTAAATCTATTGTTTCGGTACTCATCGATAATGGGGTATGGTGCTGTGTTGGGTTAAGTTTTAAACGGACATCTGCCTTTACTTAACCTACCGCTTCAACTTCCGCTTTGATCCAATCGTAACCTTTTTCTTCCAATTCGAGCGCAAGCTCCTTCGGTCCGGATTTGACGATCCTTCCTTTGTACAATACGTGTACATAATCAGGTACGATATAATCCAAAAGACGCTGGTAGTGCGTCACAACGATCGTTGCACGCTCAGGCGAGCGAAGCGAGTTGACGCCTTCGGCCACGATACGCAATGCGTCGATATCCAGGCCCGAATCCGTTTCATCCAAAATCGCCAGTTTCGGTTCGAGTACGGCCATCTGGAAGATCTCATTACGCTTTTTCTCGCCACCGGAGAAGCCTTCGTTCAGTGCGCGTTTCAACAGCGAGTCGTTCATGCTGACCAGCTTGGCCTTTTCACGCACCATTTTCAGGAACTGCGCAGCATCCAGGGGCGCTTCGCCTTTATATTTACGGATTTCGTTAACCGCCGTCTTCAAAAAGTTGATCGTGGTAACGCCCGGAATTTCGACCGGATATTGGAATGCAAGGAAAATTCCTTCCGCAGCTCTTTCCTCGGGAGCCAGTTCAAGGATTTCCTTTCCTTCAAAAACTACATTTCCGCCAGTAACCTCGTACTCTTCCCTTCCTGCCAACACCGAAGCCAAGGTACTTTTGCCGGAACCGTTGGGCCCCATAATCGCATGCACTTCACCCGGTTTGACTTCCAGATTGATGCCTTTTAATATTTCCTTACCTTCAATGGAGGCACGCAAGTCATTAATAGAGAGCATAACTGATTTTATACTTAAAAGATAGTTCGTGGTAATTTCCCGCAAAAGTAATACGCATTAGCCGTAAATGAAAATGAGCCTCAATGTCTTAAACTACGGACCACTCATCTTCTACAACCTTTTTAAGTGGCAGGATGTTCCCGCGACAAAGATATTTCTGCCTTAAACGGTCAGAGAATAAACGGGTTGAAGAAAGGCCGGTTTTTAATTCCCGAAGAAACATTTACTTTGTGCCCCCAGCGTTCCAAACACTTCATTTATGGCTATCAATCCAATATCCGGGCTGCCGATTGGCGTATCCTCCGAAACAGGTACCCTGAAAAGACTGCTGATCCACAGCCCCGACCGTGGCCTGGGCAAGGTAGTGCCCAGCAAGGCCCAGGACTGGCTTTTCGAGGACATTGTGCATCTTGACACGATGCGCAGAAAAGAATATGACTATTATGTAAAGCTGCTGCTGTACTTCCTTGACCCTGATAAAATCAAAGGTAAAATCAGCGAAATCAATGAAGACCCTACCCGCTCCTACTTTATCCCGGGTACTGACAAATATTTCGCCTCCGACCATGTAGTGGACATTCAAAGGCTGCTTGGAGACATACTCGAAGATCAGCGCATACGTATTAAGCTCACCGCGGCTATTTGTGGTATAGAGCGTTGTTCCTACAAAATCCAGGAGGAACTGCACAGCTTCGATGCGCACGAACTGGCCCGCATTTTCATTTCAGGTTATTGTTCCGATAAAAGAATGCTTTTCGCCCCACTGCCTAACCTTATTTTCACAAGGGATATAGGCATTGTGATCAACGACCACATTCTGCTCAACAAACCGGCCAAAGCCGCGCGTACCCGCGAATCGATATTGGCGCAGTTCGTGTTCTTTTACCACCCGATGTTTGCCCATATCAAGGAAAACATTATTGAAATACCTGAAAACGAGCGGCATTTTCTGTTGCCCGATGATGAAAAGGCCAGCGACTATCAGCGCTGTACGCTCGAAGGCGGCGATGTGATGATGGTCGCGCCCGGCCACTTGCTGATCGGTTGCAGTGAGCGCACCTCGATTTACGCCGCCCAACAGGTGATGAAGATTTTGTTTGATAAAAATGTAGTCGACAAGATCACTATCATTAAAATTCCTAAGAAACGGGACTACATGCACATCGACACGATTTTTACCCAGGTTAAAAAAGATGTCTGGGTACTTTTGGGCTCGCTGGCGCGCGTGGGCGACGAGGCCCGAAAAAAAGATGTGCTGCACTTCTTTGCGCCTGTGGATGTAAACAAGGAGTTCAGGATCTTACAGTTTGCCAAAGGCAGTGAGCAGCATCCCCGGGAAATTGAGAACCTGGAAGATCTGCTGACCGAGATCAGCCGCGAGGATCTTGGCGTAAGCGGCCCGGTACGTTTCATTTACTCGGGAGGGAACGAATTCCCCTACGGAGAGCGCGAGCAGTGGACCGACTCCTGCAACCTGCTCGCCCTGCGCGACGGGGTGGTCATCGGCTACGACCGTAACGACAAGACCCTGGAAGCATTCAAAAAAGAGGGCTTCAAGGTAATTAGCGCCAAAAGATTGCTGGAAAAATTCGAGCATAACGAGCTGGCTCCCGAAGATCTTACCGACACCTTCATCACATTACCCTCCGCTGAGCTTTCGCGCGCCCGCGGCGGGTCGCATTGCATGAGCATGCCGCTGCTGCGCGGATAGCGGGCTACGCAAGCCGGGCTGCGTAAGCCGGGCTGCGTAAGCCCGGTGTGTTCCGAATCTTGATGTTGTAATCAAGCTGTCAGAATCGTAAATTGCATAAAGGATTTTCCTTCACGTTATAAAAAAATCTGGTTTCCAAACATTACTCCATACTCCCATGCGCGTCATTACTTCATCCGCTCAAATCCAGCCGCAGTCCACATCGCGGATCATGATGATCAGGCCCGTACGGTTCGGTTTCAATGAAGAAACCGCCGCAAGCAACGATTTTCAACGGGAGTCTTTCGCCGAGCAGACCAAGGAAACAGCCCAGCAGACGGCCCGTGAAGAATTCGAGCTGATGATCGACCAGTTGCAAAAAGCCGGTGTGGAGCTGCATATTTTCGACGACAACGAGCAGGTAGACCGCCCGGACGCTGTTTTTTCCAACAACTGGGTTTCTTTCCACCAGAGCGGGAAAGTCGTATTGTACCCGATGATGGCCGAAAACCGCCGGTTGGAACGCCGCATCGACATTATCGATGCGCTGGCGGGCGATTTCAACGTCGAAGAAGTGATCGATTTAACCCATTTTGAAGCGCAGGGTAAATTCCTGGAAGGTACCGGCAGTATGGTTTTCGACCGCCGTTACAAGATCGCCTATGCGTGCCTTTCCCCGCGTACGCACAGGGAAGTACTCGACGCATTTGCGCAGGCCCTAGGTTATGAAATCATCGCATTCTCCGCTTCCGATGAGAACGACAAACCCATTTACCACACCAACGTGCTCATGTGCATTGGCGATATTTTCGCAGTCGTTTGCCTGGAAGCGATCAAAGACCCCGATGAGCGGCAGATGGTGAGGTCGGTGCTTGAAGAGACCCATAAGGATGTGATTGAAATATCGCTGGAACAAATGCGGCATTTCGCCGGTAACATGCTGATGGTACGAAACGGGAAGGGCGACAAGTTCCTGGTCATGTCCACGCAGGCCTACGAATCGCTCACACCGCGGCAAAAGGACCTGCTCGACGACTACGCCCGCTTGCTGCATACCGATCTCTCGGTGATCGAGGGCAACGGTGGCGGCTCTGCCCGGTGCATGATGACCGAGATTCACCTACCTGTCAGATAACAAAAAAATGCTCCGGAGGACCGGAGCATTTTTCATAATTGTATAACCCTCATCAATTTATTAGTCGTTCAGGTCCGCCTTTACTTTGGCGATTTTTTCTTTGGTGTTGGCCTTGAACTCGTCCCATTTGTCTGCCGTCTCATTCTGGGCTCGTTTCCAGGAAGCCTGCAGCTCTTCTTTTTCGGCATTCAGCTCTTTTTTGCGCTCCTGCCATTTGGCTTTTTCCTTGTCTGCAGTCTTGTCAATTTTGGCGTCGGCCTCCTCGATTTTACGGTCGAGCTTTCCGATCGCATCGTCAATATCTTTTTTCAATTCCTCTTTATCTTCCTTCACTTTGGCTTCAAAATCATCCCCAGCTTCCTTGATATCGGCTTTGGCGTCGGCCACGTTTTCGTCCATGTCATTTTTAGCTTCTTCCACCGTTTCTTTGGCGGAGTCTTTTGTTTTGTCTGAACAGCCGGTCAGCGAAAGTGTACCGACCAGTAACAGAGAGGCGACAATCCAGGTGATCTTTTTCATGTTTTTGGGTATTAAGGTTGAATTCGGTAATTGTTTGATTGCTTCTCTCAGAGCAAAAAGCTTACCAGTGAATAAGGCGCATTTCAACATGTTTTATGTGGAAAATTCTTCTCAGAGCGCTGGAAGTCGTTGAACTTCGCATCATACTGGGCCGTTAAGCGCACAAGGACATCTTGAAACTGTTGGCATTTATGATCAGCTTTGCATTTTATTGATATATACTAAACCCATATGCTCAAAATCTCTATTACCGGTGCTCTTACCGCCTTCCTGATTTTTCATGATTCCGGGCCGGCGCGGGCCCAAAGTGATTCGCTGCAAGCCCGGGACCTGCGCGAGATCACCGTGCACGCATTTGAATCCGAAAAAGACCCGCTTACCACTACCGCGACAGTGGGAATGCTTAGCCCCCGTTCGCTTGGCCGGTTTTCCAATTACACCTGGGCCAATGCGGTCAATACCATCCCGGGTGTGCGCATGGAAGAGCGCTCGCCGGGCAGCTACCGTTTTTCGGTCCGGGGAAGCCTGATCCGCTCACCATTTGGCGTGCGGAATGTGAAATTTTACTGGAATGGCATCCCCTTCACCGACGCGAGCGGCAACACACCGCTGAATTCGCTCGATTATGGCGCTATTCAAAGTATGGAGGTGATCAAAGGGCCCGGCAGCAGCATTTACGGCGCAGGTACCGGCGGTGTGGTGCTCATGCACAGCAGACCGGACAACGAATTTCTGAACCGCGCCGAGCAAAGCGTAAGTTTTGGCAAATACGGTTTCCAAAGCCGGAATTCCACCATGCAGATTGGCGACATTTCCATTCAATATGGCCACAGCGAGCAGGACGGCTACCGCAACCACAGCGGCATGGCGCGCGACGCGATCCGGTTTAGCTCTACCTCGGCCATCGGCGAAAAGGGTACGCTCTCGTTGCTGGGAATGTACTCGGATCTGTTTTATCAGACGCCAGGCGGTATCAACCTTGCGCAGTATCAGACCAACCCCAAACTCGCCCGCCAGTCGACAGCGACCATTCCGGGCAGCGAAGCACAGAAGGCTGCCATTTATACCAGACTCGCATTGCTGGGCGGCAACTATCTGTTGCAGCTCTCTGACAGATGGACGCAGTCTACGGCATTGTATCTGACCTTCACCGATTTTGCCAATCCATTTATTTCAAACTTTGAAAAAAGGGATGAGAACGGCATTGGCGGTAGGAACATCTGGCAAAACAAATCTGAATGGGGGAATACAAAAACCAACTGGACCAGTGGTTTTGAATGGCAATACGGCAAATCCGCGCAGCGGAATTACGACAACAAAGGTGGCCTGGCCGACAAGCAGCAGACGGCCGAGGATATCAGAACAGCAAGCCTGTCGGTTTTCAGCCAATTGGAAGCGACTTTGCTCACCGACCTGACCCTGAGCGTAGGTTTGAGCTACAATACCTCTAAATATAAATACGAGCGCTATTTCCCCCTTCCCTTCAACAAGGACCAGAAAACTTTCGACGGCATTCTCATCCCGCGTTTTGCGGCCAACAAGGTTATAACAGGCAACTGGTCGGTGACTGCCTCATACAGCAGCGGCTTCTCCCCTCCTACCTTGCAGGAAGTGCGGCCTTCGGCGGGTGGTTTCCGCAAAGACCTGGAAGCTGAAAAGGGCAACAATACCGAGATTGGTATCCGAAAAGCCGGAAAGGTTATTTCCGGGGAAATCAGTCTTTACCACTTCGGGCTCCGTAACGCGATCGTACGCAGGCTCGACGAGGCGGGCGCGGAATATTTCGTAAATGCGGGTAAAACAAGGCAGAACGGCCTGGAATGGACCTTAGGATGGGATATTCTTTCCAACCCGAAACTACCGGTGATGCTCAAACTCTGGAATACGGGCACTTATACCAAATATACCTACCAGCAATTCCAGCAGGCCGACGCTGATCTGAGCGGGAAACTGATTCCTGGCATTCCGCGTTTCTCACAGTCGACCGGTCTGGACGTACTGCTTAAATACGGCATCTCGGCATTTCTGACCTACCAGCACGGCGACTCGTTTTATCTGAATGATGCCAACACTGTTAAAAACACGGCCTACAATCAATGGACGGCGCGCGTGAGCTGGAAAAAGAGCTGGGGCCAACACTTTTACAGTGAGCTGTCCGCATCGGCCGAGAAGGTCAATGCTGGCATTTACAGCCTGGGCTATGATCTGAACGCATTCGGCAACCGCTATTATAACGCCGCGCCGAAAAATAACCTCTGGGCCGGAGTGAAGATCGGCTGGGAGTGGGCAAAAAACACTAAATAATGCACTTATACCTCCATATCCCCTTTTGCAAACAGGCTTGCCATTATTGCGATTTCCATTTCAGTACCAATACCGCCAACAAGCGGGCCATTGTGGAGGCTATTGCAAGGGAGATTCTGCTGAGAAAGTCATACCTGCCGGAAGGGGATATGGAAACGATTTATTTCGGGGGCGGAACCCCGTCGCTGCTCGATGAAACCGAGCTGCATTTGCTGCTGGATACCATTCACAAACACTTCCGCGTTTCGCCGGATGCGGAAGTAACCCTGGAAGCCAACCCCGATGATCTTAGCGAGGCTACCCTGCAAATGCTCGCCAAAGCGGGCATCAACCGCCTAAGCATTGGTATTCAGTCTTTCCACGAGCCGCATTTGCGCTTTATGAACAGGGCGCATTCAGCGTTGGAGGCAGAGCAATGCGTCAAACTGGCCCAAGATGCGGGTATCGACAATATCTCCATTGATCTGATTTACGCCATCCCCTCCGAGGATCATACCATCCTGCTCAGTGATCTTTCCAAAGTATTTACGCTGGATGTGCCTCACATTTCCGCTTACTGCCTGACGATTGAGCCGCAAACCGCCTTTGGAAGCTGGCTAAAAAAGAAGAAGCTCCGGCCTATCGAAGAAGAATATGCGGCCCAACAGTTTGAGATACTGCTAAGAGCCCTGGGCGAGCATGGTTATGAGCAGTACGAGATTTCCAATTTCGCCCGAGATGGCCGTTACAGCAACCACAACAGCTCCTACTGGAAGCAGCGCCCCTACCTGGGCGTAGGCCCAAGCGCTCACTCCTACAATGGCGAAAGCCGCGAGTACAACGTTTCCAATAATGCCAAATACCTGCAAGCTGTTCAGAAAGACATTATTCCCTCGACTATCGAGCAGCTTACGCTTGCCGATCAGACCAACGAATACCTTTTAACGGGCCTGCGCACCAAATGGGGCGTGAAAATGCAAAAGCTCGAAATGCTTTCCAACGGCGCATTTACATTACAGCACTCGGGTGAATTAGAAAAAATGACCCGGAGGGGTTGGATCAGGGAGGAAGCGGGGATACTACTGCTCACCCAGGCCGGTAAGCTCTTTGCCGACCGGATAGCCAGCGATCTTTTTATCGAGTAAAACAACGGTTTGCCACGCCTGACGACATGGCAAACCGCTCTGTTGTGCTTATAGCAATTCTGCATTCAAGGTGATTTCCGCGTTGAGCAGCTGCGAAATAGGGCATTCTTTTTTTGCCTTATCGGCAACCTGAGCGAATTGCTCGGCGCTGATACCAGGAACCTGCGCTTTCAGATCGATCGCGCTTTTAACGACCTGGCCTTTTGCAGGGTCAAGGGAAACAGTAGCGGTGGCGTTTAGCTCGTCGGCCGTGAACCCTGCCGCATTCAATTCGAAGCTCAGCTTCATGGCGAAACATCCGGCGTGCGCAGCGGCAATCAACTCTTCGGGGTTTGTTCCCTTACCTTCGGCAAAACGGGTATTGAAAGAATACTGGGTATTTTCCAGAACTGTACTCTGCGTGCTGATCGTACCTGCACCTTCTTTGCCGGTACCTTTCCAAATGGCTGTTGCTTTACGGTTAATCATCGTTGTTCCTTTTAATGTTAGTTGATCCTAAAATCGTTGTTTTCGGGAAAAGTAGCACGCAAACGATATCTACGCAAACAATACCTTTATTAAAAATACAATAATTACTTACCGTCCTCTGTTCCAGTGTATGCCTCCCTGTGATGCATGGAACGGCATTTTTTAGTTAACAAAGGTTAATGCCCGATCGGGATTTAAACTTTATAATTGCATCATCATCTAATCACAGAATTTTAACAGATTTCTCAATTATTTCAACTAACAAGTCATGAACAGAAAATTCTTGCCCCTGCTGTTACTCGCTATCGCCGCATTATTCCAAAGTTGTGAGGGCCCCAAAGGCGATCCAGGCCCTAAAGGCGATCCGGGAGATTCTTATATTGGACAAACTTTCGACATTATAAATGTGGATTTCACCGCCGCGAACAAGTATTCCTATACACTGAACTTCGATCAGCAAAAAATTGAAGTTTTGCCTTCCGATGCAGTGCTGGTTTATGTTTACTGGAATGATGCCGGAAATTTGAAAGCATACCGCCCACTACCTCAGACGGCGTTTCTTACAAATCCTAACGGTATTATCACTTACAATTTTGATAGGACTGACGACGATATGATGATCTTTCTCGACGGCAATGTCAACCTTGCAAACGTAGCCACTGACTGGACCAAAGGTTTTGAGTTCCGCGTAGTAGTCGTCCCGTCCGACTTCCTGAAGCGCACCAACGCGGAAGTGGATCTGAACAGCTACGAATCGGTTGTGAAGGCATTCAATATCGACGAGTCGAAAGTGAAGAAAATTTCGGCTCAATAAGCAAAAAGTTCCCGGGCTTTTGGGTTTCTGGAATAATTTTTATAAAATCCGGTAAAAATTACCGGATTTCTTTTTTCCCTGCCTTATGAAAATTGTTTTTAGCACACTCTTTACAGTTCTGGTCGCGGCGTTTGGATCACAAGCACAAACTTTTACCGAAGAGACTAATCAGTATAGAAAACATTACAAGGAGGAGTTCCTGCGCTCAGAGAACTCGCCGCTCAAAGAAGCGGACCTGCCCTATTTGCAGTTCTACGAGCCAGATTCGTCCTACCGCGTGGAGGCCCGCTTTGAGAAGGCCAAAGGCAAATCGTTTGAGATGCCCACTTACAGCGGGATGAATAAAACCTACGTCAAATACGGGGTGCTCAAATTCAAGGTCAACGGCAGAAGGCAAAAATTGACCGTATACCGTAGCCTGAGCCTGCAGCAACTGGCCAAATACAAGGATTATCTTTTTGTCCCCTTCAAAGACAAAACCAACGGCTCGGACACCTATGGCGGGGGCCGATATCTGGACCTGAAAACGACCGACCTGAAAGACGGCACCTGCATTCTGGATTTTAACAAGGCATATAATCCCTACTGCGCATACAGCACCGGCTACAACTGCCCGATTCCGCCACTGAACAACCATCTGGCGATCGCAGTCACTGCGGGGGAAAAGAACTTCACCAAACATCATCAGGAGGCCAGTATCAAATAGCGGCCAACAAAAAAACGGGATGCCTTTTCAGACACCCCGTTTTTTTGTGATAAGCCCTTATCAGGCTTTCAGCATCTCTTTTTGCTTCAAAATCCGCTCGAAAACTTTAATATCGTGCTCCGAAGTGAAGATCGTGAACGGCAAATGCAGGAATTGTCCTTTGGAAATAACCAGCACATAAGCGTCTTTATCTTTATAACCTTCCTGGATCTGCTCCCATTTCATGACGCTTCCCTCTTTCTGGTTGAGCTTCATAATGATCTGGCGGTTGTCGATCTCATAGGAGAATTTCTCGAACATGGGCTTGTATTGCGCCAGTTGGGTGATGCCCGTGAACTGGATCAGCCAGAACAGCACGTAAAGGATCGCACCCACCAGGGCGGTGATGTAAATCCACAAATTGGGATACACACCCGTCAGGTTAATGACCGCATTGATCAGGATAATGGCCAGTGGGATAAGCCCCCATTTAAGCTGCGTCTTGAAAAAATAACGCATGGCCAATGAAATGTATTTTTGGGTAGGTAAGGCGTACTTCTTGGTACGAACCGCAGCTGGGTTCGTAGGCATTTGATAGACGGGCTGGTGTTTGTTTACCGAAACTTTGGCCATAACTCTGTTTAAATTAACGATCTTCCCTGTTGCCACGGGTATTGAAAAAACATGCCCCGGGCAAAATGAAGTGCAAAGTTAGAAAAAAGCGTCCGAGATATGAGAAAGCGCTACAAATAAAAAACTGTTATGAGAAATTGGTGTAATTTGTCTTTCCTAACTGCGTTGAACATTTGAAAAGTGCCGTTTTGAAACCATATTCGGCCACTGATCACTGACACAAGACTATCCTAAGCTACATGAGTTTCCTTTTCCCGTCCTTCCTGTGGGGTTTGCTGGCCATCTCGGTCCCGATCGCCGTACACATTTTCAATTTCAGGCGGACAAAAAGGGTATACTTCACCAATGTCGCTTTTTTAAAGGCAGTTGAAACCCAGACCAAGTCCATCCGGCAGATCAAGCACTGGCTGGTAATGGCCGCGCGGATACTGGCCATTGCCTGTCTTGCGTTCGCATTCTCCCAACCATTCATTCCCGCCGAAAGCAATGTAGCCGTCGACAGACGGGGCATTACCAGCCTGTACCTGGACAATTCGCTGAGTATGGAAAGCGAGTTGAATAACAAACGCTACCTCGACATTGCTACCGGTCGCCTGGGCGATTTATTGGGATTGTTCAAGAATGCAACCTCACTCCAACTGGTCACTAACGATTTTTCAGCCCAGGAACAAGGCCTGTACCCCGCCGAAAAGCTTCGCGACCGCCTGACGACCGTCGGACTTTCGGGCACGCCCCGTACGCTCGAACAGGTCTACAAACGACAGCAAAACCTGATAGCCCGGCATTCGCAGTCGGGTAAAAATCAGCTTTTCTGGTTTTCGGATTTTCAGAAAAGTACCGCGGGAAACCTTTCGGCTATTCAAGCCGATTCGACCAACCGGATTTTTCTTGTGCCCGTGCAGGCCGAAGCTGAGAAAAATGTGTTTGTGGATTCTGCCTGGCTGAACACACCCTTCATCCGAGAGCTTCAAAACAATATATTATTCGTAAAGGTGAGCAACTCGGGCAACCGCGAGGCGCGCAACGTGGTGCTCAGGCTGAGCCTTGATAATACGCAAGCCTCGACAGCTTCTGTAAACGTGCCTGCAAATGGCAGCGCGACAGCGAAGTTCAACTTCAACCTGAAAGGAAAAGGTTATAAAAAAGGGCAGATCACTTTCGATGACTTCCCGGTCACCTTTGATAATGACTATTATTTTGTGCTCAATGCGTCCCCGCTCATACGGGTGCTGCACGTGTTCGGCCAAAAACCGGAAGGAAACTATATCGAGAATGTATATGCCAATGACAGCCTGTTTGCCCTGCAAAGTTACAGCGTCCAGAATGTGGATCCGGGCCTGATCAAAAACGCGGATCTGGTCGTCTTGGAGGGCGTTACACAGCTTTCGGGAACTTTACCGCAGGATTTGCAGGATTTCGTCCGTCAGGGCGGCAGCCTGGCCATGATCCCGCCTGCTGCGCCGGCGGCCGATAGTTATGGCCGCTTTTTAAACGGGTTAGGTATTAACGGAATTGCCGCCGAAAAGGCGCAAGCCCCGCTACCGCTGGCTGTTCCCGACCGCAATAACCCTTTTTTCAGCGATGTTTTTGAAGAATCGATACGGCAGGAACTGAACCTTAACCTGCCGGGCGCATCGCCCGTATGGAGCTGGGCAAGTGCAGGGCAGCCGCTGCTGAGCTTGCGCAATGGGCAAAGCTACCTTGCTCAGGTGTTATCCGGTTCGGGCAAAACGTATTTGTTTGCCGCCCCGCTCGGACAGGAGCATGGTAATGTATCGCAGCATGCCATATTTGTGCCGGTCATGTATAAAATCGCCGCTTCCAGCGTCCGGCAGCAACGCACCTCGTTTACCTTTGATGAAAACCCTATCAGCCTGACTGTGGGCAGGCCCAAGCCTAATTCGGTATACAAACTCAGACGCAACAAAACCGAGATAATCCCGGTGCAGCGGGTGGCAGGAAACCAGCTTTTGCTTGAAATTCCCCAGGGTGACCAGGCCTCCGAGAGCCTTACCGCAGGCTATTTCGAGCTTGTCCTGGACAATAAAACAGAGCAGGTCATCGCCCTGAACCACAACCATGCCGAGTCTAAACTGCAATACTATACTCCCGACGAGCTGCGCGCTGCATTTTCAGGCCAAAAAAACGTGCAGGTCTTCGACCGGATCGACGACGATGCCTTTTCAACCGCTTTCCAGCAGCAGAATATGGGAACCAATCTTTGGAAGTTCTTCCTGTACGCAGCGCTGTTCTTCCTGTTGGTCGAAATTGGTCTGATCAGGTTTATGAAATAGCAATTATCCTGTGACGATTTAAAGGTTTTTCGGCCCGGAGGTGAATGCGTAAATTTGTAGAAATCAAAAAAAGCACACCACTATGAAAACACCTTCCCAAAATAAATCTGCCAAAAAGCACACCAATACCATTCAGGCTGTATCGTATCCTGATCTTGAAGAAACATTCGCTCCCCAGCTCAACGAACCCTTTGCTTCCTACGTGCGCCTCGATCCCGTCGCACACAGCCGTGTCATCTGTGAGGAACTGACACCCGAAGAAGAAGCCATGGCAAATATCCTAATGTGAAGCCTTTTTCACACGTTTCGGATTCCGCCGAATATGTAAAAAGAATCCGTCGCGATTTCAGGTGTTAATATGCTCTTGCTGGATACGAATATTCTCATTGATTATCTGAGGTGAAAGCAATCGGCTATTGAGTTATTGACTGTGCTGGTAAGCCGGGTTTCGCGGTTAATACCGTTATCGTGCTGGAACTTTATAATGGCTGTCTCAATAAAGCTGAGCTGGCAAAAATCAGGCGCTTGTTGAATGGATTCAGTCACTTTGAGTTGAATGAAGCCATCGCACAAATGGCGACGCATATTGGCCACAAGTTTGCGTTGTCACACTCAGTAACTGCTCCGGATGCTCTAATAGCGGCGACTGCAATGATTTACAATCTCGAACTACGGACCGCGAATCTAAAAGATTTCAGAATGATTCCCGGGCTGAAAGTGTCGAACGCATTACAATAACCGCATTTTCGTAATGACAACACAAGACTTGCTGACCTTTTCGTGCGTGGCAATACCCGACATCCTTACCATTCCTGATCCACATTTGCCGAACATCGCTTTTTTCTCACCCGTTTTTAAACCAATTTTGCGGGAAAATATCATTCAATAAATGCTTTCATCCCGAATTGGAATCCTAGGTGGCGGGCAGTTGGGCCTTATGCTCCTGCAAGCGGCCGTGGATTGGAACCTCGATATTCATGTACTTGATCCGGACGCAGAAGCGCCGTGCCGGAAAATAGCGCCCCACTTCTCGCAGGGCTCCCTGCAAGATTTTGATACTGTCTACCACTTCGGTAAGGACCTTGACATCATTACCATTGAAATCGAGAAGGTGAATGTGGAGGCGCTGGAAGCGCTGGAAAAGGAAGGAAAAAAGGTTTATCCTCAACCGTCGGTGATCCGTCAGATTCAAGACAAGCGGATTCAAAAGCAGTTCTACGCCGACAAGCAGCTTCCCACCGCCGAATTTATCCTCACAGAAAACCGCGAGGATGTTTCCAAACACGTTTCATTTCTCCCCGCGTTCCATAAACTCGGCAAAGACGGTTACGACGGACGCGGCGTACAGCGGCTGAGCTCGGCCGATGACCTGGGCAAAGCATTCGACAGTCCGGGCCTGTTGGAAAAAGCAGTCGCGTTCGAAAAAGAACTTGCCGTAATCGTTGCCCGCAACGCGAATGGCGAAATCCAGACTTTCCCAACGGTGGAAATGGTGTTTCATCCCGAACACAACCTGGTAGAATACCTGTTTGCCCCGGCCGAAATCAGCGGTGAAGTCGATGCGAAAGCGCAGCAAATCGCCCGCGATACGGCCGAGGCGTTCCAGATCATAGGACTGCTGGCGGTAGAGTTGTTTCTTACGGCCGACGGCCAGATACTGATCAATGAAGTGGCGCCCAGGCCCCATAACAGCGGCCACCACACCATCAGAGCCAATGTGACCTCGCAATATGAACAGCATTGGCGGGCCATTCTGAACCTGCCGCTGGGCAGCACGCACGCGTACGGCCCCTCGGCGATGGTGAACCTGCTCGGTGAAGATGGCTACCAGGGTCCTGCCATTTATGAAGGGATGGAAAAGCTGCTTGCCACGCCGGAGGTATTCCCGTTCCTTTACTGGAAAGCGACGACTAAGCCCTTTCGCAAAATGGGCCACATCACGATCATGGACGCGGATATCGCCTCGCTGAAAGCGAAAGCGGATTTCGTCAGAAACAATATCAAAGTAATCAGTCACCAAACCAAGTAAAACATACCAATGGTAGGGATTATCATGGGCAGCCTTTCCGACAGAAAGGTCATGCAGCTAGCCGCAGACGCATTGACGGAACTGGGCGTTTCATATGAGATGGAGATCGTATCGGCGCACCGCACACCCGAGCGTATGCTCGAATACGCAGCCTCGGCGCGCAGCCGCGGGTTGCAGGTGATCATCGCCGGCGCAGGCGGGGCTGCGCACCTGCCAGGAATGGTCGCGTCGCTGACCTCCCTTCCGGTGATCGGCGTGCCCGTGCTGTCGAGCAATTCCATAGACGGCTGGGATTCTGTTCTTTCGATCCTTCAAATGCCGGCCGGTGTTCCGGTGGCGACTGTGGCCCTGGACGGGGCGAGAAATGCCGGTATACTGGCCGCCCAAATTATCGGAGCAAGTGACGCTGCCCTGGCAAATAGGCTAGATGCATTCAAAGAAAGCCTCAAAGAGAAAGTTGCGCTCATGAACGAGGAATTGAAAAATCACCTTGGAAACTAGGTTGTCTTTATTATTTTCGTAGAAAATTAACTCCACTAAAAAATAGAATCCGGCCAGGTTATGGAAGACGAATTCCCGAAAAAAAGAAATATCCGTCCCACTGAAAAGTCGAATCTGCCTATCGTTACATTGCTCGTGTTGGTTTTGCTGGTATTGGCAATGCTGTATGTGGGCTACGAATATATTTCTGACAGTTCGTCCAGCTCCGAGGAACTAACATCGGTAGTCGTCGATTCGACCCTGGAAGAAAGCGCAGCGGAACCCATCACCGACGAGCCGGTACCTACCGAGGAGCCAGAGGAAAAAACCAAGCCCGAGCCGGTTAAAGAGAAGACCGAAGAGCCCAAAAAAGAGGAAAAGCCAACTGTTTCGGCTTCCTCCCTGGGAGGCGAACAAATAACGCACACCGTTCAGGGCGGCGAGACTTTTTCAAGCATTGCATCGCGCTATAACCTGAAAACAGAAACTTTAAAGGGCCTGAATCCTTCCGTTTCCGATGTGAAAGCCGGCACAACCAAGCTGAAAATACAGGTAAAAGCGGTTCATACCGTAGGCCCGGGCGATGTACTTCGCGTGGTGGCCAGCAAATACGGCGTGACCAAGGAAGCGCTGATGAAGGCAAATGGCAAAAGCCGTGATTTCTCCGAAAGAGGTGAAAAGCTGATCATCCCCTTCCCTGAGAAAAAATAGATTTTAGCATGGATGCAAAGAGAATCCCGGAGCCGAACGCCCCGGGATTTTTCTTGGCACTGATGAAGGGTTTAAAGTCTAATCGTTGAAACCCCGGCCTGCGCCGCCAGGTCCGCGCTCACCACCGCGGGGGTAGCCCGCTCCTGAGTCGAAATCACGTCTTCTGTAATTGCCCTCGTTGTTGGCAGGCATCTTGCCAAAGTTTCTCAGCGTATAAGTGAATGTGAGCATAGCGTACTGGGTAAGCACCCTGTTGGTAACATCCTGCACGTAAGTCTCGGTAACGTTACGGGTAATGCTGTTATTCTGTTTGAGAATGTCGAACACGGTCAGTTTCAGCTCCCCTGCATTGTTTTTCAGGAATTTCTTGCCGATGCTCGCATTCCAGAGCGTAAAGTTCTGATTATAACCTGCGCCCAGCCCGCGATACGACTGGTTGTTGATGTCACTTTGCAGTACAAATCCTTTCCCGAATATCCAGTTTACACGTCCGGTGATGCCTTGCGTATAGTAATTGTTATTCAGGTTGGGCTGGATACTGTTGCGCACCACGTTGTAGTTGCCCGAATAGGAAAGGGTGAAATCCAGCTTTTCGCTGATGTTGCTGCTAATGACCAAACCCTGCGAAACGGCATAGGTATTCGAATAATTCGGCACGTTGTTGATCATCCCAGGCGAGCGTACATAGTTAAAGCCGGTGGTCAGGTTCAGATTCAGCTTCAAGGGCGCAACAGGCTTTCCGTAAGCGATGAACGAGCGGGCATTCCAGCTTCCGTCTACGTTGATCGGCGCGGTGAATTTAGCACCTCTTTCCAGAAACAACCCATTGGGCAGTGTCTCGGGCTTTTGAGCGATGTAGGTCGAATTCACGATCGCGTTATTGGTCTGGGTCACAAAAATCATCGCATTAAAACTGTAAGGTCTTTTAGCCCCGGCCAGTGAATAGCGGACATTGAACATATTGCGATATTCCTGTTTCAAGTCGGGGTTACCAGCCGTGAGCGACAACGGATTGCTATTATCGACCACATTCTGCAATTGGGAGATCGATGGCTGGTTGGTCGAGCTGCGGAAAAAGGCCCGGAATTGAGCCCCTTCTTTCGAACGGTAGTTGATCATTGCATTTGGCAAGATGTTGGTAAACGACTGATCGACTTTGTTGTTGACCGGCGCCAGCTGCTGACTATAAAGGCCGGTATTCTGAAAGTCCACACCGACATTGGCCGACCAGCTGTTTTTGCGGTAGCGGTAACCCAAACCCGCGCGGTTTGTAATATAGCGGTTATCAAAATTATTGGTTAGAAGCGAATCCAGGTCCGTATAAGTGCCCTCTTCGTAGCTCATATTATAGGTATCCTTGTTGGAATTGCTATTCTGCACGGTCAGCCCATAGTTGAACTGCAACTGTCCGGTGGAACTGATCGGCTCGGTGTACACCAGGTTTCCGCCCAGGGTGATACCGTCAGAATGCGTAAAGCTTCGCTGATCGATCGTATCGCCCCGCATGGCAGTATCGCCCAATGCCAGGTTATCGAAATAGGTATTTCTTGAATAGAGATCGCGGCGGCCATTCTTGTCATTGACCTGGGTATTAAAATTAAATGAAACCGTGCGGCCCTTTTTCTCGAAAGCGTGCCGGAACAAAATGTCGTTGGAGAAATTATATCCCTTGTTGGCATTGCCCTGGCTGTTGTCCGAGCTGTTGACCTTGCTGCCGTCGGATGCCAGCGTCGTCAGCCCCGCCTTCACACTTCCCGAATGGTTGTCCTGAAAGCTCAGGCGCGGGGTAATGATCAATGAGTTCTTGGGATCGATATTGTATTCGATGCGAAAGTTCAGGCGGTGATTGGAATTGGTCGTGTTTGTACGGCTGTTTTCATTGTAGAACTGGTTGCTGCCAGCGCCTTGCAGAAAGTACTCCTGTGATGTCCCCTGCACATTACTGTTGCTGGTTCTGTTGAAGAAATAGCTGCCGCTGACATCGAGCTTCTTGCCGATTTTGTTGGAGTAGTTCAGACCAAACGAATTCGTACCGGTAATCCCGCTCTGGTTGCCGACCAGAAAATTACCGGCAGAGCCTCCCCCGCCGCGGTTACCGCCTCCACCGCCGGAAACGCCCAAAAGGTCCTGGTTGGAAAAATTCTGGTTATTGATATTGTTGCTCAATCCGATCACGGATATACGCTGGTTGCCTTTGAAAAAGCTTACATTTCCGCCCGCCTGATAGCGGTCGTCGAGCCCGTATCCGGCGAAAACCTTTCCGAACTGTCCCATACGCTTGTCAGCCTTGGTGACAATGTTAATCGTCTTTTGAGCATTACCGTCGTCAAATCCGGTGAATTGAGCCTGATCGCTGAGTTTGTCGAACACTTCGATCTTGTCGACGACCTCTGCGGGAAGGTTTTTAAGGGTTAATGCGGCATCATCGCCAAAAAATGGCTTACCATCTACCAAAACCTTATTAACGGTCTCGCCATGAGCCGTAACCGTACCGTTCGCCACGGTAATGCCGGGCATTTTCTGGATGAGGTCTTCGGTGGTCGCATCCCGGTTGGTTTTGAATGCGGCCGCATTGAACTGCGTAGTATCTCCCTTCTGTTCCATGGCAGTGACCTGCCCCACGACTTTCACTTCTTTCAGGTTAGCGACTGCCTCGGTTAGGGTGATTGTCCCGATGTTTTCAATGTCTTTGGTGACAGTCACCGTCCTGGTGAAGTCTTTATAACTTAAATAGGAGACTTTGATCAGGTAAGAAACCTGTTTGCTCAAACCGGTAAAAGTGAACCGGCCATTGACATCCGTCGTCACATATTCGGGCTTTGCCTCCGGGGTGTTGCGGCTCACTGCCACATAGGCGCCTACCACCGCCTGACGGCTCACACTGTCAAGGACCGTGCCGGTAATCTGCGCATTTTGCGCCAAGGCCGGGGCGGCAAAACCGGCAAGTAACAGGACGAGGAATGTAAATCTGTTCATGACTTGTAAAGGTTTATTGCAGGTTAGAGCCCCCTTTCCTACCAAAGTTTAATGCGCTGCGGCAATAAACCTTTACAATCGACAGTACCGGATATTTTAATAGACCAACAGGCCATTTTCACCGACGAACAGGCAGGCGCTTGCGCTGCCGTCCGAGCGGTATTTGTACGCTATTTCAGCCATTCCCCCAGTAATCCCTTATAACTTGCCAGGAATCTTTCATAAGCTTTCTCCAATGCCGGCAGTGCCTCTGCGAGTGTGCTCGTATCGTCGGATTTGAGGCGCCATTCGGCATCCCTTGCAATCTCGGCCACCTGCGAGACGCCTACGGTACCTCCGCTTCCTTTCAGGGTATGCAGGTTGCTTTTTACCGTTTTGATATCACCGGCTTTATAAGCTTCCAACGCGCCGGCTACCAGCTCATTGGATTCAGTCACAAAGTCCTCGAAGACCGACCATACCAGATCTGCGCCTCCGATGCCATTGAGCTGCTCGATAATTTCCTTGTCGAGCACCGGCACCATCGCCTCCTGAGCGATTTCCTTTTGCTTTTGTTCGAGCTTGCGGTTTTCGATGTTGCCCATCAGCTCCTTTACCTTCTGCACGAGCGTCTGGGCGCGTATCGGTTTGGCAATATAATCGTCCATTCCCTGGCTCATAAACCGGTCGCGGTCCTCTTTCATCGAGTAAGCCGTCATTGCTACAATCGGCGGAAGGCCTTTGGAGAAGCGCTTTTTCAGCTCCTGTGTCGTTTCAACGCCGTCCATGTCGGGCATTTGAATATCCATAAAAATGATATCGTACCCTTTCGAATCGGAATGGTACCTTTTCTCTACCATTTCAATCGCCTTGAAACCGCTTTCAGCCATATCGGTCTGGCAACCCGATTTTTTCAGGATTTCATTGGCTACCTTCCGGTTCACCGCATTGTCGTCGACCAGCAGGATCAACGGGTGGTAATCGGCAAACACGTCCTCGATCGGCGTATCTTCCAACTGGGTAATGGTGCTCACCTGCGCGATAGAGGTTTCCTTTGTTTCAAAGGTAAACCAGAATGTGCTACCCTCTCCCAGCGTAGACTCGACACCGATCTCCCCGTTCATCAACGCGCAAAGCTGCTTGGAAATAGCCAGCCCCAGCCCTGTTCCGCCAAAGGATTTACGTGAGGAATTATCCAGCTGAGTAAATGATGTAAACAAGATCTGTTTATCAGTGGCGCTGATACCGATGCCCGAATCCACTACCTCCACTTTGATCTTGTGAAACAGTCCTTCTTTTTTCAGCAATGTCAACAGCACCTTCACTGAACCATTCTCGGTGAATTTCAACGCATTCGAGGTCAGATTGGACATGATCTGCAAGAGCCTTGTCTGGTCTGCGATGATGAACTTGGGAATATCCGGCCCGATGTGATAAGTGAGCGTATTGCCCTTGCTCTTGGCGGTTTGTCCGAAAAGCGACACCAGTTTAAGCAGCAGTTCCTCCACCGCGATCGGCGCTTCGTGCAGCTCCATTTTGCCGGCCTCGATTTTGGAAAGGTCCAGAATGTCGTTGAGAATATTCAACAGCGTCTCCGATGACCGCTTGATCGTGAGCACGTAATCCTTTTGCTCGGGATTCAGCGGCGTCTCGCCCAGCAGATCGATCATGCCGATCACCCCGTTCATTGGCGTGCGGATTTCGTGGCTCATATTGGCCAGAAACCCTTCCTTTACTTTCAGCGAACGTTCGGCGTGCTCTTTGGATTTGAGCAGTTCAAGCTCATTACGTTTGAGCTCTGTGATGTCGCGCGCCAGCACGGCCACTTCGGTGGGTTTGCCTTTGTCATTGGTAAACATCAGCATATTGATCATGAACTGACGCTCGGTCCCATCCTTGCGGTACATGGTGATCTCAAAATTCCTCAGGCTTTTGGTTTTCCGAAGCCGTATCAATGCGGAATGGATACGCTTTTTGTCGGGGAAAAACTCGGTTATCTTATGGCCGATCACCTCTTCGGGCAGATATCCTAGCCGTTTCAGCACCGATTGGCTGATCATGGTGATCTCGCCCAGCCGGTTAATACGGCAATAAATGTCCTGCAAGTTTTCAAATATTCCCCTGAAAAGCTCTTCGCTGTGCCTGAGTGAAAGTTCGGCTTCTTTGCGGCGCGTAATGTCACGGGCAATACCGGACACTTCCTCAATCACCCCATCGGCATAATGAATCGGGTTAAGGTAAAATTCCAGCCACATTTCGCCCGCATCTTTCCGGTCGATCTTGAATTCGAAATACTGCGGCTCGCCGCGAAGTGCCTGCCGGTATTTGGTTTCAAGCGTCCGGCGGTTGCTGTTGCCGACCATCCGCCAGCCGAATTTCTCAGCGCTCGATTGCAGCGATGGCCGCACGCCAAGCTGATTATGGATAAGGTCTGCGTAGTTTCTGTTAAACGAGGTAAGTTGAAGCGCTTTGTTTACAGACCATATCAAATGCGAGCTGCTATCGAAAATCGCGTTCAACCTGGCCAGATACTTGCTTAATTCCTCCTCGCTCTGTTTCCGCGCAATCGCCATCGCTACCTGGCCGGATATAAATTCGAGCAGTTCCAGATCACGGGCATCGAACATATTCGGATCGTCATAGGATTTCACCCCGATGATCCCTGTCACCCGGTCGCCTATACGCAAAGGCACGCACAGGAGCACTTTCGGTGTGACGCCGTACAAATAAAGGCTGTTGGTTTTGGCCAACTGCTCGATGTCCTTGTCCGAGAGAAACAATGGCTTGTTGGAAGCAATCGCATATTCGGTCAGCCCGTTTCCGAGCTTTCTGCGGGTAAACCTTACATTTCCTTTGAAATACTGATCCACATAATAAGGGAAGTAAATGTAGCTCTGGCTGGGATCATATAATGCGATAAAGAAGTTGCGCACATCAATGATCTTGCCCAGCTCTTCATGGATTCCCTGGTAGAATTCTTCCAGATTTTGGGTATTGACCGTCCAGTTGGCAATGCTGTAATACAGGTTCTGAGCTTTTTCCGCTCTTATTTTTTCTGTAAAATCATTGAGAATACAGCGGAAAGCAGTCGGTTTGCCATTATCGAAACGGCAATTTACGCTTCCTGCCACAAATACTTTTTTTCCCTCGCGGTTCATAAAAACCGCCTCAAAGCTCGGATTGGCAATGCCCTGCTCGATCCGTTTCAGCTGTTCAAGCGCCTCCTCCTTATGCTGCGGATGCAGAATGTCCTCCATTCTCATGGAAGCGATCTCATCCAGACCATAACCGAGCACCTCACGCCAGGCTTTATTTACAAATATGAATTTACCGTCGATGGCCACCAGTTGGATCAGGTCACTGGTATTGTCCACCAGGTCCTGCAACTGGGAATTGGATTTGGCGATGGCCGATTCCATCCTGCGTCGGCGGGTAATGTCGTCACCCACAAGCGTAATGCATTCCACTTCCTGGTTTTCCTGATGGATCAGCACCGAATTGATCGAGAAGGTCCTGAGCGTTCCCTTCTGGGCCAGAAAGGGCACCTCGCGCTGTTCGAGTTTACGCTTGCCCTGGATACCTTCTTCAAGCATCTGCCGCACTTCGTACTCCTCTTCCCTGGGGATCAGCTTATCGAATATGCTGAAACCCACCAGATCCGACTCTTGCCAGCCCGTTTTGATGAGCGCATGTGGGCTTATGCTGCGGATAATAAAGTCGGGCGAAAAGGTAATTCCAATCAGATTTAAATGCTGAAGTGTGTGGTGAATAGTCTGCCAGTCGGTTTGGGATAAAATCAGTTCCATGGGTGCCGTACAATCGCACTTTTAAGTTTCCTTCCAATTCTTTATTCGATAAATCTACGAATTAAGACGTAATTTTGGCTTGTGAAAATGAATTATAAAAAACCGGATGATTCCAAAGTGCGGGCCAAAAAGCATCTGGGCCAGCACTTTCTGAAAGATTTGAATATTGCCCAACGCATCGTCGACGGACTCTCCGGCCACGGTGGCTATGAACGTGTCCTGGAAATCGGACCGGGTATGGGCGTACTTACGCAATTTCTTTTGCCCAAAACCAGTTTCAATACCTATGTCATCGAGATCGACACCGAATCGGTGACCTATCTTGAAAAACATTATCCCGAGCTTGCACCGCGCATTATCGCCGGCGACTTCCTGAAATTCAATCCGGGCGAATATTTTCCGGACAAATTCGCGATCATCGGCAATTTCCCTTACAATATTTCCTCGCAGATATTTTTCCGGGCGCTCCAAATACGTGACCGCATTCCGGAAATCGTTTGTATGCTGCAAAAAGAAGTAGCACAGCGTATCGCCTCGCCGCCTGGAAACAAGGATTATGGAATACTAAGTGTGCTTTTGCAGGCATTCTACGATATCGACTACCTGGTTTCAGTACCACCCGGAGCATTCGACCCGCCGCCGAAAGTACAATCAGGGGTTATCAGGCTACGCCGCAACGGGGTTACCGCGCTGGCCTGCGATGAAAAATTATTTTTCAGAGTGGTGAAAACGGCCTTTAACCAGCGGCGCAAAACCCTGCGCAATGCGTTGAAACCGGTAGGCGAAATACCGGATCATCCCCTTCTCAACAAACGGGCCGAACAATTGAGCGTCGAAGAGTTCGTTACCTTGACGTTGCTTGCCCAAAATACCCAGGAAAAGAACTAAACCTGCTCTGAAACAGTATATTTAAGTCAGCTAAAAGCATTTCGCCAGTCGCTAAAAGCTCATTTACAATGACGTTCGAATTAACCCAGCTCTACGTAGATCATATCCAGGAACTAATTGAGAAAGAGGATTCTGTGGCCATCAGGTCAGAAATGGAGAACCTTTTTCCCGCGGACATTACCAGCCTTTTGTACGAGCTGGAAACAGAAAGCGCCAAATTCCTGATCAGTCAGCTGAATATCGAAACCGGCGCGGCAATCCTGGCCGCTATGGACCGGGGCGAACGCCGTGACTTTTTGAAGGTCTTTACCTCGGAGGAGGTCTCCAAATTCGTCAACCTGTTTGATTCGGATGACGCCGTGGATTTGCTTAACGAGCAGCCCATTCGCGTACGCGAGGAAGTGATCGCATTGCTCGAAGACCGTGAACAGGCCCGCTTCATCCTCGATCTGCTGCACTACGACGAGGACGTGGCCGGTGGTCTGATGCAGAAAGAGCTTGTGAAAGCCAACGTGAACTGGACGGTAAATCAATGCATTGAAGAGCTCCGTACACAAGCAGAGGACGTCGAGAAAGTATATGCTGTATATGTGGTCGACGATTTTGGGAAACTCCTTGGTATTCTCTCCCTGAAAAAGATCGTTCTGGCCCACAAGAACACCAAAATCGAGGTTTTGTATGACAAGGACGTCATCTTTGTGGAAACCTACCGGCCCGCCGAAGAAGTGGCCGAGCTCATGCGGCGCTATGACCTGGACGCATTGCCGGTTGTGAATGTCCAGGGAAAGCTGCTGGGCCGCATTACAATCGATGATATTGTGGACGTGATCACCGACCAGGCAAGCTCCGATACACTGGCAATGGCGGGTATCACCGGTGACGTGGAGGAAGACGACAGCATCTGGCAACAAACCAAGGCCCGCCTTCCCTGGCTGCTTGTGGGCATGATGGGCGGAATACTTGCGGCAAAGTTCATCAGCTTTTTTGAGGGAGACCTTAAAATCATCCCGGCTATGGCCGCGTTTATTCCTATTATTGGTTCAACCGGGGGAAATGTAGGTATTCAGACGTCTTCCATTATTCTTCAAGGTCTGGCCGATAAAACCGGTCTTGACACTTCACTAGGGCAACGTCTGATCAGAATGTTCGCAGTGGCCTTTATCAACGGAATCATCATCAGCGCCATTGTATTCGGGTTTAATATTCTGATCGGAAATGAACTGCAACTCGCTCTGGTCGTTTCGATTGCTTTGATGTCGGTAGTCTTTTTAGCCTCGTTTATGGGGACCCTAACTCCTATTTTACTCGAAAAGATCGGTATTAACCCCGCAGTGGCATCCGGGCCCTTTATCACTACCGCCAATGACCTTATCGGCTATGGTGTGTATTTCGGTCTTGCACATTTGCTGCTCAAATTATAGACGCACCCTAGCATTCGCTCAGACTGATCGGGATATTTACGGCAAGTCCGCCTTCGGAAGTTTCCTTGTAACGCGTATTCATATCCAATGCGGTTTGCCACATGGTTTTAACCACATTGTCAAGGGAAACCTTCGCATTTTCTGGGTTGCTTTGCAATGCGAGCTGGGATGCGGTGATCGCCTTGATAGCGCCCATGGTATTGCGTTCAATGCAGGGTATCTGGACTAATCCGGCCACCGGGTCGCAAGTCAACCCCAGATGATGCTCCATAGCGATCTCGGCCGCCATCAGGCATTGCTCAACACTTCCACCCGACACTTGGGCCAGTCCCGCTGCGGCCATCGCCGAAGAAACCCCAATTTCCGCCTGGCAGCCGCCCATTGCCGCCGAAATGGTCGCGCCTTTCTTGAAAATGCTTCCGATCTCGCCTGCCGTCAAAAGAAATCTGAAAATATCCTCTTCTGTACCGCCGCAAAAGGTCACATGAAATTGCACCACCGCCGGTATCACACCCGCTGCGCCATTGGTAGGAGCCGTCACCACACGACTGTAAGAAGCATTCTGCTCATTGACAGCCAATGCAAAGCAACTGACCCAATCGAGCGTATAATTAAAGCCCGAACCGCTGCTGCGGATCAGCTCGACCCATTCCTCACAACCTGCGCAGGCATGGCCCTTCAGCAGTTTTTGGTTAAGCTCCGCTGCGCGCCGCTGCACGTTCAGCCCACCTGGCAGCACGCCTCTATGCTGGCAGCCCAGGAAAATGCTATCCTGCATCACGCGCCAGATATTCAGCAGATCTTTTCTGATTGTGGTATCATCCCTCCAAACCCGCTCGTTATCCAGCACTATTTCCCAGATCGCCTTGCCGCTAACACGGTGCCATTTGAGCAAATCCGACGCATCATCGATCGGATAAGGAATCGGCGCTGGTAACACATTACCCGAAGCCTCCCGGCCCTCCTGGATGATAAAACCGCCGCCAATCGAATAGTAAGTTTCTTCCAGCACCAGTCCGTCCGCGCAGATAGCCGAAAAGGCCACCCCATTCGGATGGAACGGAAGCGATTCGGTTTTATGGAAGACTACATTTGTCTTGGGATTAAAATGAATTTGCATTTCCCCGTGCAGCTGGATCGTCTCGCTCGAAGCAATCTCCTCCAGAATGCGGTCTATCGAACTCGTCTCAATCGTCACCGGATCATAGCCGCTCAGGCCGAGGATCACCGCGATATCGGTGCCATGCCCCTTGCCCGTTTTAGCAAGAGAGCCATAGAGGTGCACGGTTACCTGCTCTACGCTTCCGAGCAGGCCCCTTTCTTTTATAGTGGTTAAAAACTGCTGCGCGGCACGCCAAGGCCCAAGCGTATGTGAACTGGACGGGCCGATGCCGATCTTAAAAATGTCGAAAACGGAAATACGTTCTGATGTCATGAGGTATTAAATGGACGATGATTTTTCGTCACGGGGAGGCCAGGGAGTCTTCGCAAGAATCTCCCTTGCTTTGGCAGTTTTTTCTGGAAACAAATCCACACCATCCCATTTGTCCAGAGAAGGATTATGCTTCGGAGCCGAAATGGGCGTAGTAACCTTTTTCATAAGCTGTCAGGATTTTCTTAAAATTAGAACAATTTAGACACCATGAATGATTCATAGTTAACATTTTTTTAAAAGCTTCGCCAATGCCCGTTTCGAGATGCTGCTACATCGAAATCGGCCTTGATAATGTCGAGATTCTTGTTAATAATCATCTGATACAACCGGGTTCTAGCTGGTGTGCTGCCTGTTAGGAAAACGGAAATTTTGATATTTTCCGAAAGAAAGAAGCGTGTAATTTCGATTACAGTTGCCAGGACCTGTTCCATATCTCCATTGTTTGTCACTACCATGTCATCGATTTTGCCTTCCAGTTCATTCCAGTCGCCAAAGGCCAGGTTAAATACATTGCCTCTCATCGGGCTAAACTGGACACGTTTCTCAATACTACCTTGTTCTCCTTCGCTGATAAATGAGAAGAGGTGCCCGGAAACAGTAGTTTCAAATTCATAATGCGGTTGGTCCATCTATGACGAAGTGTGTGATATGCTTAAATTCGCTATTGATGTAAGCGTTGTACGCGACGATATACTTCTCAAAAATGTAAACGGCCGCATTGGTTGAACTAACGGCTTTTCAACAGCTACCGGGACTATTTTAAGATAATACCGCGTACTTTTGCCTCATCCAAAAGCATTGATACATCATAACATGATTGCAGTAATCCAGCGCGTCAGCAGCGCCTCGGTAACCATTGAAGGAAAGATAAAAGGAGAAATCAAAACGGGATTTATGGTGCTGCTGGGCATCACCCACCAGGATACACAAGAGGATATTGAGTGGCTCGGCAAGAAAATTATTGGGCTCAGGGTATTCAATGATGAAGAAGACAAAATGAACCTTGATCTCAAAACGGTCGGCGGCGACATTCTGCTCATCAGCCAGTTTACCTTGCACGCCAGCACTAAGAAGGGCAACCGCCCATCGTTTACCGAAGCCGCCAAACCCGACGTCGCGATTCCGATATATGAAAAAATGATCGCGTTTCTAGACAACGAACTAGGCCGGCCGGTCCAAACGGGAGAATTTGGCGCAGATATGAAAGTTGGGCTCTTAAACGACGGCCCCGTCACCATTGTGATCGACTCTAAAAATAGAATCTAAAACAAGGCATCTACCACAAACATTCACCCACTCTCACAGCTCATTCACTCATTCAATCATTCAAAATTAAAATGTCCATCCAGGAAGCACAAGACCAGGTCGATCAATGGATCAAAACCTACGGCGTAAGATACTTTTCCGAATTAACCAATATGACAATCCTAACCGAAGAGGTTGGTGAGCTCGCGCGCATCATGGCGCGTACCTACGGGGATCAGTCATTCAAAAAGTCGGATTTGGGCAAGGACCTGGGCGATGAAATGGCCGATGTGCTATGGGTACTCATTTGCCTGGCCAACCAAACGGGCATTAATCTCACTGAGGCCTTTGAAAAGAACCTTGCCAAGAAAACAGACCGCGACAAGGACCGGCACAAGCAGAACAAAAAACTACAATAGCCTGCAAACAGAACAAGCCCGGAAACCCGGGCCTGCTCTGTTATCTATTTTCCGAAATGATAATATTACATATCCAGCAACAGACGCATCGGATCTTCGAGTAACTGCTTCACGCGAACCAGGAAGCTTACCGAATCCTTGCCGTCTATCGTGCGGTGGTCGTATGACAAAGCCACATACATTATCGGGCGAACAACGATTTGCCCATCCACCACTACCGGGCGCTCCACGATATTGTGCATACCCAGGATGGCCGATTGCGGTGCATTGATAATCGGTGTCGAGAGCATCGAACCGAATGTACCGCCATTTGTGATCGTGAATGTTCCGCCGGACATTTCGTCAAGGCCAAGCTTTCCATCACGTGCACGAACCGCCAGACGAACGATTTCTTTCTCAATTGCCGCAAACGAGAGCGTTTCAGCATTGCGGATAACGGGTACTACCAGCCCGCGAGGCGTAGAAACAGCCACTGAGATGTCTGCGAAATCGTTGTATACCAGCTCTTCGCCATCAATATAGGCATTGATAACCGGGAAGTCTTTCAACGCGACGGTTACCGCCTTCACAAAGAACGACATAAAGCCGAGCCCTACTTCGTGTTTCTCTTTGAATTTATCCTTGAATTTAGACCGCAAATCCATCACCGGCTTCATATCCACCTCATTGAAAGTGGTCAGCATGGCCGTTTCATTTTTCACTGCCACAAGACGGCGTGCGATGGTTTTACGCAGCGATGACATTTTCTCGCGGCGCGACGCGCGAGCGCCCGCAGGAGCCGCAGCAGCTGGGGCAGATGCGGCAGGCTTGGCAGGTGCAGCGGCGGCAGGTGCCGGAGCAGCTTTTTCTGCTTTCAATGCATCATCTTTCATGATCTTGCCTCCTGAACCCGAACCATTCACATCTTTTGGATCGATCCCTTTTTCCGCCAGAATTTTCGCGGCAACAGGTGACGCATGCTTCTCGCTGTAAGCTTTGTCGGTTGAAGCCGCAGCAGCAGGTGCGCCCGATTGTGGAGCAGCAGGTGCCGACGCCGGAGCACCGGCAGTTTGCGCGATCGTGCAGATAACTGCACCGATCGAGAGCGTGTCGCCCTCTTTTCCTACAATTTTCAATATACCCGCAGCTTCTGCCGGAAGCTCAAATGTTGCCTTATCCGATTCCAGCTCGCACAGGATTTCGTCCACAGCCACGTAGTCACCATCTTTCTTGCTCCAAGAAGCGATGGTGACCTCGCTGATAGATTCTCCCACCGCAGGAACTTTCATTTCGTAAACCTGGCCGGTCGCCGCAGTCGATACTGGTGCTGCGGGGGCCTCGGCTTTCGCAGGCTCTGCCGCTGGTGCCGGCGCAGCAGGTGCTGCCACTTCCGCCTTCGGAGCAGTTTCTTTCGGAGCGGCTCCATTAGCCGAATCGATGGTAGCGATCAGGTCGCCGATATTCAACGTATCGCCTTCCTGAGCTTTGATATGCAGTACACCTTCTGCTTCCGCAGTGAGTTCAAATGTCGCCTTGTCCGAATCCAGCCCACAGATCACCTCGTCCATTTTCACAAAATCGCCATCATTTTTGAACCAGTTTCCTATCGTAACTTCGGTAATCGACTCGCCAACGGGCGGTACTTTTATTTCAATTTCAGCCATTTTATGTGCAATCTTGTTATCGAATTAAGTCAAAAATTATAGGAATATCATTCAAAAGCCCTGTTGATGATTTCCGCCTGCTCCTTGGTATGGATTTTTGAGAACCCTGTCGAAGGTGAAGCACTTGGTTCGCGGGCGATTACCTGCAATGGCTTGACGCCTTTGTACATGCGAAGCAGGAACGTCCAGCCTCCCATATTGAATGGTTCTTCCTGCACCCAGTAAACGCTTGCATTTTCATACTGGCTCAGGTGCGCGTCGATCTGCGTTTGTGGGAACGGATGCATTTGTTCCAACCGAATGATCGCCACGTCGTCGCGTTTGTCCGCCTGTTGCTTTTCGTACAGTTCATAGTACAGCTTTCCGGTGCAAAGCAATACTTTCTTCACTTTTTTCGGATCTGCATAGGTGTCTCCGATCGTTTCCTGGAACGAACCGCTTACAAGGCTCTCGATCGGGGAAACGCAAAGCGGATGACGCAGCATGGATTTTGGCGACATAACCACCAGCGGCTTGCGGAACGGGAACTTCAACTGCCTGCGGAGCAGGTGGAAGAAGTTGGCCGGCGTAGTCACGTTGGCTACGATCAGGTTATAGTTTGCCGAAAGTTGCAGATAACGCTCCGGACGCGCATTGGAGTGCTCCGGCCCCTGGCCTTCGTAACCGTGAGGCAGCAACATTACCAAACCCGTCCAGCGGTCCCATTTGGTTTCGCTCGATGTTACGAACTGGTCGATGATTACCTGTGTGCCGTTGGCAAAGTCACCAAACTGTGCTTCCCAGATCACAAGTGCGTTAGGATTGGCCATCGAATATCCGAATTCAAAACCCAGAACACCGTACTCTGAAAGCAGCGAGTTGTAGATCATAAACTGGCCCTGGCCCTCCTGAATGTGTTGCAGGCTGTTATAGGCTGCATTGGTTTCTACATCGCGCAAAACCGCATGGCGGTGCGAGAATGTACCACGTTGCACGTCCTGACCGCTTAAACGAACGATATTGCCCTCAGTAAGGATCGAACCGTACGCGAGCAGCTCGGCGGTAGCCCAGTTTACTTCCTTTTTATCGAAGATCATTTGCTCACGGTCTTTGAGCAACTTATCGATTTGTTTCAACCTGTTGAAGTTTTCAGGAGTGCTGATCAGCGCCTTGCCGATCTTTTCGAGCACCTCCAGAGGTACGCCCGTTTCCGGTGATTTTTCAAAATCTTCCGGTTTGGATTTACGCAGGCTGTGCCACTCCTGTTCCAGTTTTGGCATGGTGTATGGCAATGCTTTCTGCTTCACCATGTCAAGGCGCTCCTGCAATAATTGCTTGAACTCCTTATCCATATTGGCCGCCAGCTGCGCATCCACATCCCCGCGTTCCGCCAATGTTTTCTGGTAGATTTCGCGTGGGTTCTGATGGTTCTCGATGGATTTGTAAAGGACCGGCTGCGTAAATTTGGGTTCGTCCGCCTCGTTGTGTCCGTGGCGGCGGTAACAAACCATATCAATGAAAATGTCCTTGTTGAATTTCTGACGGTATTCTACCGCAAGGCGCATGCAGTATACAACCGCCTCCGGGTCATCGCCATTGACGTGCAACACAGGGGCATCGACGATTTTGGCAATATCCGTACAGTAAATAGATGAACGCGCATCAACAAAATCGGTGGTAAAACCAACCTGGTTATTGATCACAAAATGGATGGTACCACCGGTGTAGTAGCCGTTCAGGGCCGACATCTGCGTAACCTCATAAACGATACCCTGACCTGCCACAGCAGCATCGCCATGGATCAATACCGGTAATACGCGGTCGTAATCGCTGTCGTACATACCATCGGCGCGGGCGCGGATGTAACCTTCCACTACCGGGTTGACCGCCTCAAGGTGCGATGGGTTCGGAGCGAGTTTCAGGTGTACGTTGTTTCCGTCTTTGGTGGTGATCTGGCTGGCAAAACCCATGTGGTATTTCACATCGCCGTCTCCCCATACCTGGTCGGGCAGGTTACCTTCAAATTCGTTGAAGATCTGTCCGTAGGTTTTCTGCATGATGTTGGCCAGCACGTTCAGGCGGCCGCGGTGCGCCATACCGATCATCACTTCTACCACCCCCATTTCGGCAGCTTTGTTGATCATCGCGTCCAGCGCGGGGATCGTCGTTTCACCACCTTCCAGCGAGAAACGTTTCTGTCCAAGGTATTTGGTATGCAGGAAGTTTTCAAACACAACCGCCTCGTTCAACTTCGAAAGAATGTGCTTTTTCTCATCGATCGAGAAAGTCATCGTCAATGCTTCCTTTTCGATCTTTTTACGCAACCAGCTTTTTTGCTCGCGGTCGCGGATGTACAGGTATTCGAAACCGATATTTCTCGCATAGATCGTCTTCAACGAGTCGACAATCTCGCGCAGAGTGGCCGGACGATCAAAGACCTCAACACCAGCTTCAAAAACGGTATCGAGGTCTTCAGGTCCCAGATTAAAATCAGCAATGTCCAATTGCGGGCGACGGTCCTTCCTTTTCTGGATCGGGTTTGTCGTCGCCAAAAGGTGCCCCCTCGACCTATATCCGCGGATCAAATGCACCACTTCCATTTCCTTACGGATGCGCGTAGGATCCGATTTTCCAACTACCGCAGCCTCCTTACCGTTGGCAGAACCATTGGTGTGTCCGTTGCCGGTAACAGGGAATTTTTGATAAAAATCATAACCTTCGAAAAACTTTTGCCAGCCTTCGTCCACGGAAGCGGCATCTTGCTTATAGGAATTGTACAATTCTTCAATATAAGCGGCGTCGGAATTTGCTATATAAGTGTATTTATCCATCACAAAAGTGAGTATTTCATTTACGGCACAAAGGTACGAGAGTTATGTAAAGATTACGAATAAAAATATCCTTTTCACTTAACCTGAAAGAGGATTTGGAATGGTTGGTGACATCAATATTTCTGAAAACCTTTGGGATTAGGAATAAATTTCAGCATGAGCTCGTGAATACCCTTGGGGCCTGAATACGACGCATAGATCTGTTCTGCCTGTCGCGTACTGTAAAAATAACCCAGTCTGACGTTTCGTCCCAGCTGAACCTCAGCCGTTAACTGCAAATAATCCACTTTTGCCGACATAGAACTATACCCTCCGCCCACGCGATAAGACGCGCCTAGCCCTACTTTCTCCCTGAACCAGAACCGCGAACCGATGTCAAATCTGAGGTTGTGATCCTTTTCCTGAATAAACAACACATGCGGCAGCATCATGACGTCTTCGCTTAAATCGTAGCTTCCGCCGGCAGTGATGTAAAGAGGCCGGCGGTAGAGGGTACCCACGACTTGGTCTCCGAATTTCTGCGAGAGCACTTCCGGTTTAGAGATACCAAAATACAATTGGTCGGACCGAAGCCAGGCGCCAAGCCCGAAACTGCCTAATGCCCGGTTGTTGCTGATGAAAGTACCGTCTGAAACCGGCAGCACATTGATCCCTCCCTGAGCACCAAGACCCAGCTTCCAGCTATCGGACAGGCCCAGATGAAAAGCAAACGAGCCTACGAAGCCAGTCGTTGTAAAATAGCTGGTCTGGTCATTCAATGCCTGAAAACCTATTCCTAACTTGCCGTTGGCGACCGTGCCGTCCGCGGCAAAAGTTTGGCTGGTAGGCGAGTTGGGAATGTTGAACCACTTCCTGCGGAAAATGGCGGTCATATTGAAGTCTTCGCGCGCGCCGGTGAAGCCTGGGTTGATTGACATCGGATTCTGAACATATTGTTCATAAAGTACTTCCCGCTGCGCGCTAGCCGTGCCAAGGCTGCCTGTTAGTAATGATACTGCAAGAAAAATCCTGCTCGAATAGTGATGTGTGTTCTTTAAAAACATAGCACTGATTTTGGACTATTGTAAACAAAAATGGCAGGAGAGTCAATCTCTTGCCATCTTTATAACTCCTGAATAATACTTTTATACTGTTTGATCCAATCAAAAATCGTAACCCAGTGTTACGTAAGGGATTGGCTTGTTGGTATAACCGTTATCCACTCCCCAGGCGTAATCAAATTTGGCATAAAACCCGAACAATGTCGTTCTCACACCGGCACCATAGCCCATCAGGTAAGGGTTTTTATAGTTGGTGACCGTTGCGCGGAAAGTCTCGTTTTCATCCCCGATGATCTGGGTATTCAGGCTATTATTCTCGCTGAACGGCCCCTTGCCGGTCCACGCAGTACCAATGTCGCCAAAGCCGACAATCTGGAAATTACGCAGGAAGCTGGAAGTAATCGCACCGCGATATAGGTATTTTACAAGCGGGATTCTCAGTTCCGCGTTGAGCAGCATGTAGCTTGTACCTGACAGTCTGTTCAATTTAAATCCACGCAGGTTGGTCGCAAAATCAGCGAAGAAAATGTCACGATTGTCGCGCTGAAAATTCAGCGGGTTATCGCCGGTGCGGTTTTCCTTGCGGTTACCGAGCCAGTTTTCCATACCACCAAGGATATTTTGCTTAGGCGCCCGGCCCCCTGAATGGCTGGCTGACGCGCGCACGGCCAGAATCAGGTCGCGGTGTATTTTCTGGTAATGACGGAGGTCGAGGCTCACGCGGTTGAAGCTCTCGTTTCCATTACTCAAACCCTGGTACAAATCGTAACGCAGCTTGAACCGCGTTCCTTCCATCATATTCATACCATTCACACGGGTATTGTCGAATACAAATTCGCTGCGAAGACCTCCGTAGTTTGAAGACAAATCCGGATTAGGCAGTAGCACATCGATCATCCTGGTAGATGTGAACATCGGCGATACCGAGAAACGGCTGGTAGTCGAGAATGGGTACGACGCTGTGAACATCAGCTGGTTGAAACGGTATTTCTGGATCAAACCTTCCGAATCATTATAAAGCGTCTTTCTGTCCACACGCAAACCGAAGTCCACGCGATAGGTATTGTTGTTGTATTCGGCAAACAGATCGCTGTTCCTAAAATTCGAAGAAATAAAGATTCCGGCCTTGATGACGTGGTTTTCCAGCAAGTCGTTCATCGAAATGGACTGTGCGTAGCCAAATCCACGGATCGGGTCGATTCGCCAATCTGAACTGGCATCGTTGGTGATAAACAAGCCTTTATAATTGTATGGACCTTTAATCGCAATATTTTCACGAACAGCCTTAGTACGCGGCGCCACACCCGGTGTAGTCGGGAAATTGCCGCGGTTTCTTCTCGATTCAAACGATTTTAAGACATCTTCATCGAACTCATAATTATCGGTATCGACCTCGCCTTCCTTCAACGCAAGCTTGTTCGCCTGCTCAGTCTGTGCTGCTTTGGCGACCGAGTCGGTCTTTGCAGCACCGGTCGTGCCGGCATTACCAGGATTACCCGCGCTTGCAACTGTTAACGATGGCGGATTGACGGTCGCATTAACATCGAAACCGTTTTTAAAAGCGGCAGTATAATAGCCGTCATTCAGATAAGTATAAGCCAACGCTCCGCCCGCAGCTTTCAGGTTCACATCGGCGTTTCGGATGTTTTGGATATAATTTGTCAGCTGAGAGCTGGTTTGGGAAGCGCGGTTGTATTTATAAAGATTGTTGACACCCTTGCCGTTGGAAAGGTAAACCACATCATTTTCGTCAGCATATACCGGCGTTACTTTGGCCTTTCCTTCCGACTCAACCAGCTTAACGATGTTCTCCGATCTTGGTGTGCCATCGTGCTCAAACAATGTGTAGGAAGATGCAATCGATTTGAAATTACCTTTATCTCCCCTGCCCAGCGAATCGACTGGTCGGTTAGAAGAGAAAACAACCCTCCGTGAAGACCCCTGGATGAAACGGGGCGAAAGATCGTCATAAAGATCATTGGTCAAAGGCAATGCCGAAGCCCGGGCCACACTGATGAGGAAAATGTCGTTCTGACCAGCTTTATCAGCGCTCACCGTAAGCATCGAGCCGTCGTGAGACACATCCATATCTACAATCTGATCGAGTCCGCGGATATTCCGCTTCGTTTTGATCTTGATCTTCTTGGTCCCTACATTTTCATACATGTACAGGTTCTTCTTGTCGTTCTCGTTGGCAAGGATCGTCAGCACATTGTTTTTCGACCAACCCAAAAGAGGAGGCTGTGTTTTCATCCGGCCGCCGATAATATCAAGCTTACCCTGCCGAATTATTTTCTTGGAACCCGACTCGCTATCAAACAGATACACACGATAGCGACCATTCTTAATCTCACTTACAGCCGTATATTTTTTGTCAGGCGAAATCTTGATCACCGCGCTGGCATCGGTCACATTGAATTCGTTGAGCTTATATTTCCAGGTCGGATTGGGATCTGTATAAAACTGCTCGGCGTTCTTAGTCTGATTCAGGTAATAGGCCCGCCAGTCGCGCAGGAACCGGTTGTAGGATTGTACGCCGAGCGTGCTGGTGATACTGGTTTGCTCAGTGCGGATGATGCGGGTCAGGTTGAGAATGTCTGAGATCTTGTCCTTTCCGTAGCGCTCTGCAATATAGTTCCAGATCGAATGCCCGATCAGCGTGGCGTCGTCACCCGTCATAAGGGTAGGCTTACGAATGTTGCGGTTCTTAAAGAAATCGCGCATATAATCGTTCAGCTCTGGTGACCAGCCTTCGGCAATGTATGCTGCCGTTCCCGACATAAACCACTCGGGCAAGGTAAGCAACAATGAGCTTTGCAAAGCCTCTTTCATGTTACCCCCATACAGCATATCGTATACGAAAAGCAGGCTGATATCCCGCACGAGTTTCTTGCGAAAACCGATCTGATCGCCCGTATAGGCCACTTCCACGCGTGATTGCGAAAGGTTTAGCTTCTGGTCGCTGAGGTTGTCCAGCACCGAAAGCCCCATATTGCTTTGTTCGAGCTCGGCGGGTGAGTTGTAAAGGAATATTTTGACGCGGTTATAGGGCGTCCAACCGAGAATGTCAGTGATTTTGTCAAATTCGCTTTCCGCGTATTGAGCCGTCAGCTTCGCGAGCGCGGTGCCCCCCTGGTAGTGATAGATTTCGAAGTTGGTGGTCCGGAAAATCTTCCAGTTAAACTTCTTGTACTGGACCCGGTTCTTTCCAAAAGTCTCCTGTGAAGGATAGCGCTGTGCTACTGACTCTGTAAATAATCCAAAAACCGCTAAAAGACCGATCGAAAAGGCTAATGTGTAAATATATCTTCTGCTCATATTGCTTGGGCTGTCTTCAACGGAAATATAACGAAAAATACCTTTTTATATTCACTAGCGGGTTCAATTCTTTCCCGTAAATCAGGTGGTTACAAAACTCATTTGCCAGAAAAGGCGCCAGCGTCACCCCCTTTGTGCCTAACCCGTTGAAAATAGAGACATTAGAAAATTCGGGGTGGATGCCTATTAATGGTCGGCGGTCCCGCACGGACGGGCGTATACCTGCCTGGGCGCCTACTAATGTGTAACCGGTACTTAGTAATCCTTTCAATTTGGATTCAAGCTCCTCTGTCGCTGCGTCAGTGGGCTGCCAGTCCAGCGGGTCCCACGAGTAGGTGGCCCCTACTTTCATCCTATTCTCAGCCACCGGCAGCGCGAATATTCCCTGGTTGATAATGTAGGGTTTAACGGGAACGTCCGGAACGATTTCCAGGATTTGTCCTTTTACGGGTGTGAATGGCAGCCAATTGAACCAGTTGTTTTCCAAAGCAAAAAAGCCCTGGCTGAAAATGACCGTTTTGAATTTCTTACCTTTCCATAAAATACAGTCGTCCTCCCGGACAAGATCCGTTGCATTGACTACCGATTCAACATATTCATTCTTGAAATACAACCTGCTGGCATCGAGTAACGCCGGCAAGTCGATCCAGCCCGACTGAACCACTTCCAGTCCTCCGAAATCCGCATGCACATAAGGCAGCTCAGTCCGCGGGTCGGGAGTGCCGCCGATGTATGGGCGAATGCCCGGGTCAGCCGTTTGCGCAAGATAAGTGTTCTGCTCCTCGATCGACCTGAAAGGCCGGTAGATCGGCGTAAGGTGCATCAGCTTACACGCTAATTTGTCTTCCAGATTTGCGTAAAAGGACTGGGCATAAGGAAAAAGATCATCGGCCAGCCAGGTCTTGACCAGCTTTTTGCCCGTCAGCGGATTGAAAATACCCGCTGCCACACGCGAAGACGAAGGCATCGAAGAATCGCCAGCGATCAGAAAGCTCTTTCCCAGATGATGCAGGTGCCATGCTACCGAAGTGCCGCCTATCCCCTGCCCTATAATGAGGTAATCGTAATCAAATTGCTGCATATTAGTCTTTATCGGCAGCTCGACGTCTGAGTGACAACCCGATTTGCTCGTCGGCAAGGCGTACAACCATTTCTACCTGCTCGTCGAGGGTCATAAATGAATTGTCAATATAGATGGCGTCCTCGGCCTGCCGGAGTGGGCTTTCGGCACGGTGTGTATCGATATGGTCGCGCGTTTTGAGGTTTTCAAGGATTTCTCCCAAATCGACAATATCGCCCTTTTCCATCAGTTCCAACTGCCGCCGATGCGCACGGATCATCGGATCGGCAGTCATGAAAATTTTCAGTTCTGCCTGGGGAAACACGACAGTACCAATGTCGCGACCGTCCATTACAATGCCCTTGGTCCTACCCATCCGCTGCTGCTGTGCTACCAATGCGTGCCGTACTTCGGCGATTGCACTCACTTCGCTTACCCTTTCGGAAACGTACATTTTTCGGATCTCATCCTCAACATTGAGCCCGTTCAGGTACGTATCGTTGCGCCCGAGTTCCGGATGCCGGCGGAAGGTGATATGTACCTTCGACAAGGCGTTTTCCACTTCCTTCGGATTGGTAAGGCTTATATGGTTCTGGATAAAATACAGTGTAACGGCCCTGTACATCGCGCCTGTGTCGATGTAAGGGTAATTCAATTGCTTGGCAACCAGTTTCGCAGTCGTGGATTTACCACAGCTCGAAAAACCGTCGATCGCAACGATAATCTTGGGCATATTGGAACGTGTAATTTTACAGAGCGTAAAAATACATTTTTAAAGCTCATTCCCCGGCTAGCTTCACAAACAAATGTTCGTCCAGAAACTGACCATTTTTGGTAATGGCCTTTCGGTGAATGGCTTCAAGTTTGTAACCGGCTTTTTCCAACACGCGCATCGACGCCGGGTTAGTTTCAAATACCCCGGCAAAAAGCCGAATAATGGTTGTATTGGCAAAAATCCACTCGGTCATCTGTATAACTGCATCGGTAGTGATGTTCAGCCCCCAGTAAGGCTCGCCCAGCCAGTAGCCTATCTCGGCGTTGTTGCGGTGAATGTCTTCCTGGCGCAACACGCCTATTCCGCCTACAAATTCTTCATGATAATAGATAGCACGGTGAAAGCTCTCGCCACTGTGGCGCCCATTGCAGAAATCAATCCAGTAATGGGCGTCTGAGAGCGTGTATGGCGACGGGAAATTATCCCTCACCTGAGCTGCCACATTCTTATTATTGGCCAGCTCAGCCAACCTTTCGGCGATATTTCTTGTGAACGGTCTGAGTGTTACCTGTTGGTCCATACCATGCTACTCGCCTTCGAGCAGGAAGATCACCATACTGCGCGCCCCGTGCGCGCCGATGACCAGCGATTGCTCAATATCAGCAGTTTTTGACGGACCTGCAATAAAACAACCCCATCCCAATGTGTCCTGCAAGCGCACGTAAGCCTCATGCATATTGTTCACCAGCGCGTTACGCGGGATCACGAAGGCCAGGTTTTGGGTAATAAATGGTAAAACGCGGTGCGGCAGGTATTGGTCGGAAATCCAAACGGCACCATTTTCGGCCACGCCAAACTCGGCTTGTACAATAGCAATTTCTACCGTTTCCAGCTCGTGCGGATCGGAAACGTTCAGGCTGAAATCCGCCCAGGCGCTCAGTGCGGGGATGGTCGTGGCGCGATTTACCACATTCCCGTAAAGTTCTTCCGCTTTCCGCAAGAGCTCTTCCAGGTTCTTGACCACGATTACTTCCGTATAAATCGCCGCCAGCATCTCGCGGAATTTGTCTTCGGTACTATCAAAACCGCTGGCGAAAGTCGTAACCAACGGCAGGGCCACTTCTTCTGGTTTGTTCTGCCGGATCTGGGCCAATATTCTCTCTCGTGAGCTCATCGTCTAATTTTTTCGGTTACGAACATACCAGTCGCGGAAACTTTCCTTTGGCGGCTCGGGCATATCGCGCTGCTTGTACCACGGGTTCAGGCTGTTATTAACCATGAAAGGAATCGCCCGCATTACCGTCCGCCCCAGTCTGCCCGACCATTGGTAAAACCGCGGTGCGGCCAGTACGGTCGACATAGCCCGGATACCCATTTCCTTGCTTTTTGGAACATAACCTTCTTTTGCAAGCACCTGTCTCCATTTATATAGCTGGTCGTGAATATCGATTTTAACCGGGCACACATTTGAGCAGCTGCCGCATAATGTGCTCGCAAACGGCAGGTCGGCATTCTTGGTCATATCCAAGTTAGGCGCAAGAATAGATCCGATCGGACCTGCAACGGCATTGTGATAGCTATGCCCACCACTCCTTCTGTAAACCGGGCAGGTGTTCATACATGCCCCGCAGCGAATGCATTTCAGGGAATTTCTGAAATCCTTTCTTCCCAGCTGCGTACTGCGACCGTTGTCGACGATCACAATATGCATTTCCTGCCCTTCGCGAGGCCGTTTGAAGTGGCTGCTGTAAGTCGTAATAGGTTGACCAGTGGCACTTCTGGCGAGCAGCCGCAGGAATACGCCCAGGTGCTCCTGCTTGGGAATGATCTTTTCAAAACCCATGCAGGCAATGTGAATGTCGGCCAAATGCGCGCCCATATCAGCGTTGCCTTCGTTGGTCGAGACCACAAAGCCGCCCGTTTCGGCTATGGCGAAGTTGACGCCTGTCAACGCTGCACGGCGGGTTAGAAATTTATCGCGTAAATGTTGACGGGCCGCCTCGGTAAGGTACTGCGGGTCGGTGGCCCCGGCGTCGGTGCCCAGATATTCATGGAAAAGATCGCCGATATCCTTCTTTTTCAAATGGATTGCCGGAAGCACAATATGGCTCGGCGGCTCGTTGCGCAGCTGTACGATGCGTTCACCTAAATCGGTGTCGATCACTTCAATGCCGTTTTTACTCAGGAATTCGTTCATATGGCACTCTTCGGTGAGCATCGACTTGCTTTTGACCATCTTGTCGATCTTATGCTTCTTTAAAAGCCCGAGTACGATTTCATTATGTTCGGCCGCATTGGCAGCCCAATGCACCTGAACGCCATTTTCCTGCGCCTTCTGTTCAAAAGAAACTAGCAACTCGTCCAAATGCGAGAGCACATAGTTCTTGATGCCCGAAGCAGCCTCGCGAAGTTGCTCCCATTCGGGTAGTTGTTTGGATGATTTATCGCGCTTCTGGCGTACGAACCAAAGGGTTTCGTCATGCCAGTTTACGTAAGGTTCGTCTCTGTTGAACACCTCGGAAGCTTCCGCGTGCTCCATTACTGTTTTGGACATAGCTGCCTTAACAATTAGATAATGGTATTTAAAGAAGAATAAGAATTGTACTTTTCACATTCATTGCACTATTTCAAGTTTGCAGTTTGTTTAATAAACAACTTTTTACAAATCGAAAAAATGCTATTTTCTTGTATTGCAATATCTTATACTTTTGAATCAACAAAGTTTTTCGATCGGGGCATCGGAGTCTGAATTAAGTTCAGTTTAACTTTTTTTAGACATTTAAATATTAACTCCTATGAAAACCAAAAACACTCTTATTATCGCAGCCTTGACTGGCTTGCTGCTATCAGGATCGGCATTTACTTCAAATGCCCAGAACAACTTCGCTACCGCAGACAAAACTGTAAACGCTTCTACGAAGCTGACTGTTCTGCAGGTTAAACCATTGCAATTCCGTGTTTCTTATAATAATCCAATTTCAAAGAATGTAGTTGTGCGTATTCTGGACAACGAGAAAAATGTTCTTTTTTCAGAAAACAGACGCGTTGAAAACAACTATCTGAAATACTTCGACTTATCAACCCTGATGGACGGTACTTACACGTTCGAAATCACGGATGGTAAAGAGAAGGCAGCACAATCGTTTGATATTTTGACTACAACCAGCCGCGTTGTTTCTTCAATTAACTAACAACGGGCGCTTCTCAGATTCTGAACATCCGTAAACTTTGTATAGACCGGGGCTCAATGTATGGGCTCCGGTTCTTGTTTTTTGATACTCGCATTCAGGATTTCGGCGATATGCTTTACCTGTACATTGGAATTGCCGCGCCTAAGAATGCCGCCCAAATGCATTAAACAGCTCATATCAGAGCCAGTGATGTACTCTGCATTGTGCCGGATGTGGTCTGCCACACGGTCCTTACCCATTTTCACCGACACCGCTTCTTCACTCACACAGAACGTTCCGCCAAAGCCGCAGCATTCATCGGTTCGGTCCAGATCGATCAGCTCAATTCCTTTGACCTGTTTGAGCAACGATACGGGCTTCGAAAAAGGCTCTGCGTTCAGCTCCGACATCTGCGACAAATACAGCCCGCGCTGCCCATGGCAACCCTGGTGCAGGCCCACCCGATGGGGGAATTCCGCGTCAATGTGGTCTATTTTCAAAACGTCAGTCAGAAACTCGACCAGTTCGTATACTTTCTTTCTGAGGACTTTCGATTCGTCGGCCCGGTGATCTGCCTTCAAATGGTCCTTGATATGCAACACACAGCTTCCCGACGGAGACACCACATAATCGCAATCTTTGAAAAGATCATAAAAAAGATTGTCGCAAGAGCGTGAGAGATGTTCGAATCCGGAGTTGGCCATCGGCTGGCCGCAGCAAGTCTGGTTCAATGGAAATATGACCGTGCAGCCTAGTTTTTCAAGCAATTCCAGCGTAGCGATCCCTACCTGGGGATAAAACTGGTCGACATAGCAGGGAATAAATAATCCGATCTTCCAATTTGAGTAATTCATTTTCTACCAAAATTCAATGGTGGCCTGAATGGGATAATGATCAGAAACCTCCGGATAATTCCTGATAACCTTGTAGTTTTTGATGCGAACCCTGTTGTTGAGCAGGGCAAAGATGTAATCGAGCCGGTCACCCGGTAAACCTTCGTTCCAGGTTTGCATTTGGGACCCATGGGCAGCGTCCTGCCATTTTTTACGGAACGAAAAATAAGGCTGCTCAGTCGGTCTTGCGCCCATATCCATGCCCAAAAGCACGGGCTGGACGCTGTTGACGAGCATTTGATTTATGTAAGCGGCCTGCAGTGCACGGTCCATGACAGAGGCGTATTCAAGCCGGGAGTTGCAAAACCGGAAGGTTACCGACCTGGACAGTCTGATCAATCCGCATTGCAATACCTTCGGGTCCGAGCCGGGGGTCCGCGGCAGGTTGATCACCTGCGTTTTTTCAAACGGCCAGTTAGAAAGTATGCCTATGCCCTGCGTCCCGTTTTCGGAGGTGTCGGCCACAGCGTACGAGTAATACATGCCCGTCTGCGCGGCGATCTGCCTTAGCTGGTGCTGTACCTTCCCTTTGTCCATCAGGCTGTCGACCGCCTGCAATGCCACAAGATCCGGATCATTTTCTTTAATAATCCTTAATATATCCCGCAGATTCGACTCTTCTTCGATATTAAGGCCATGCCGGATGTTGAAACTCATCAACTTCACTTCCACAGCCTGGCGTGGCTGCGATGAAAGCAATGCAAATGATAAAACAAGGATGGATAACGCGTAAAATAATCTACTCAACCTGTTCGAATGCTAGTTCATCACTTCAACCTTTCTTCTTAGAGGGCAAATATCTGGTCCATCAATACCCATTTTTCGCCTGGTTTCGCAGTGGGTAATGCCTGCTGATACTTCCACATGAGCTGCTCCCACTCCTGTACTTTCGGATTGCCGGCGTCCATTTGGGCTTTTGTTTCAAAACTGAAATCGTCTTCCGTCTCCATGATCATGAACAAGCGGTTACTGACCCGGTAAATGTCCATGACGGTGATGCCGGCGCTGGTAATGCTCTTGTGAATTTCCGGCTGGATTTTTTTGTGATACGCCTCGTATTCCGCAATCATTTGCGGATCATCGACCAGGTCCACCGCAAGACAATATCTTTTCATATCGTATTAAATATCGAGATTGTAAAACCTTCTGGCATTATTTCCCATTACATCCCGCACCTCGTCGTCTGAGAACATGGTCAGGTAATCGGTCAGAATGCCTTTCGCACCTTCATACTCGCCTGAAACCAGGCATACGGGCCAATCGGAGCCATACATGATCCTTTCCGTGCCGAATGCTTCGAAAACCACATCCAGATAGGGCCGGAAATCCGCTTTCTCCCAATGCAGCCAGTTTGCTTCGGTAACCATCCCGGACACCTTGCAGTGTACGTTCGGCAGTTCGGCAAGCCGGTGAATATCATCGGCCCAAGGTTTCAACTCTTGTACCTTGATCAGTGGCTTGGCAATGTGGTCCAGCACAAAATGTACATGGGGCAACCTTACCGCAAAATTGTAGGCTTCTTTCAGTTGGTTTTGGTAAATCAGAATGTCGTAGGTGAAATCAAACGCCACCAGTTGGCCTACTCCCCTGATAAACTCCGGTTGCAGCAAAAAGCCTTCCGGCTGTCCCTGCGCCACGTGGCGGAAACCTTTCAGTTTTTCAAACTGCGAATACCTTTCGAGCTGCTCGTAAAGATTCACCGCCCGAAGATCGACCCAGCCCACTACACCTCTGACGAAATCATTTGCTTCGGCCAGATGGAGCAGGAATTCCGTCTCCGAATCGGTCTGCGAAGCCTGAACGGCCACACAGCCATCGACCTTATTGGCTTTCAGTACGGGCCACAAATCCTCCGGCAGAAAATTCCTCCGGATAACCTGCATATCGGGAGTGATCCATGAATCACGCTCCTCGTCGTAAATCCAGAAATGTTGATGGGCGTCTATTGTCATACCTTAAACCGCCTTCCAGGCAATCGCCTCCTGCTTTTGCGAGCCCAATTTTTCTATACCCAATTCTACCACGTCGCCCGGTTTCAGGTAAACCGGAGGCTTCATACCCAATCCAACGCCGGCTGGTGTGCCTGTTGTGATGACATCCCCCGGAAGCAATGTCATAAACTGGCTCAGGTAGCTTACCAGAAATGGGATCTGGAATATCATGTCCGAAGTGTTGCTATCCTGAATTTTCTTGCCATTCAGGCTTAGCCAAAGGTCGAGGTCATTGGCATTACCCACTTCATCGGAAGTCACCAGGTAGGGTCCCAGCGGTGCAAAAGTGTCATTGCTTTTACCTTTCACCCACTGTCCACCACGCTCCATTTGGAACGCCCGTTCCGAATAATCGTTGTGAACGGCGTAACCGGCGACATAATCCAATGCATTGGCTTCCTCGACATAACTTGTCCTTTTACCAATCACCACGGCCAGTTCCACTTCCCAGTCGGTTTTCTCCGAATTTCTCGGGATAATAACCTGATCAAAAGGCCCGCACAATGCAGAAGTTGATTTAAAGAAAATTATCGGCTCTTTCGGCAGCTCAGTCGCACCCGACTCGTAGGCATGTTTGGCATAGTTCATTCCAATACATACGATTTTCGAAGGGCGCGCTACGCAGGAACCGTAACGGAAACCATCTTCTACTTTCGGGGCGGAAGCCGCATTGGTGTCCAACCAGCTTTTCAGGCGGGCAATACCATCGGTTGCAAAGAACTTCTCGTTATAATCTTCACCAAATGCCGAAACATCCAGCTTCGTACCGTCGGCCAATTCTACGCCCGGTTTTTCATTTTCAAATGCACCAAATCGGAAAAGTTTCATGTAAGAGATATTTGTGACGGAAGAATGCTTTAAGCCTTAGGCTGTAAGCTATAAGCTATAAGCAATTGAGATATCTTCGTCATAATGAATAATATGCTTTAGATTTTGCTTTAACACTTGTACGCAACATCGCTTACAGCCTATGGCCTAAGGCTTAAAGCTATAAGCAATTGAGATATCTTACCGTCATAATGAATAATATGCTTTAGATTTTATTTAACATGTGTACGCGACATCGCTTACAGCCTAAGGCTTAAAGCCTACTGCCTCTAATTATTCAACTTCTCAAACCCGCCGTCGATCAGGTAATCGCAGCCGGTGATAAAGCCTGCCTCATCGGAGCACAGGTATAATGCCAGCGCACCGATTTCCTCAGGCTTCGCCATACGGCCAATGGGCTGGGTTTTAGATAGTTTTTCGAACATTTCCTGCTCTTTACCAGGATAATTTTTTGAAATAAAACCATCCACAAAAGGAGTATGTACACGCGCCGGCGAAATGCTGTTGCAACGGATACCGTCGGCCAGGTAATCGCGGGCAACTGACAATGTCATCGAGTAAACCGCGCCCTTTGCAGTAGAATAAGCAAAGCGGTCGGGTATTCCTACTGTTGCAGCAATCGAAGCCATGTTCAAAATAACACCTCCACCATTGGCTTTCAAATGCGGAATCGTGGCCATCAGACAGTTGTAAACGCCTTTGACATTGATATTAATTACCCGATCGAAATCGATTTCAGCGGTCGTATCCGCCTTGCCGATGTGCGCGATGCCCGCGTTGTTGACCAGGATATTGATCTTTCGGTTCGCCGCAATGGCGTTGATAATGTTGACGACATCCGCCTGCTTGGAGATGTCCAGTGCGTGTGCCTCAGCTTGTCCGCCTTCCGCAATGATTTCACTCACCACCTGGTTGGCCAGATCAATATTGAGTTCCAGAATGTGCACATAAGCCCCCTGTTTCGCGAAAGTTTTAGAGATCGCCAATCCGATCCCGCTCGCTCCGCCGGTTACCAGTGCTGTTTTTCCTGTTAAATCAAACATAGATATTTGCTTAAAGCCCGGGATTAAATCCCTGGTTATTAATAATTATAATGAAACTCCGCGCTTCCATGGGATAAAATCATCCTGACCAAGCTGTTGCGCTTTGGTGAGCTCTCCACTTGCCACTTTGATTACATATTCGAGCAATGCCTCGGCGTTCTGCTCAATGGTTTGCGTACCATCCACGACAGGACCGCAATCGAAATCAATGACGTCCGGCATGCGTTGCGCAAGTGCCGAGTTGGTTGCTACTTTCGCTACCGGGCAGATCGGGTTACCTGTTGGTGTGCCAAGGCCGGTGGTGAAAAGGATAATGTTAGCGCCTGCGGCTGTCTGACCCGTGGTTGCTTCCACGTCATTACCCGGCGTACACACGAGGTGCAATCCTGATTCCGTCGCACGTTCAGTGTAGTTCAAAACATCGGATACGTAAGCATTGCCGCCTTTCTTGGCTGCACCGGCGGATTTAATGGCGTCAGTAATCAAACCGTCCTTAATATTACCCGGTGACGGATTGAATGCAAATGCGGAACCTACTGCTTCTGCTTTGCCTGCGTAGTCGCGCATCAGTTTTTCAAATTTTGCGGCTTTTTCTTCGGTTACGCAGCGATTCAGGAGCTCTTGCTCGACCCCATTCAGTTCAGGGAATTCGGCCAGAAGCGTTTGTCCGCCCAGTCCTACGACCAAATCAGAAAGGTGCCCCAGCACCGGGTTTGCCGAAATACCCGAGAAACCATCCGAACCGCCACATTTCAAGCCTACCGAAAGTTTGGAAAGCGGCGCATCGGAGCGCTCGAATTCATTGATTTTGGTTAAACCCATGAACGTCTCCTTGATCGCACCTGACATCAAGGAGTATTCAGTGCCTTTCTGGTGCTCAAATGCAAAAAATGGCTTGTTAAAATGCGGATCGCGCTTGCGGATTTCGTCTTCCAGCGTTTTCAGCTCCGAATTCTGGCAGCCAAGGCTCAATACCGTGATACCCGCCACATTGGGATGAACCGCGTAGGCCGCAAAAAGCGAGCACAATGTGTTGGCATCCAGACGCGTGCCGCCGCAACCGCCTTCATGTGTGAGGAATTTAACTCCATCCACATTTTTGAACGGCCGTTCCGGTTTCTTCTTCGCAGCCGGCGCGTCCATGAAAGTTTCGAGACTTTTGATCGTCCGCATGTCGCCCTGCTGATATAAATGCAGGAATTCGCGCACCTGGTCACGGTAGATGTCAGTCTGCGCATAACCCAGCTCCCGCTCGAATGCGTCCTTCATAATCAGCACATTGCGGTTTTCGCAAAACACCAGCGGCACAACCAGCCAGTAGTTGTAAGTTCCAACGCGGCTGTCCTCGCGGTGGTAACCTTTGAAAGTCCGCTTCTGCCAGTGGCTTACGTCTGGCTGCGTGTAAGAGTATGGCTGACGATTCGCCGTACTGTAATCGTGGGCGTCGTGTTTCAGATTGAATGTCGTGATCGGCTCGCCCTTTTTGATTGGCTGGGTAGCCCTGCCAACAAGCACGCCGTACATAATGATGGCGCCGCCGGTATCAATGTCTTCCGTAACGAATTTGTGCTTGGCCGAAACGCCGTATTGAAGATTGTAGAGATTCCCCTCGTACGTCACGTCCGCACCTGCGGGCTGATCGCGCAGTGCAACGATGACATTGTCGGAAGGGTGAACTTTCAGGAATTGGGACGCCATATTAATGTTCAGGTGAATGGTAATCTGGTATATCCATCTGGTTTTCAACGATGCCAAATAGAATATATCAGCAAAACAACAGAATTATTTGAATACAATGAACTCAGACATTAGCAAATTTTTCAACTATATTGGCATATATTTCTCTTTTACGGTTTTAATCATGTAATTATTTGTGAAACCGCAGCTACTTAAAGTCCCGAAGGGCTTACAAAAATCATTCAGTATCCGGCGCGATGTGGTCCTTTATTTCTATAACCGCTGGCATTACCATCCTGAATTAGAGCTCATTCACATAGAGCAAGGCTCTGGTACGCAGTTCGTGGGCGACAATATCCGCAGCTTCCAGAGCGGCGATCTGCTGCTGATCGGCCCTAACCTGCCACATTACTGGCGTTGCGACGAAAAGTACTTCCAAAGGGGCAGCCAGCTTTATGCACAGGCCACTGTCGTCCATTTTTCGGAAGATATTTTCGGTAAAAACTTCCTGGGGCTGCCTGAAAACAAGTCGATCCACGATTTGCTCGTGAAAGCCCGGCTTGGGATGAAGATACTCGGGGAAGGCACCGATAAAGTGAAAACGCTTTTGCACGACCTTCTTAACCAGACCAACGGGAACCCGATCATCTCGCTGATGCAAATACTGGAAACGCTCGCTCACTGCGAGGAGATCAACGTGCTTTCCAATACACAGTACCAGAACGAGTACGACCAGTATGACACCGACCGTATCAACCATATTTATCAATACTCGATCTCCAACTTCCAGAAGAAGATCTCAATCGAGGAAATCGCCGAAGTAGCCAATATCAGCCCGCATTCGTTTTGCAGGTATTTCAAAAGCCGCAGCCGCAAAACCTATTCGCAGTTTCTGCTCGAACTTCGCATAGGACATGCCTGCAAGCTGCTTTCTGAGAGCCGTATTCCCGTCGCCCAGGTTTGCTTTGAAAGCGGCTTCAACAATTTTGCCAACTTCAATAAATACTTCAAACTCCACACCGGCAAAAGTCCGATGCAATACCAGAAGGAATTCCGGAAAATCCCTATTTCAGGCCATTTGCCAACCTTTAACACAGCTATATGAAAGCTAATCTGATTAACATACTCGATAAGACGATCCAGCAAGCCGAGATTCACATCGCAGACAAGCATATCTCGAAAATCGAAATTACAGGCCCGGAGAATCATGAACTACCTTATGTATTACCCGGCTTCATCGACTCTCATGTGCACGTAGAGAGCTCAATGCTTACACCGACACAGTTTGCCCGGCTGGCGGTTGTACATGGGACGATCGCGACGGTGTCCGACCCTCACGAAATCGCCAACGTGCTGGGTGTGGATGGTGTGCATTTCATGGTCGGGGACGGCAAGCGGGTACCTTTCAAATTCTGCTTCGGCGCCCCCTCGTGTGTGCCCGCGACGGCTTTTGAAACGGCCGGTGCGGAAGTAAATGCGGCGCAAGTTGGCGAGCTCCTGGCAAGCGACGATATTGGTTATCTGGCGGAGGTAATGAATTTTCCAGGGGTTTTGAATGAAGATCCCGACATGATGGCCAAGATCAATTGGGCTAAACATTACAATAAGGTAATAGACGGCCATGCGCCGGGCCTGCGCGGCGAGGCGGCCAGGCAATATGCCAGTTATGGCATCAGCACTGATCACGAATGCTTCATCTATGCCGAAGCCCGCGAGAAGATCGGTTACGGCGTCAAAATACTGATTCGTGAAGGTAGTGCTGCGCGTAATTTCGACGCGCTGATCCCGCTGATCGCCGAGTTTCCTGACCGTATCATGTTCTGTTCTGACGACAAGCATCCGGATAACCTCGTCGAAGGGCATATTAATGTACTTGTCAAACGTGCACTGGCGCTGGGTTACGACCTTTGGAATGTACTCCAAGCCGCTTGCATTAACCCCGCAGTACATTACAGTTTGAATGTGGGACTGCTGCGGGAAGGCGATGCCGCTGATTTTATTGTGATTGACAACATCAGCACATTCAATATCCTCGAAACCTGGATCGATGGCGCGCGGGTTGCCAAACAAGGCAGGTCCTTGATACCCGATCTGCGCTGCGCACATCCTAACCATTTCGAATGCCATCTGAAAACGGCGGCGGATTTTAAATATCCCGTAAAAAATTCTGAAACAAGGATCAGGGTGATCGAGGCTTTGGATGGTCAATTGGTTACAAATGAGTGGATAACGGAGGCAAAAATCATCGATGGCGCGATAGTCTCCGACCTAGAAAAGGACGTACTAAAGATAGTAGTCGTGAACCGCTACTCGCCCGCGCCCGTGGCCGTTGCATTCATCCGCAATTTTGGTTTGAGGCAAGGCGCATTGGCATCGTCGGTCGCACATGATTCACATAATATTATAGGTATAGGCTGTGATGATGAAAGCATTGCACGCGCTGTGAACCTGATCATTGGGGCAAAGGGCGGTGTATCGGCCGTAGGTGCCCAAAAGGAACACTTGCTGGAACTCCCGATCGCCGGACTAATGACCGACCATGACGGTTATGAAGTGGCTGAAAGTTACACGAAGATCGACCGTTTTGTGAAAGAAGTGCTAGGATCGACCTTAAAATCTCCGTTTATGTCACTGTCGTTCATGGCGTTACTGGTGATACCTTCGTTAAAATTGAGCGATAAGGGACTTTTTGACGGGAAAAATTTCAAGTTTACCGTGCCAGGTTTATAAAAAAGCACTGATTTACAGGAAATAGTATCATTAACCTTTGAAATATAATTTTATGATGAAAATATTTTTAAATTATGTTTTTTTATAAATATATTTACAAGTGTAATAATGACATTATTCACAATCATTCCTAACCCCAATTCAAAATCCTTTCCAAACAATGGCTCACCTACGCTACAAGCAAGAAGAAGAACTATGCTTTTGGGATCAGTTCAGAAAAGGCGATGAAAATGCCTACGCATGCCTCTACCGCTCTTACGTTCACATTCTTTACCAGTACTGTTCGCAATTCACGATCGACAAGCCTCTTATCAAGGATTGTATCCACGATTTGTTTGTAGAATTATGGAGAAACCGCATGACGCTCGGTGACACTACCTCGGTCCGCTTTTACCTAATGGCCTCCATCAAACGGAAATTGGTCCGCCATTTGAATGCACAACAAAAGCACACTAGCAACGAAGATATCCCGGTTGAATACTGGCATATCAACACCCCTTCCCATGAGAATCACCTCATTTCGGAAGAGGAGTTCGAATCGACCAATCAGCACCTGAATGTAGCTATCAACGGCCTACCACGCCGGCAACGTGAGGCGATCTTCCTCAAATTCTACATGAACCTCAACAACCACGAGATTGCAGATTTAATGAAAATAAATATACAATCAGTTTACAACCTGGTTTTCGGCGCATTGGGTAACCTGAAAAAGCAAATGACACTCGACAGACTGACTTTTTAATAGCCGTCTGTTTAAACGTTTAAATATACCTTTGAAAGCGTGGCGAACTCTGCCACGCTTTTTTTGTGTTAGATTAATCTTACATTGACAAGCTAAATTCGGACACTTCACCCATGAACATGACTACTACGCCCCTGGCCGAACGCCTCCGCCCGCGGACGCTCGACGATTTTGTGGGACAGGAAAAACTACTCGGCCCCAAAGGACCGTTAAGGCGCGCTATCTTACAGAATACAATTCCCTCCATGATTTTCTGGGGGCCACCCGGCGTGGGGAAAACTACCCTCGCACTGCTCATCGCTGAAACGACAAAACGGCAATTCTACAATCTCAGCGCCATCAGTTCGGGCGTAAAGGATTTGCGCGAAGTGCTTGCCCGGCCCTCAGGCCTGTTCCCCGCGATCCTTTTTATCGACGAAATACACCGCTACAACAAAAGCCAGCAGGACGCATTGCTCGGAGCTGTTGAAAAGGGGCAGGTTACACTCATTGGCGCTACGACTGAAAATCCGTCGTTTGAAATCAATTCCGCATTGCTTTCGCGCTGCCAGGTTTACATTCTGGAAGCATTCGGCGAAAAAGAGCTGAAAGACCTCATTGCCCGCGCGTTGGAGAAAGACCCTTGGCTGAAAGAAAAGAATATCAAATTCGCTTCTTATGATGCGCTAATGCGCCTTTCGGGTGGGGATGGCCGTAAATTGCTGAACCTGCTGGAACTGGTAGTATTGGGCAAAGGCGACGCTAAAAAGATTGAAATCACCGATGAATGGGTCACCGAAGTGGCGCAGCAGAATATTGCGCGGTACGACAAATCAGGTGAGCAGCATTACGATATTATTTCCGCATTCATCAAATCGCTCCGCGGCAGCGACCCCAACGGAGCGGTGTACTGGATGGCAAGGATGATCGTAGCGGGTGAAGATCCGTCGTTCATTGCCCGCAGGATGCTGATCATGGCCTCCGAGGACATCGGCAATGCCAACCCGACCGCTATGATTATGGCAAATGCCTGCATGCAGGCGGTGAATGTAATCGGGTATCCCGAATGCCGTATTATTCTGTCGCAAACGGCCGTCTATCTGGCCACTTCGCCTAAAAGTAATGCAAGTTACATGGCCATCGGCGATGCGATCGAGGCAGCCACGCGCACTGCGCACCTGCCCGTGCCGCTACACCTGCGTAATGCGCCTACGAAGCTGATGAAGCAGATCGGTTACGGAAAAGATTATAAGTATTCACACGATTTTGAGGGAAATTTTGCAAAGCAGGATTTCCTCCCCGACGAGTTGAAAGGCACCAGGTTCTTCGAACCCGGCAGGAATGCGCGTGAAGAGGAGATCCGGAGAAAATTACAACAATGGTGGGGCGAGTGGTACGGCTACTGACCGTCCTGCTGCGTGCGCTTTTCTTCGAACTTCTCAAAGGATAAATCAGGCATATTTTCCACAGCCGGATCTTTCAGGTCAGCTTTCAACTTCTGAGCGAGCTTTTTGAGGTTCCCAGAAGTCTCCATCCGTTTTACATAGTCGGAAAGAGACTCTTCGCCTGGGGTACGATCGTTGTCGGGACTGGTTGAGTCAGTGTGTAATTGTTCCATAGGTTGAGTCATAAAAACGTATTGGCCGGTGGCCGGGCGATCCGGCGATTGTTCAACAATACGATTGTAAAAGAGCAAACTTTCCCGAACATTGCAAGAAAAGCCGGTGCAAAATGTACCTAATACGATTAACTTGCCGAAAAAGTCGAACCAGCCTGATATGATTCCCGAAAGCATTTCCCTTATTGACAGACAACTGCTGATCAACCAGAGCAGAATCCTCTCCATCATCGGTGATGAAAAAGAACGTGAACTTTGTGAAAAACGGATTGAAATACTGGAAAAAGGTTACACTGGCCTTTATCCCAAAGTATTCAACAACTTGTATGAAGAAGTGCCGCTGAGCGTCTATAATGAAATTTCCGATATCATGAAGATGTACAGCCGAATCAACGATTCCATTCGGTTGCTACCCGAATCAGATAAAGAGTTACTTGACCTGGCTTCGTTGGAATTTGAAGGATTCGATCAGGATAGCGGCATGCATTATTATATGATGTCCTACCTGGTAGACCGGATGGACGAGCACGGTGATTATAAAGGGCGCGAATTGAAGTCGCACAAAAGCGGCTCGCTGATTAAATACAATCGAATGCTTGCCGTGTATTTTGGCTACGAAAAGGCGAAAAAGCAGCAATATTCCGCCCAGGATTTGCAAAAGTTTATCGACGAGGTGAAGACCATAGTGCTTGACACTCAGCTATAATACGTAACCGCTTGCCGAATAGTAAAAACATAGTGCCGAACGGCTACAAAAAATATTATTTCCTAAACAAAAAACAATGTTTTGAATAAAGAAATCATTAAGTTTGTATCGAAAACCCGTGAAAAGGTTTTCAATAACGTTGAGTAAAATCAGACATCCCGGTTACCTTGTAATTGGGATGTTTTTTTATGCCCTACGTTAATGCAGCTGTATTTTTCTAAGTCTGTTAGCGTTGCGTTTAAGAAACAAACGGTCGCTGAGCGAATAGCGGGTATAAGCGCTCCTCTTTTTCAGGTCCAGAATCAGCCAGAACCCACCGACCGCCGCGCCGAACAGGGCAATGGTAGCCAGGACGGGAGCGATGTTGTAGAGATTTTGAAGTAATTGTGCCATGGTATCCGCTGTTAGTCAGGTTTGGCGGATATTCTTAAATAATCGTACCAGCCCGGTACAATTTCCACAATCCTATTTTTTTGCACTAAGCACTCTCACATCACATCCCACCACCGCGTTGTTGACGTAACCCACACTCAGTCCTGAAACTTTGGTGGTTTTTTTAGCGGGAAGCGGCGTTTTGATGGTAACGATCTTGGAGGTGAGCACCGCCTGTACGTCATTGAGGTATTTGAACTCCACTTCCACACTTTTTACGAGCGAGGCCGAGGTGTTCTCGATTTCCAAATTGTGAATGGCCAACCCTCCCACCGGATGCCACTCGTTAGTGGTAACGTGTATCTTTGCAGCAAGTTCATCATCCGACCGTCCTATTCCTGCCTGCAAAGAGTCACCGGAGCTCAGCACCTTCGTTTCCGTTTTCACCACCTCCCGCTTTTTCAGGAAATCAAACTGCTTATAATAGTAAAGAATGTAAATGAAGGCACAAACCGGGATAATCGCACTGACCCATTTTAATACCGGAATAAGGACCTTTTTGAACTTGCTCTTTTTACCTCTTCTGCTGGGCATATAAAACTAACGTTGGTATTCGGGGATACTTTAAAACTCAAATATACCGCTCTGCTGTTTTAAAAAAAGTAGTTGGTCGCTCCTTTTTACAGTGCGGCTTACAAAAAACAAACCGCTGACTTGTGGTCAGCGGTTTGCCCGTGTATTGTGTGGACAGGGCTACTGTCTTACAAATCTCTGCGAACTTACAGTGCCGTCAGTATGTGTCACCTGGACCACATACGCGCCTGCGACAAGATTACGTGTGCTGATGCCCGAAAGCAATGCGTTGGAAGCTTCGAAAACTACTTTACCTGACGCATTTACCACCTTCACCACGCTTACTTTGCTCCAATCACCTACATTAAGTGTCAGACTTTGTGAAGCGCCTACAGGGTTGGGATACACCAGTGCAACGCCTTTGAAGTTTAGGTTTGCAATGCTGCTGTAAGAGAATGTTTCGTCGAGATCCACCATTTTCAGACGGTAGAGGTTTTCACCTCTCAGCGGAGCTGCATCCACAAATGAATAGTATTGATTCACGTTGCTCTCCTTGTGAGAAGCCAGCGAGCCGATCTTCGTCCAGTTTTTACCGTTCTGGCTGCGCTCAATATCGAAACGGTCACTGTTTGTTTCTTCCGAAGTTGACCACGACAAAGCGGCTGTTTGGCCTTCGGCGAAAGCTTTGAAGCTTATCAAGGTAACTGGCAGAGCTTTTTCGACCAACATGGTGAAAGAAGCAATCGCTGTTTGCCCAAACTGGTTGGTCGCTTGTACGTCGAAAGTGTAGGTACCGTCCTGACCGGTCAAAGGGGTTCCTGAAAAAGTACCATCCGCATTCAGGGTGATGGTACTGGGCAAGGTGCCTGCCATCGTACGACCGCCTGGTGACGATACCTGGTATAATGCATATGTGTAGTCAGTAGGCAAACCACACTGGATGCTGAAACTTGGAATGTCGTTGGTTTCTGCACTGAAAAGGTCTGACGAGACCGGATCACCCACACGTCCCGGCGATACTGTTCCGCCAGTAAAGGTTACCGGTGGACGAGAAGCCAGCTCGTGGATACGCAAACCTGTGAACAAGTTCACATCGAGGATTGTAGAGGAGGTGACTACAACCCTGTCAAAGCTGCCGCCTGGCGTGAATGTTACCGGAGTCATCGTATCGTCGCTGAAAAGGCCGAGTAAATCGGGTGTCAACAGTGCCGAAAGAGATTGCGCTCCTCCAACCGGAGTGTTACCCAGAAATGCCTGGAACGAAATATTGCTCAGTACGGACAGATTAAGTAGTGCCGCGGGTCTGGAGATAATTGCCGTTACCTGGTTGCCGGCTCCCGATGCTTTGGCCAGGTAGAATGTCTGCGAAACAGAGGAAGCAGCGGCAGCAGCGCCATTTTGAAGCAATGAAAAGTTGCCCGCGTCGATAATGCCGTCAACCGCATTTTGAGGGTTTTGCAGAGCGTCAGTCAATGTCAGCCCCAGAACACCAGTCGCGTTTGGATCGACTCCTGAATACGAGTACGAAATCAAATCGCAAGCGCTCAGCGCTGCGTTTTCATAAGAAACAACGCCATCCACGTTCAGAGAGATGCTACCAAGCGCAAGGCCCAATAAACCCGTTGAATTGGCCAGATCAAGTCTGATCGATATTGTGCTGAATGCCGCAGACGATGTCACCGCAATATAAAGATTGTTCGCGCCATCTTTCACAAGCGTGCTTTGCGCAGTGCCGGCATTGGTGGTGACGTCAATCGTGTTAGACGAAAGTAACCCTAACAGATTAACCAGGTTTCCAAGATCCAGCGAAAGCCCCTGAACTGTCGGCGCCTGAATTTTTACAAAAGCTCTTTTATTCGCTGAAACCGGGGTTGGCATGGTGAGGTTCAGCGTCGCACTACCCGTTACCGATACAGCCGACACTACGATACCCCTGGAAGTCAATGTAGCATAAGTGTTGTCTGGCGCGTTAAGTGCATTTGCTGCTCCGGTAACAGAGCCAGATGCTGTTACAAACAGAAAAGATCCTGTTGTTGTAGAATTAGTCTGGCTGGTTGCGTATTCCTGAGCGAAGGAATTGAGTGAAAACGCCAGGGCAATCACGGTTGCCACTGCCATGTTGCGGCGAAACCGCGACGATGCCAATTTCTTGATCAAATGGCCGATAGAACTTTTCATAAGTGATAGAAATTTAGAATAGAAACAAATCGTTATGTGAATAAAGGAACCTAAATTCAAGACAATCAAGCAGTTAAATCAAAACATACACGGCCAAAAACCGGTAATATGACTGATTCCTTTGTGGTGCCTCGTCTGCACACGCCGCCTACATATATACGCGGGAGCGTCTCACGAACTTTCTTGTGAAGGTGTCTTTAGCGAATGATCGAGTGTCCGATCAAGAGAAATGAGTAAAGCTTTTCTTATCTGCTATCCAAATCAGGTTAAATGTTGATGAATTTACGAAAGTGGGTCAAACCTAGTCGATTAACTAGTTATACTATTTTACTTAAAATAGATAGTACTTATTTGCAAATGTATTTATAAATGCATCAAAATAAACCCACATATTATTAGTATGAACTTACCCCCCAAAAATTAGGGTAGTACAATTAATTTTATCCACATAATTATTGTAGATTCACCCAGCGCAGCAACCGAAAAATAATAAGCACCTGACGTTTACTGGTTAATTTCAGTGCTTTCCAAGTATTTAGTGCATGACAAGTAACTCCACCCGACAAAGGTGAATATTCTTCGGCGCTACCCATTATCGCAAAGCGCGGTGCATTGGTGTAATTGTACAAAACAGGAAGGATCAAACTAGTCGTATAAATGTAAAAATATTTCTATGAATATAGTTTTAATAGACGAGCAGCTTCTTCTGGCCGATGCCCTCCAAAGCCTTCTAAGGCTTATACCCGAAGTTAATGCCGTGGATACTTACACAGATGGCAAGCATTTTCTGACCGAAAGAAGCGCCACCCCTCCCGACATCCTGGTTATGGAACTTACCCTTAACGGGTTAAACGGCCTGGAACTGCTGGATGCCTGCCGTTCTACGCTGCCCCGGGAAATGAAAGTGATCGTACTATCGACGGTGACAGATGTACACACCATTAAACACACAATCAGGCGGGGAGCGAATGGCTTTCTTTCCAAATCCACTCTTTTCGAAGAATTCAAGGAATCTATTTTCCAGGTTGGGCTGGGAAAACAGTATATCGGCAGGGCAATCCGGGATAGCCTTATTAACAGTGTATTTACAGAAGAAGAGGTGGTCATGCACCTTTCGCCCCGGGAAAAGGAAGTACTGCAAAAGGTTTGTGGAGGCCACACCATCAAGGAGATCGCCTATGAACTTAAATTGAGTGCCCACACCGTCCAATATTACCACCGCAGCGTGATGGATAAACTGAAAGTGCGCCGCACCACCGACCTGATCGTATATGCCATGCAGCACGGCCTTTATATCCCGGAAGCCAGATAATAAGGCCGGGCCACGCTGGCCGGGCCGCGGCGGTCGCACCGCGAAGGCTGGCCCGCGGCGGTCGCAAAGCGAAGGCCCGGCCGCCGGTTATTGTTTATTGACGGACAAGCCGGCCATAGAAATCAGGAAGGGGATTCAATGCGGTGTTCTTCCGCTGGTGCCAGTAAGGGTAAACAGGCGACTTTTCACTCGCCTCATCCAGACGTTTTACCTGGTCCAGTGTCAGATTCCAGCCTATCGCCCCCAGATTTTGCTTCAATTGCTCCTCATTACGCGCACCGATTACGATGTTACTCACCGTGGGCCGTTGCAAAAGCCAGTTTAATGCCACCTGTGCAACGGTTTTCTCTGTCTCTGCTGCTATTTCATCCAGTACGTCGATCAGATTGAAGAAAAAATCCTCAGGTATAGCAGGGCCTTCACCACCTCCCTGGGCAATACGCCCCTCGGGCGGTAGCGGTTGGTTTCTTCGGTATTTACCGCCCAAACGTCCCGCCGACAACGGGCTCCACACAATCGTTCCGACCTTTTGATCGACGCCAAGCGGCATCAATTCCCATTCAAACTCCCGGCTAAGCAATGAATAATGTGCCTGGTGGGCAATGTATTTGGCCCAGCCATACCGCTCTGAAACCGAAAGCGATTTCATCAGGTGCCAGCCCGAAAAATTAGAGCAGGCAATGTACCGCACTTTTCCAGCCCGGATAAGGTCATTCAACGCGCTCAGGGTTTCTTCGACCGGCGTAGTGCCGTCGAAACCGTGCATATGATAAACATCGATATAATCCGTTTGCAGCCTGCGTAAACTATCCTCACAAGCCCTGATCAGGTGATAACGACCGGAGCCGGACTGATTGGGCTTATCGCCCATCCTGAAAGTGGCTTTTGTAGAAAGAATGATCTTGTCGCGGAGCCCGATAATCGCCTTTCCCAGGATTTCTTCAGACAGGCCCTGCGAATAGACGTTGGCTGTATCAAAGAAATTGAGGCCCGCATCCATGCACAGCCCTATCAACCGTGTTGCCTCATCCACCTGGGTATTGCCCCAGGCCTTGAAGAAGTCACCGGTGCCACCGAAAGTGCCGGTACCGAAGCTAAGTACCGGTACCTTCAAGCCCGATCCTCCCAGTTGTCTGTATTCCATTTGCGTTAATATTAAGATGAATTGACCGAATTAAACGATAAATCATCAAACATCAAGCCACAACGGGCATTTCGCGAACGGCCAGGACACAAAAAAAGGCCGGACGCATCCGGCCTTTTGCCTCCACCGTATAACCGGGAACCCGCCAGTCTCCCAAAATTGCCACGGTGTCTGCAGTTCGTCTAGTCAGGTCAGTTATACAGTATGAAATTGTACTTTCACTTCGAGATGGGTCTCAAAAAAATATCCTCCCTGAAAATTCAGGGAAGATATCCGCATTATTTACTCAACGTTCCTCTATTACTTAACCTTCAAACTTCGCAACAGAACCTCTGAATTACTGTCGGCTAGCCCCCAGTTCAATAATATGATTCAAATATCACTCATGGAATCGGAGCTCACGAAATTTGATGTGCAAATGGTATTTTTGGGTGAATATTCGGAAAAAAGGCCCCGTTTTGATGCCAAATCCTCCGTCTTAATTATCTTTAAAAGATATTTTTTATAGCTATTTGAATTTCCTGACCTTAATAACCTAACCATGAACCGTAGAGAAGCTGTTCAAAGAATAACCTTCTTGCTTGGTGGTGCTATTTCGGCGCCGCTAATGGCTGGCATTGCAGGCGAACGCCTGAATTTCGGCCCCTCCCTGGATGTGTCCGATCAGCAGGAAGCCCTGCTTTCGGAAGTTGCCGATGTTATCATTCCCACTACCGGCACACCGGGCGCCAAAGCTGCCGGGGCCGAAAAGTTTATCGTTCGTGTGATGCGCGACTGCTATGTAGTCGAGGACCAGAAAAAATTCTATGATGGCCTTGCCAAAGTAGATGCGCTCGCGAAAGAAACGTATTCCAAGGAGTTCACCGCGCTGGATACCACCCAGAAGAACGACATCATCAAAAAGACTACCGTTTCCGACAAGCCTTTTTTCCTGCAAATGAAAGGGTTAACAGTCACAGGCTATTTTACGTCTGAAATCGGGGCAACCCAGGCACTCGACTACCTGCCGATCCCCGGCCGGTTCGAAGGCAGCTGGCCCATGCCCAAAGGCCAGAAAAGCTGGGCGCTTTAATCCGGAAACATTTAATGGGATAGCAGCCACTAACAACACATGACTTGTTGGCTACTTCCTGACATTCCAAACTCTATTTAGAAAAAATGGCGAACCTTAATATTGACGCAAAAAAAGACATCACCTACGACGCCATCGTGATTGGCTCCGGAGTTTCCGGGGGCTGGGCGGCGAAAGAACTGACAGAAAAAGGCCTGAAAGTGCTCATGCTCGAGAAGGGCAAGAACCTTGAACACGTCACAGGATACGAGAATGCATTGAAAGCTCCCTGGGAGACCCAATATAATGGTCGGTTGACCGTCAAACAAAAGGAAACACACCCGTTCCTCTCGCGTGACTATCCGTACAACGAAATGACGGAGAAGTACTGGATGAACGATATGGACCAGCCCTATGAGGAAAAAAAACGCTTCGACTGGTTTCGTCCTAATATCGTTGGAGGCAAATCCATCATGTGGGGAAGGCAGTCGTACCGTTGGAGCGACCTGGATTTTGAAGGCAACCTGAAAGACGGCATTGCAGTCGACTGGCCGATCCGCTACAAGGACGTCGCTCCCTGGTATTCATATGTTGAAAAACACGTAGGCATTTCCGGTGAAAAACTGGGGCTACCGCAACTGCCTGACAGTGACTTCATTGCCCCGATGGAGATGTATCACGTCGAAAAAGAAGTGCGTAAGCGCCTGGAAAAAGAATTTCCTGGCCGTGTGATGACGATCGGACGCGTTGCCAACCTTTCAGAAGCTACCAAAGCCCAGATCGAAGGTGGACGCGGCCCCTGCCAATATCGTAACCGCTGTTCCTATGGTTGCCCGTACGGGGCCTATTTCAGCACCCAGTCATCGACATTGCCGCCGGCCATGAAGACCGGCCGGCTGACGCTCCGTCCTGATTCGGTTGTCCGCGAGATCATTTATGATGGAAAGAAACAGGGAGGACGTGCTACCGGCGTACGCGTGATTGATGCGGTGACATTGCAGGAGCGTGAGTTTTTCGCAAATATCATATTTGTATGTGCCAGCGCACTGGCATCCACCGCCCTGCTCCTTAATTCAACTTCCGACCGTTTCCCGAATGGAATGGGCAACGACTCGGGTGAGCTGGGCCACAACCTGATGGATCACCACTTCCGCACAGGCGCGAGCGGTACCTGGGAGGGCGACCTTGACAAATACTACTTCGGGCGCCGCGCGAACGGTATATATGTACCGCGCTATCGTAATGTAGGCTCAGACAAGCGCGATTACCTGCGTGGATTCGGCTACCAGGGTGGCGGAGGCCGCCAAGGCTGGCAGCGCAATGTGGCCGAGCTGGCATTCGGCGCCGACTTCAAAGAAGAATTGACAACGCCTGGCAACTGGACAATGGGCTTCGGCGGTTTTGGCGAAACGCTGCCTTACCACGAAAACCGCATGTACCTGAACAAGGAGAAAAAAGACAAATACGGGATCCCCGCAGTGGTATTCGACGCAGACCTTCGGGAAAACGAAAAGAAAATGCGTAAGGATATGATGAATGATGCGGCTGAAATGCTCGAAAAATCGGGCGTTAAAAATGTCCGCACTTACGACAATGGCTCATACCTGGGTATGGCAATCCACGAAATGGGTACCGCCCGCATGGGACGCGATCCTAAAACGTCTGTGTTGAATGGAAACAATCAGATCCACGCGGTCAAAAACGTATTCGTCACCGATGGTGCGTGTATGACCTCAGCCTCATGTGTGAACCCGTCCCTTACCTATATGGCGCTTACGGCACGGGCCGTCGACTTCGCAGTAAAAGAATCAAAAAAGAAAAACATCTGATGGTATGCCCGGGGCCAGGTTGAAACCTGGCCTCTTTTTTTAAAGACTTCTGACAAGTTGCAAAAAGAGGATGCTATTTTTTGCAACATTTTGCAATTTTCTGCAAAATCATATTTCTTTGTAGAAAATCCACAGCAAGATTAATGGAAGAGAAACTAAGGATCAGCGCAGCCAGGCGGGCAACACTATTAATATTTCTGGTCTGTGGCATTGGCCTGTCCAGTTGGGCGCCAATGGTGCCTTTTGCTAAAATCAGGCTCGGCCTTAACGACGCCGACCTTGGCGTAGTGCTGCTTGCCTTGGGAGCAGGCGCCATCCTTACCATGCCGCTTACTGGCCTGCTAATCAATAAGTATGGCAGTCGCTCAGTAGCAATCGTGTCGGCACTGGTGATTGCCTCTCTTCTGCCGCTGCTGCTGCTTGCCAGCTCTGCTTACCAGCTTGCAGCCGCATTGTTCGTATTCGGCGCCGGAATCGGGTCCATTGATGTGTCTATGAATGCGCAGGCCGTGGTAGTGCAGGAACGGTACGGGAGCCATATTATGTCTTCGTTCCACGGAATGTTCAGTCTGGGCGGGCTGATGGGCTCCATCGGGCTCGGTTTTCTAATCAAAGCAGGTCTTTCACCAACTTACGCGGCGGTGGCGATTTCCGCGCTGCTAGTATTTATTACAGTAACCCAGTCGCGATACCTGCTGCCACACGCTGAGGAAGCCAAAATGGATGGCACCAGCTTCGTGCTACCCAAGGGGCCGGTTATACTGCTGGGCATTATGTGCTTTATTCTTTTCCTCGCCGAAGGTTCGCTGCTGGATTGGAGTGCAGTTTTCCTGCAATTTTCACGCGGTTTCGATCCGTCATTCTCCGGACTCGGTTATGCGGCATTTTCGGTAGCAATGGCTATTATGCGGCTTACAGGTGACGGCATTATCCACCGGTTAGGGCCTGCCAAAGTGGTATTTTATGGCACAATGCTTGCCGGCGCGGGTTTTATTGTGGCAGTCGCGGTCCCTTCCGCCATTGCAGCATTGGTGGGTTTCATCATGGTCGGGCTTGGCGCTGCCAACGTGGTACCGATATTCTTCACCGCGGCCGGACGCATTCCCAACGTTCCGCCATCCATCGCATTATCGGCGGTTACCATTCTGGGCTATTCCGGCCAGCTTGCCGGTCCGGCGCTGATCGGTGTAATCGCCGAAATTACCTCACTGTCCTGGGCACTCGGGCTGGTAGGTTTGCTGCTGTTTTTCGTCGCATTCGGCTACAAGCACCGCGATTAGAATGCCTCGCCCGTAAACAGGTAGAAACCCGGGCCTTCTTTGGTAAAACCAACATCGAGCCGAAGATAAATATCCTTTCTGGGAAACAACAAATACCGTAACCCGATGCCGCCGGTAAGCCTCGCCCGTGCGGGTGTGAGCGAGCTGATTTTAGGGCCTACAACCGCTGCGCCGGCAAATACCACCCCGCCAAAACGTTTGCTGAATCCGAATGGCAGCCAGCGATGCTCCACCTGCGTCGCCAGCATATTCTTATCGCGGTAACGCCCGTAGTAATAGCCCCGCATGATCATCTCCCCGCCCATCAGCGCCATTTGGTTGAATGGTACATTACCCGTGAAAAAATTGCCGTAAATCTGCCATGCCAGCACATTGCGCCGGGTCAGCGGATGCGAACTACGAACGTCCAGGTTAAAACCCTGAAAATTGTAATGGCTGCCTGCTGATTGGTTGTATTTCAAAAAAGAAAGTTCTCCGAAGAGCCCCTTTCGGACATTCAGTACGTTGTGCCGGTTGTCATAAACCAGTGCGGCACCGAAACCGATATTCCTGGTTCCGTCGCTTCCCGCCGGTTCGTCATAGAAATGGTCTTCGGGCTGCTTGAACTGCGCATTGAACAGTTGCTGATAGTCGATTTCAGGACCTATAAAAAAGTTTGGTACGATTCTTCGCAGCACCCGCTGACGGAAAAGCAGGTAATTAGCGTCGATCAGCGCCGGTTCCTTGTCCGGCGTGCTGTGCCCTATCCCGTAATATAGTAAAGGAAAGCGCTGAAAACGCGTCCGTCCGAGGAAAAACCACTTGTCTTTGTCGCCATAAATCGCATTGTCGAGCCATATTCCGTACTGGCCTTCGAGCGTAATGAAAGTAAATGCCGCTACCTCGCTCAGCCGATTCAGCGTGTCGCCTTTGGCCTGGAAAAGAAGAAGTGACGATAGCCCGAATTCGACGCTGGTCTCCGGGGCATAACCCAATGTGGGATATACCCGAAAACTGGATTTACCTTCCCCGGTGGTATCTGAAATCGTTTTTTGTACGAACCGCTTGAACCAGCCGTCCTGTGCGGATACGCGCGATGCCTGCACGGTCAGAAGGAAGACCGCCAGGAAAAGATATCGTCCATTCAATGCACTATTGAGTTAAAATGTACTAGTAAGTTACATGAAGCTGTTTATCTAAAAAAATCAGTCCGCAGGCTTCCAGTAGATGCCGTGTAACCCCTCTCTTTTTCCACAAACCATTAGCCCCGCATGAAAAACAGCACTTTACTCCTTTACTTTCTTTTCAATGCAAGTTGCCTGCTGGCACAAAACAAGGCCGACCTTTGGTGGAAAATGAACAACCTGAGAGTTATCCAGATGAATCTCCCTGCCTATGAGGCCGCGACAATCAACGCGGATTCTATCGTAACCGATCTTGTCAACTGCTCCGCGAACACACTACTGATCAATGCGGGCGGCATTATGGCTTTCTATCCTACCAGGCTCGATTTTCATTACCGGAATCCTTATCTCAAAGAAAATAACGTGCTTGACGATGTAATCCATAAATGCCACGAAAAAGGAATAAAAGTAATTGTGCGCTTCGATTTCAGCCGCGTGCACGAAAGCATTTTCAAAGCCCACCCCGACTGGTGCTACATTTCCCCAAAGGGTGAACGCATTATCAATACCGATATGTACGTGGTCTCGATCAACGCGCCCTATGTGCAGGAAAAAGCATTCAGCATCATCGAAGAGGTCATTAGCACATTCCCCATCGACGGGATATTCCTGAACATGCCGGGCTATCAGGTCAATAATCCCTACGAAGGCAAATACCACGGTATCGATCAGAATGAATATGACAAAAAGCGTTTCGCAGAATTCAGTGACGGTAATGCGCTTCCTACTGAGGAAAATAAGTCGGACCCGCTTTATCAAAAATACCTTGAATTTAAAAAAGCAACCGTCGAGGATTGGTCGGAACGGCTGCATAAGCTGGTCAAATCCAAAAACGAGCAGATCGCAATCTGTACGTACTCCGACAAGTTTGTCGACATTATCCGGCACGAGTCGCAAAGCATGACCACCCTTCCCTACTGGCCTTACACGGCCGCGGACAACGTCGGTAACGCCGTCAATTCATTTCCTGACCACGTTATCAGTAATGCCAGCATTCAGCAGATATCCTTCCAGTCGCGGTACAATGCCGTGGAACCCGAGGAGACACGGATCAGGCTATACGAGAATATCGCCAACGGGTCGGGTCTGGATATGAGTATGATGGGCGATATGCGCGGGTATGAGGACGAGCGCAATTACCCGGTTTTCAAGAAGATTTACGGCTTTCATAAAAAGAATGAGGCATATTTCGGCAGATACAAGTCGGTTGCCAAAGTGGCCGTCATAGCACCTGGCGCCTGGCCAAGCGGGGAGCCCATGCAGGAGTATCGCGGCATACAGTTGATGCTTCGGGAGGCACATATCCCATTCGATATCGTGGAAGACGGCCAGATTGCCCATCTTGAACAAAAAGTGAAAGCGTATAAGCTGATCATTTTACCCGAAATCACCTACCTGAAACCGGAAGCGATCAAGGCGCTGAAAGAGGCTTGCCAGCAAGGTACAAACCTGATTGCGACCAACCGGGCATTGTTCGATACGCCCGAAACACTAGCCACACTTTTTGGCGCTAAGATTGAGAAAAAGGACAACGACGGCGCCGGCAACTACCTCGTACCTGATGACCGGACCATTTTCAAAAGCTTCAAAGGGCAAAGCATGCTTTTCTGGAAATTCAATCTGGGCCTTTATGATCTGTCGGGTGCCGATCAAAAATTGCTTCCGGTTTTAGCAAAAGGTCGCCCCGGACCGCCCGAGATTATAGGAGGCCACGATCCTACGGGATACTATGCATTGGCGATCAAAAACCATCCCCACAGCAAAGCGGCGCTTTTTCCAATCAACCTGGGAAAGATCTATTACATGCACGGCTATCAGCAACATAAGAACCTTCTGCTGGATATGATCCACCACATGCTACCCGAAATCGCGCAGAATTTCCAGACAAATGCTCCCGCCCGGGTAGAAACAGTGTTAAAGGAATTCAACAAAAATACCCTCGAAAACCGGCCAAAAAATACTCCCGACGGTCAAATTCTGCACCTGATCAACCTGACTGGTTTCAGTGGTAATACCTATTTCGAACCGTTGTCGGTTAACAGTCTGCGATTCAGGATCAGGTCGGCGAAAAAACCGCAAAAAGTGTTTACTTTGACAAATCACAAACCTTTGAATTTTACCTGGCAAGACGGCACGATCAGTGTGGCGCTCGCACGTCTTGCCGAGTTCGAAAGCATTGTGATGGAATATTAAACTAAATCAAACGCTGCTCCCTATGAAACCCAGACTCTTACTGCGCATCGCGGCGCTCTGTATCCTCATTCACCTGATCGGTCATTTTTTCGGCCATTTCTCATGGAAAGAAACGCCCGATCCGGTCAAACAGGAGGTAATCCGGCAGATGACCGGTCCAAAGTTCGAGTTTATGGGGGTAATGCGCAGTATGGGCGACTATTTTGAAGGCTACGGCCTGATCCTGTTCGTCGTATTTGGGATGTCGATCGCGCTGATATTGTCGGCGGCCAGGTACTGCGACAGCAACCACGACATAGCGCGAAAAGTGTTGACCCCGATCGGGATCGGCTATGTGGCTATGGGAGCGATCGAATTCGTGTATTTCTTTCCTTTTGCCGGCTCAATAAGCCTCGTGGCTGGCTTGCTGATCATACTGGCCATTTTCCTGAACGGCTAAATGCCTACAACCTGGGAGCGCCCGGCTTATTGGGCGCTTCACCAACGTTTATACCACGGGTTCTCAGCCTTCGGCAATAGCTTTTGCCATTAATTTTGACGTATAACACATCCGAATCGGTTTTGCCAAATGCCATTTTGGTTGCCGCGCCTGTCGGAAGGGGCAATACTGCATTCACGCGACCGGTCTGATCAAGGATTTGCACGCCAATATTTGTGGCCACATAAATCCGGCCCTCACGGTCACAAACAATACCAGAGGCTCCTGCTTTATTTTCAGTATCAGATACGTGAAGCCAACCAAAGCGCTGCCTGTAAGCCAGTTTTCGATTGGGTTGAATCTGAGAGGAATACACCCAATGTGACGCTGAATCAACGGTGTAAAGCAACGTCTGGTCCGGTGAAAGCGCCGCACCCACGGCTTTAAGCGTTTTCAAAGAACTCGCACTTGAAGGTGTCGGTTTGCCGGCTATTGGAAATGCTTCCTCGGTCTGCTTCCACTCCTCGCCCGGAATCAGTAATGCGGAAAGAAACGCGTTTTTTGACTCTCCAACTTTCACTTTTTCCGGCCAGCCTTTCCACAGGTAACGCATCGCCTCGGGAAATAGCGCTGAACCGTGCTTCCCGTTGTGGCCGCCTTCGCCCCATTTGTGCATCACTTCGTAACCGGCAAATTCGAGCGCACGCAGCATCGTTTGATTGGCCATCCACCAGTCGCCTGCGTAGATGTTCAGATCGTTGGCGCCATCCTGTATATAAATCCGGATGGGTTTAGGCTCATACTTTCTGACCAAAGTTGGGTAACGATCCGCTCCGCGCAGCCCTACATAAGTTCCTATGGCGCTGAAAACGCGTGAAAATGCATCTGGCCGTTCCCATGCTGCGGTGAATGCGCATACCGCCCCGCTACTCGAACCGCCAATCGCCCTATCGTTGCCGTTTTTCGACAGTCGGATCGGGCGACCGTCGCTTGCTTTTTGCTTTTCGACCTCGGGCAGGATTTCTTCGAGGATAAACCGTGCGTAGGCATCCCCCAGACCGTCGTATTCAAAACTGCGGTTGAAACGGTCATTTGCCGCATTCGGATCAGCTGCTTTCACGCGCCCGTGCATGACGAAAACGCCGATCGTGACAGGCATCTCTTTTTGGTGAATAAGGTTGTCAAATACCGTCGGAGCCTTCCATTGGATACCGTCCTGGTTCACATACACGCACGCAGGCACATCAGGCTTGTATTGCGCGGGTATATACACCCAGTATTCGCGCCACGTACCCGGGAATATCTTGGATTTATCGAAAACAAATTTCAATACTTCTCCCTTTGGTACATCCGCATGCTCCTCCGAGGCGGGATCCACAGGATATGTTTCTTCCTGACCTTGGGCAGTTGTGAAAAATGGTGCAAAAAGGCAAAGCAACAACAGAAACCGCTTCATAAGTGTGCATTTAAATATCAAAATCATTTACAAATAGCTCAGCCACCACGTCCGATTCCGGGCCCGGTACTCTCCGTACCATTTACATGGCCAGTAAAGCGCCACCACAATCAATATCCAGATCAGATAGGTTTGTCCGAGCGGATACCCAAAATCGTTTGGCCGGAATTTGAAGAAAAGACTGTCGTCCGTTGCCTGCTGCCACGAATACCCCGAGAGGAACACGACGACCAAAGTCATGATATGGATCAGGTAAAAATGTACGAGAAAAAAGAAAAAAGGCACCCTGCCGTAAACCGTACAAATCCGACTGAACGCATTATCCGTTTGCTCGGTAAAGGCCAGCAGAATGAGTATCGGGCCCTGTGTCATGAAGATAAAAAACAATGACGGCGGATATTTGGTCACATTCAGGAAAGACATGAAGGTTTTGATACCGGTGTCCTGTGTCGACCAGGGCACAGGGTCGCCATAGCCGTTAATGAATCTTAAAACGACAAAAAGCACTGTGAGCAGAGAGCCAATCAGCAAAAGCAACTTCTTGCGCCTGGCCGGGTCTGCGTAGCGATTATACAGCATCCCCAGCCCGTAGCCCGACATCATGATCCCCGCCCAGGGAAAGATCACGTAAAGGAATATGATCGAGCCTCCGTCAGGCCGTGGCAGGAACGTCCCCCTACCGGTGAAGAATATGCGCAACAGAATGTCTGCCAGTGAATTTTCCTGCAACTGCACATAGTCCAGCAGGTTATGGCCCAGTACCAGCGCCAGTCCGAGGATCAGGACGGTTTTTGGAGAAGCAAACCGCACGGCTATACCCAACACGATCATCGCTCCGCCCAATGCCCAGAACACAGCGAAAAAGAGCGTTTTGTAGTAAATATCAAATGTGAATGCAAAGGTCATAAACACCATTTCCACCAGAATAAGCCAGAATCCGCGCTTGATCAGAAAAGATGATCTCTCTGCGGGCGTTTTATTTATTCCCGACAAATAGGCCGACAAACCCGAAAGCATCATGAATGACGGTGCACAATAATGCGTGATCCAGCGTGTGAGGAACAATGCAGGGGTAGTGGTAGCCAGGTCGGTAGGATCACCGGTGGCGCCTGCGATATGAAAAAAATCGCGCACATGGTCGAGGGCCATGATAATGATGATCAGGCCCCGTACGGTGTCAATCGACCGGATGCGGCTGGTGAGGGAGCTGGTAGTGGTATACATGACTGATAAGAGTTGAAAACAACTGACCTAAGAAGCCACATAAATTACTGATTTACTGCCTATCTACCTCAAACAAAGAGCAACAAAAATCCCGGCATCTTCAATGGGACAATGAAAATGCCGGGACCCGAAAAGCGTAAATCCTATTACAGTAATGCGGCTCCGAATACGCCCGCACTGTCGCCCAGCCTGGGCTTGACAATCGGCGTTGTGACGATGCCCTTATTGAAAATGTACTTGCGTATGCGCTCGTAACCGGCGGTGTAAAGCAGATCGATATTACCTACCCCGCCACCGATCACAATCAGGTTCGGATCGATCACATTGATGAGCGTCGAAATCGCCCGGCCGTAATATTCCAGTAGACGCTCGATGGTCGCCTTTGCGTGCTCGTCGTTACCTGCATGGTAGCGTTCCAGCACCGTTTTCAACGAGACCTTTTCACCGCTTAGTTTCTGATAATGGCGCTCCAAAGCCGGACCAGCAATAACCTGCTCCACGCAGCCCGCTTTGCCGCAATAGCAGGGTTCACCGCCTTCTTCGAGTATATTATGGCCCCATTCGCCACCAATGCCGTGATGACCTCCAATAATCTTGTTGTTCACAACGAGCCCGCCACCGACGCCGGTACCCATAATCACTCCAAAAACCACTTCCGCACCGTGATAATCTTTACCCGCGCCCATTAATGCTTCCGCCAATGCAAAACAGTTTGCATCGTTGGCCAGCTGACACGGCACGCCCAGTATTTTTTCAAGATCGGCCTTCAGTGGCATTCCGTTGAGACAGGTCGTATTAGAGTTTTTCATCAATTGAGAATCCGGTTCGAGCACGCCCGGCGTCGCGAAGCCGATCTTACGCGGCCGCTCTCCTACCTGATCCGCTACCATGTCGATCAGCTTCTTGATCTGCGACAGGATATGGTCGTAACCATTCACCGATTCCGTCGGCACGCGCATACGGACCACCACTTCCAGATTCCTTTCGGGATCCAGCACTGCACATTCTATTTTAGTACCTCCTAAGTCGATTCCCCAGAGTTTCATTATTGCTTTTTTGGTTATTAATTAGACCTCGGCTGTCGGCTATCGGCAGTCGGCTGCATATTGTCAAAAATAAGGAGCGGCGAGCTTTTCAGATAACCAGAAAAGTCGATAGCCGACAGCCGACAGCCGAAGTACCCTAATGTGTTTTGTAAAATTTATATCCGAACAGGAAGATTACCGTGTAGCAGATAATGGGCAGATAGTAGGCGTGTGCCACGTTAGTTTCTGCTACTGCACCCATAAGGAACGGGAAGAATGCTCCGCCGGCCACGCCCATCGCGATGAACGACGAACCTTGCTGGGTGTGCGGACCGAGGTTTTTCAGACCGAGGCTGAAAATCGTCGGGAACATGATACTGAAAAAGAAGTTGAGCATCATCAGCGCAATGAACGATGGCCATCCCCATGCCTGCGCCACGATAAGACACATAACGATGTTACTGAACGCAAAAATAGCCAGCAACGAATGCGGTGCGATAAAACGCATCAGGAAAGTACCAACGAAACGTCCTGCCAGCATCAACGCCATAAAACCGATCATGTAGTTGGCTGCTACCGCGTCGGAGAAGCCCATTTTCTCATGCCCGTAATTAATAAAGAACGCCCAGGTACCACCTTGTGCGGCCACGTTGAAGGTCTGTGCGGCTACGGCCCACACGAAATGGCGGTGTTGAAACAACGTCTTTCCGGGCGCCACATCTACATTCGCTGCATCCGGATCCAGCTCTGAGGCGTGCGGATCAATCAGGGCAGGCACTTTTACGAACGAAAACGTAAGGGCGATCAATGCAATCACTGAACCGATGGCAATGTATAGGTTCTTCACAGAAGTAAGGTCGGTACTGCCTTCCACGTGGTTTCGGAAAAGGAAATAACCACCGATTGCAGGTCCTAGGATAGCACCCAACGCATTGAATGCCTGCGCGAAATTGATACGCTGATCGCTGGTACGCTGGTCGCCGAGTGAGGCCACAAAAGGGTGAGCAACGGTTTCAAGCGTGGCCAGGCCACAACCAAGGATAAAGAGCGCAATTCCGAAGAAAGGAAAGGACGCCGTGCTGGCCGCAGGAACAAACAAGAATGCACCCAATGCAAACAGCGACAAACCGAGTAATACGCCATTTTTATACCCAAAACGCTTCATGAACAGACCTGCCGGGATACCCATAATGAAATAAGCCCCGAAAATCGCGAATTGCACGAAAGCGGATTGCGTCTTGCTCAGACTTAACACTTTCTGAAAGTGCTTATTGAGCACGTCTCCCATCGTAATGGCAATTCCCCAGCACATGAAAAGAGAGGTGACGAAGACCAGGGTAAGGAGGTATTTTTTGTCAGTGAACTTGGGCGGGGAGGTGTGGACCGTGCCGGCAGACGGATGGTTGCTCATTTAGCTGAATAGTAAAATTAAATATTAGGTTCGGTCTATTTTTGCAAATGTAAATCAGAGAAATTTAAAAACTGTATCCAATCGAACATTTTAACGTCGTGTCCGCCCGGCCGGATATGAAAGCCGATTTGGCCCGTCAGAGGCTGATTCGGTGCGGGAAAAGGTCCGTTGGGAAAACCGTTCGTTCCTAAAAACCGGTACACGGCATCCGCAGCCCGTGCGGTGGCAAATTCGCCTGGCGGATCCGCGTTTTTATCGTCTTCTGCCGTCGCCAGGTACACCGGCCGCGGGGCAATCAGCGCCAGGACAAAATGCTGGTCGAATGGCAGTTCAGTATCTTTCCCTTTGTATTTACCCAGATTACGGGCAAACCAGTGCGGGAATACCGTGCAAAGCCGGTTAATATCCTCCCCGACTCCCCGCCGGAACTGCTTACCGCCTCCCGCTCCCGATTCATTGCTCAGTACGGCAGCAAACCGCTGATCCGTTGCACCAGCCCAAAGCGCTGCCTTGCCCAACCTGGAAAAACCGAATACCGCCACCCGCTTCGCATCAATATCCTTATCGGTTTCCAGGTAATCCATCCCCCGGCTTAGGGCCCACGCCCAGGCGGCTATGGTGCCAAAATTATCCTCCCGCTGCTGTAACTCGGGGTACAATGTGTGCACGCCTGTATGAAATGCCTGGGCTTTGCGATCTGAGGCGACTTCCTCGCGGTAAAGCGTCACCAGCGCGTATCCCCGTGCAAGAATGCTGTCTACTGCCCATTGTGAAGCGTTCACGCCCCGGCACGCATCAGTCGCCCTGCCGTCGGCCGCGCAGGGAAACATCCCGCTGTTCTCGACCCAGGCGGTCGTCAGCCTGATTCCCGGATCGGCGTGAATGGCCTGGTTACCAATAAAGTTGAGCCCGATAACGGCCGGCACCGGACGTTTGGCCTGATTGGGTATGTAAATCAGCAGATCAAACTGCGCTTGCTTCCCTTTTTCGGCCATGTGAACTGTGACCTGCCTGCGCGTAGCTTTTCCGCCTAGTGCCTTCTTATCCTCGTCAAAAACCTCAAAACGGACATTTTGGGGACGTTCGGGCGATACGCCATACATTTCGCGCGTCATCGTTTCAAGGATTTCCTTGCGCCTGCGCTCCCACTCTGTTACCGACTTTACCTTTTTCCCGCTGTTAAACGTAAATGGGTCCGGCAATGCCTGACGATCCTGCTGGGCGTATACTGTTTGGGAAAATACAAGACAGAAAAGCGCTGGTGCAATAAAGGAAAACCTCATAATGAGCTGCATGAAGCAGGTTTAGGATTTATTTTTTATTGAAATAGGTATTCATAAAAAGCAGCTGGTGCTGAACCGCATTCTCCCAATAAGGCCAGTTATGAGCGCCCGGGCGGGCAATGTAGTCGTGTGGGATCTTGCGGTATTCCAGCTGCTTGTGCAGGTTCTCATTTACGCCGTAGAAGAAATCGTCAGTACCGCAATCAATAATGAGTGAAAGTGCATTGGGAGTTAGCAAATGGAGCATGTTAATAACCGTATTCTTCTCCCATCGTTCGGGCTGCTCGGCGTATGACCCAAGGCGCTTGGCCATATCCCAGTTGTTAGGGAACGGGCGGATATCCACGCCGCCGCTCATGCTCCCGGCAGTACCGTACACATCCTGGTGTTTGAACGCCAGATACAATGCCCCGTGGCCACCCATGCTCAAACCGGTAATACCCCTGCCCTTCCGGTCCCTGATAGTCTTGTAATTTTTATCGATGTAGGAAACCAGCTCTTTGGAAACGTAGGTTTCGAATTGCGACTGCGGGTCAACAGGGCTATCCCAATACCAGCTGCTGAAACCACCGTCCGGACAAACAATGATCATATTATACCGGTCGGCGGCTTGCTGAATACCGGGAGCCTTTGTGACCCAGTTGGAATGGTTGCCGCTGTAACCGTGCAGCAGGTATACGACGGGGAACTCCTTACCCGAATTATATCCGGCAGGCCTTACCACAACCACTTTGAGGCTCCTCTTCATCACTGAACTGCTCACCTCCACAGTATCAACCTGAGCGGCCGCAACCGACGCAACATTCGCCTGACAGAAAACAAATAATGCAAACGCAAAAAATGACAGAAATGCTTTTTTCATTTTAAAAAATTGAAAGGGAATTGAGAGAATGACGATAATGCGTGGGCCGTTACCGTAAGTTTTGAGAAAATTTTCTACAACTAAACGAAGTAACAGGCTGAAACCCCGCAAATATTGTAGAAACCGGGGAAATATCCCGGTTTAGTACCTCATAAAGTGGCTGGCATTTAAATTGATATAATCCAGATATCTCTAAAATAACTCTAACTCAAAATTTTACAACAATGGGAAATCTCCTTTATACCATAGCCGTGATCCTGGTGATCCTGTGGCTGATCGGCTATTTTGGCTTTGCAAGTTTTGGATTAGGAAATATCATTCATATTCTGCTCGTGATCGCCGTCGTTGCGATCATTCTCCGCCTGATACGCGGCGACAGGGTGGTGTAGCGCAACATCTATTAGACATACCAGGCCCGGGACGTTCAAAAACCAACTTCCCGGGCTTTTATATGCCCAAACAGCGAGGATCGACAGGCACAATTATTTCTGGTTCTAGCGGAAGATTTAACCAAAACTCGATGTCATGGAAACGACAATTGAATATAACTATCCATCGCTGGTCAATGCGGCTTTTCCCAACCGCGAGGATGCACAGAAAGCATATGACGAGCTGATTTACAGAGGCTATAAACCCGAACATATCAATGTTATCGTCTCCGATGAAACCCACCGGATGCATCATACAGAGTCGGATGGCGAAAAACCTGCACATTCAACTATGGAGAATGCAGGCATAGGCTCGGCCATCGGCGGAACGGCAGGAGCCATTGCGGGAGCGATCATTGCGATTGGTACGACCGTCGTAATCCCCGGACTTGGGATCGCCGTGGCTGGTCCGCTGCTTGCGGCGCTTACCGGCGCAGGTGCCGGCGGACTTACCGGGGGCATTGTGGGCGCGCTGCATAACCGCGGTGTACCGAAAGAGCATGCAGAAGTATTCGAATCCAGCATTCGTGAAGGTGGGGTTATCATCTCATTTACTCCCCGCACTATCGAGGACCGGATGGAAATCATTGAAGCCTGGAACCGTTACGGTGCCCGTCAGTTGCACGGCAACGAGACCTACACCGCCTGAAAAGAAAAGAACCCGCCGGATGGCGGGCTCTCTCATTATAGAAGGTCCTTAATCCTGACCCAGACATTCTCAGCAAGGATCTTGTGTCCTTCGGCGGTAGGGTGGATACCGTCCGCCTGATTGAGTTTGGATTCCCCTCCCACCCCTTCCAGCAGAAAAGGAATGAGGGTCAGATCATTCTTTTTGGCCAGATCGGCATAAACATCTTTGAACTCGGTGGCGTATTTCTGCCCCATATTGGGCGGGATCTGCATGCCGGCCAGCACTAGCTTCGCGTCGGGGTATTTTGCCTTCACCTTGTCAAGAATTTCTTGCAGATTTTTTCTGGTTTCTGAAACCGGAATACCACGCAGGCCGTCGTTGCCGCCTAGTTCGAGGACAAAAACATCGAGCGGTTGTTTAAGCAGCCAGTCGATGCGACTGTTACCACCCGAAGTTGTTTCCCCGCTCACCCCTGCGTTCACAACTTTGTAAGCCAAACCCAGCGAATCGATCCGTTTCTGGATCAGCCCCGCAAAACCCTGCGACGGGTCGTCCAGACCATAACCGGCAGTGAGGCTGTTTCCAAAAAACACGATGATCTTCTTTTTAACAGCCGGCGCTTTGGCTGCTTGCGAAGAGCCCGCCTTTTGCTCCGAATCCTGCTGCTTTTTGTTGTCCTGGCAGGAAAAGAGGACGGCAGTCAGAAAGGATAACGCCAAAAAAGTCTTGAAACGACGCATATCAAACATAATCCGTAGTCGGTAGGGAATGATTTTATAGTTTAAAAACGCATACCGGGCCATTCATTCTCATTTAAAAACCGTTTAAACTATATTTATGAGAAACAATAACCGAAAAGAGTCAAATTAGGTCTTTGGCGGTTGCCCGCACCGGCACCACGCAAACATAAAAGAAAAACGATTGATGAATACCATACTCGATCTGCACGACGTCAGTAAAATATACAAAAGCGGCGACCGCACCCTCAAAGTCCTCGACAATATCAGTTTTTCAATCGAAACAGGGTCTACAGTCTCGATCGTGGGCCCCTCGGGTAGCGGTAAAACGACGCTCCTTGGCCTCTGCGCCGGACTCGACCGCTCGACAGCCGGCACGGTGGAACTGCACGGCACCCGGCTGAACGGCCTTAATGAAGACCAGCTCGCCGCCGTGCGCAACCAGTATGTGGGCTTTATTTTCCAAAACTTCCAGCTCCTGCCGACACTGACCGCATTGGAAAATGTGATGGTACCTATGGAACTGCGCGGTGAAAAGAACATAAAGTCCCGCGCCCTCGACCTGCTCGACAAGGTGGGCCTCGCCGAGCGTGGCCACCACTATCCTACCCAACTCAGCGGTGGAGAGCAGCAGCGCGTATCGCTGGCACGTGCCTTCTCCAACCAGCCGCAGATCCTTTTTGCCGATGAGCCAACCGGTAACCTCGATGCAGAAACGAGTGAGAAAGTAGTAAAACTGCTCTTCGACCTCAACCGCGAGGCAGGTACTACGCTGGTGGTCGTAACGCACGACCTCGAACTCGCTGCCAAAACCCAGCGCATCATCCGCATCAAAGGCGGCAAAATTGTGGAAGCCAGCTAACCGTGAATTCCTGATGAACCCCAATAGTTTCAATCTTTCCTGGTTATTGCGGATGGCCTGGCGCGACAGTCGCAGAAACCGCGCGCGGCTGGCGCTATTCATTTCGTCCATTATCCTCGGTATCGCTGCCCTTGTAGCCATTTACTCGCTCGGGGACAACCTGCGCGACAACATAGACAACCAGGCGGCCACCCTCATCGGCGCCGACCTCTCCATTTACAGCGGCAAAAAGATCGAGGGGAAAGCAATGACCTTCGTCGATTCGCTAGGCAGAGTGCGGTCCGAGGAGCGTGCTTTTGCTTCAATGGTCTATTTCAACAAAGGCGGCGGTAGCAGGCTCACACAGGTAAAAGCACTCTCCGGCGATTTTCCTTACTATGGCAAGCTCGAAACCGTTCCTATCTCCGCTGAAAAGACATTCCGGAACCGGCAGGAGGCATTGGTAGACCAGACGCTGATGCTGCAATACCGCGCAAAAGTGGGCGATTCTATCCGGATAGGTGAAGTAACTTTTGCCATAGCCGGCATTCTCGAAAAAGCGCCTGGCGCAACAGGCATTACCGCCTCGGTAGCGCCGGTAGTTTACATCCCGATGCGCTTTTTGGACCAAACCGGCCTTATGCAAAAGGGCAGCCGTGTAGGTTACAGGTATTATTTCAAATATCCTGCAAAAACGGATGTCGAAAAAATGGTCAAAGCGCTGGAACCTAAGTTTGAGCGCTTCGACCTTGACTATAATACCGTTCAAAGCCAGAAAGAAGACACAGGGCGCTCGTTCCGCGATCTTACGCGCTTCCTGTCGCTGGTAGGTTTTGTTGCGCTGCTGCTTGGGTGCATAGGCGTTGCGAGCGCCATACATATATATGTGCGCGAGAAGCTGAATTCCATTGCGATACTGCGCTGCCTGGGTGTCAAAGCATCACAGGCATTCCTGATCTACCTCCTTCAGATCGCCGGAATCGGGCTGATAGGTACCGTACTCGGGACCCTTTTGGGAACGGTGATTCAGCAGTTCTTACCCGTTGTCCTCAAAGACGTGCTCCCGTTCGACCTCACTACCGACATTTCCTGGCCGGCCATCGGGCAAGGGCTGGCCATTGGCGTGCTCATTTCCATACTTTTCGCATTACCGCCGCTTGTGTCCATCCGCAAGGTATCGCCGCTGAACGTGCTTCGCTCCGCCTCGGACGCCTCCCATCCCGAGCGCGATGCGGTCAGCTGGGCCTTGTACGGGCTGATCATTCTGTTCATTTTCGGGTTCGCCTACCTGCAAATGCAAACCTGGGTGCAGGCGTTGATATTTACCGTCAGCATTCTTGCTGCATTCCTGATCCTGTTCGGCATTGCCAGCCTGCTGATGTGGCTCGTTCGGCGTTTCTTTCCAACCTCGTGGAGCTATCTGTGGCGCCAGGGGCTGGCGAATTTGTACCGCCCAAACAACCAGACCACCATTCTCATCGTTTCAGTGGGCCTGGGCACTTCGCTGATCTGCACACTATTCTTCATTCAAACCATCCTGCTCACGCGCGTGAAGCTATCAAGCAGTGGTAACCAGCCCAACATGGTGCTTTTTGATATCCAAAGCCATCAAAAGGAAGGCGTGCTGGCGATCGCGAAGGCGCAAAATGTGCCGATCAACCAAAGCGTGCCCATCGTGAATATGCGACTGGAAGAAATCAACGGCAAAACCGCCACCGATTTCGAAGGCGACACTACTGCCGAACAGTCGCGCCGCATTTTCGGTCGGGAATATCGTGTCACGTTCCGCGATTCCATCACTTCCTCCGAAAAAATCACCAAGGGAAAATGGCAGGGAAAATACGATAAACCGGCAGAACCAATCCCTGTGTCATTAGAACAGGATTTCGCAGAAAGAAGCCATCTGAAACTCGGCGACACGCTGGTTTTTAACGTGCAAGGGACCATTATGCCGACGGTCGTTTCCAGCTTTCGGGAGGTAAACTGGAGTGAGGTTCGGACCAACTTCCTCGTCGTCTTTCCTACTGGTGTACTCGAAGAAGCGCCGCAATTCCACGCCATGCTTACGCACGTGCCCAATCCGACGGTTTCCGCCCGCTTTCAGCAGGCACTGGTAAGGGAATATCCTAATATTTCGATCATCGACCTGGCCCTCGTTCTCCGGGTGCTGGATGACATTTTCAACAAAATTGGCTTCGTAATCCGTTTCATGGCCGGTTTCAGCATTCTTACCGGGTTGATCGTCCTGATTGCGTCCGTCATGATCAGCAAATACCAGCGCGTTCAGGAAAGTGTGCTCCTTCGCACGTTGGGCGCAAGCCGGAAGCAGATATTTGTCATCACCGCCCTGGAATACTTTTTCCTGGGTGCCCTTGCCGCATTCACAGGAATATTCATTGCGGTGATTGGAAGCTTTTGTCTTGCCAAATTCAGTTTCGAATCCGAATTCAAGCCCGAAGCTGGCCCGGTTGTGCTGATATTTCTTTTTGTCTCTCTGCTAACGGTAATCATCGGTTTGCTCAACAGCCGCGGCATCTTGTCCCGGCCGCCGTTGGAGGTATTGCGCCAGGATGTTTAGCGGTTTATTTTTGGTATATTTATACTAAAAAAGAACCGCACACACTTGGAGTTTGATATCAAAGGTAATTTGACACCCTACGACATAATCTCTACGGACTGGTCAACTTTTAAGGCCGAGTTCGTTGACGCGTTTCCTCGATCCGGTACGAGGCAGGTAATTTTCCGGAATTTTTTGGAATACATGGAGAGGCTGGTCCCGATCATTAGTACGGGTTTTCATCAGTGGATAGACGGAAGTTTCGTTACGAGAAAACTCAATCCACGTGACATAGACGTTGTGACTTTTGTTGATGCCAGCATCTATTATGCTAATGAACCTGACGTCGACATTTTACGCAACATTTTACGCGCCTACCGCCGGGATCACAAAACGGCAGTCGATGAATACTTTGTCAAAAGATATCCTGAAACCGATGAAAAGTATGTGTTCTATCATATGGACCAACTTCAATGGCATAATCAGTTCTCCACTTCGCGTGCTAGAAAATCAAAAGGTTTTGCACAGCTAAATTTTTAGACCATGGATATGAAGATATTAGAGGAACTGCACGAATGGGGAGCACGGGTTGCCAGGCTTGTTGAGCTGGTAGCGCTTACCAACAAGACTTTGCAATTACACCGGGAACTTGGCGACACTCAGTCGATAATCGAACAATACGAGCGGTTGCTTGCAGAGCACCAGCAAGAACTGGACGAACTTTTAAGAACCTATGGCCTAACCATCAAACTTCTACCTTTAGATAACGCAGCTTAGCCTCCCAATACGACTTTCCTCTTCGCTCTCCGTTTCCTCCGCTCCTTTCCGTCCGTCAAACTTTCATTCGTCGCTAGCCTAGGCGATTTAACAATTCCTTAAAACGCATTCCTTCATTTATTCTTTCCCGTAGTGCCATTTTTGGCATGAGAATGTCGCTTTAATGCAACTTTTCGCATCCTGATAAGACTTTGGGATGATTTAAAATCACTATTCCTACACCACGAGAAGCAGTATTAATTTCATCCAATTTATTCTTCATATTTTTTCAAACGTTTGCACAGAATTTCAAACGTTTGCATTGCTTATCAAGTTATTACTATTAATTATTTTAAAAATACAACCGCAATCTTGTGAACTATTACGCTCAAAAATTTACCTCTATGACTAAAATCCCCTTCTGCTCTAACATTCTATTCACTGTAAAATCCAATAATCCACGACTATGAGAAAGACTTCGACTCTATCAGTCAGGACCGGGATAATCCGAAACTGCCTTATGCAGGTTACGGCCGTTTGCGGCCTCCATACCATCGCCGCAGCTGAAATACCGGTTCCCAAAGACCAGCCCAGAAAGCATGTTGAAACCAACATGAGCAAGTTGCAGGAAGTTACCCTTACCGGAAAGGTCACTACAGAGGGCTCGTCCGAAGGTTTGCCCGGTGTCACAGTCGTGATCTCCGATGTCAATGGCAACAACAAGCAAGGTGCAACTACCAATGAATCAGGCTCATTCAGCTTTGCGAACCTGCAGACCGGCCAGCGCTATAACCTCGAATTCAGCTACATCGGTTTTGAAAAGCAGTCCTTGAAAGATTTCCTTTTAACGGAAAGCAATGCTAATTCGATCGAAATCAAACTAAAGGAATCGGCATCCAATCTTAGCGAAGTAGTGGTTGTCGGCTACGGCAGCACTACCAAAAAGGACATTACCGGTTCGGTGAAGTCACTGAAAAGCGCGGAGTTTAACCAGGGGATCATAAATTCACCCGAGCAACTATTGCAAGGAAGGGTGTCGGGTGTAAATGTTACCTCGGCCACAGGTGAGCCCGGCGGCAAGACAAACATTACCGTTCGCGGTCCGGGCGGTGTGCGTACAGGAAGTACCCCATTGTTTGTCGTGGATGGTATGGCGCTTGACAACAGCGGTACCGGCGGAGATGCCAACCCGCTCAACTTCCTGAACCCACAGGATATCGAATCGATCGACGTACTGAAAGATGCCTCCGCCACAGCTATTTATGGTGCTCGTGGTGCGAATGGCGTAATCCTGATCACGACAAAAAAAGGCAAATCCGGCCAGGCCGTTGTCACCTATTCGGGAAGCCTGGGTATTTCCAATGTGGCTCGCCCGCTGGATGTGCTCTCGGGTCCTGAATTTCTGGCCGAAGCGTCTAAACTGGGCGCAACAGTAGCCGACGGCAAAACGGATACTGACTGGCAAAAGGAGATTTTCAGAACCGCCACCACCCACAACCATAATATATCCGTTGGAGGCGGGAGCGAAAAAATGACATACTACGCTTCGTTTGGCGCCCAAAAACAGCAGGGGATCCTGAAAAACAGTCAGCAGAACCGCTACACGGGCCGCATGAACCTCTCCCAGAAACTGTTTGAGGACCGTGTCACATTGGATTTCAACCTCAATGCTACGAATACCAAGAACCAGCGCCCGAATATCCAGGGAGCGATTGGTAGTGCCCTGACCATCAATCCAACTTACGCACCTTACGGGGCCAACGGCCAACTGGCACAATACCAGGATTTCACCAACCCGCTGTTCATTTTGCAGCAATACAAGGAGGTACTCACCACCAACCGTGTACTGGCCAGCATTTCGCCGTCTGTGAAAATCATCGACGGGCTGGTGTACAAGCTGAACTTCGGCATCGATAACTCAACGGCCACCCAGGATAAGCAATTGCTGCCTAGTACGATCCCGGCCGAAGTCGGACGTCTGGAAACCTACGGCCTGCGCAACACCAACAGGCTCATCGAGAACTACCTGACGTATAATCTGGATACGAAAATGCACAGCCTGACGGCTTTGCTGGGTCACTCCTACCAGCGTATTTTTATCCAGAGCCGGAACTTCAGCATTAACAAATTCCCGATTTCCGATATAGAGCCTATCTACAATCCAGGTCTGGGACAGGATCTGTCGTTGGCACTCAACCAGCCCGGCGGTTTCGCGACGATCAATGAATTGCAATCGTTCTTTGGCCGCGCCAGCTATGGTTTCAAAGATAAATACCTGGTAACAGCGACATTGCGTATCGACGGTTCTTCCAAATTCGGCTCGAACAACAAATATGGTTCTTTCCCCTCATTCTCATTGGGCTGGAGGGTTTCAGAAGAGCCTTTTATGAAATCATCGCCCTTCTCTGAGCTGAAACTTCGCGCGGGATGGGGATCGACGGGTAATCAGGAAATTCCTTCCAAAATCACCCAGGCAAGGTTCACGTCGGTGGTTTCGGGAACGACCAGCTATCCGCTAGACGGCGGCACTACGTATCCGGCAGGAACCACTTATACACGTCTAGCCAACCCTAACATTCAATGGGAGGTTTCCAAACAGACCGACCTGGGTCTTGATTTCGGCTTGTTCAAAGGCGCATTGAGCGGGGAAATCGATTATTTCAGGAAAACTTCCGAAAAAATCCTGCTTGAAGTGATTCCTGCCGACCCGGTTCAACCGGCTGGTACTTTCTGGACCAATGTACCTGACATGCAGATTATCAACCAGGGTCTGGAGTTAGACCTGAACTACCGCAATGCACTGGAAAACGGTCTGAAATACTCTTTAGGTGGAAATATTACTTTTATCAAAAACCGTGTGGAACATTCGCCTTATACAGTAATCCCGTCGGGTTCGGCGCAGGGATCGGGTCTGACTTCGGCGACGATCAATGGTTATATCAATGGCGAGGCCATCGGCTCATTTTACCTGAAAGAATTCATCGGTTTTGACGAGAAAGGTATCAGCAAGTTCCGCGATGTCGACGGCAATGGCATCGTCAACGACGCCGACCGGATCGTAGCCGGGACTGCATTGCCTACCCGTATGTACAACTTCAACGGAAATATCAGCTTCAAGGGCTTTGATCTGAGCGCCAACTTTAATGGCGTAGCCGGTAATAAAGTGTATGACAACACTGCCAATTCTAATTTTTACAAACTGAAATTATCCAAAGGTGTGAACGTAACACCCGAAGCGCTCGAATCGCCCGAGGAATCAGTCAACAATTCGGCAGGCGTATCAACAAGGTATCTCAAAAGCGGCGCTTATCTGAGACTCAACAACCTTGTACTAGGTTATAATCTTAATACTGCCAAGCTGGGCATCAACAGATGGGTACAAACAGCCCGCATTTCGGTAACGGGCCAGAATCTGGCATTGTGGACCAAATACAACGGCTACGACCCGGAAGTTAACAACGACCGTTCGATCGCTGGTATCACCTCTTACGGTATCGATTACCTAAGTTATCCGAAAGCGAAAACCGTCATTTTCTCGATCAATCTTGGCTTTTAATTATTGACCCATGAAGAAGAAACTATCAACCATATTTACGGTAGCCGGCCTGCTTATGCTCAGCAACGCCTGCACCGACCTGAAAGAACAAGTGCTGGACGAAACGCTCAGCGCAAAGCTTTCGGAAGAGGAAACAGCCAACGGGCTACTGGCACCTACTTATGCATTGCTGCCCAACCTATTCCAGCATACGACCTATTTTGCATTGCAGGAAATTTCGACCGATGAGGCCATCCTGCCCTACCGTGGCGGCACCGACTGGGGCGACAACGGTATTTACCTGGCGTTGCATGCGCACAATACTACCAGCACAGACCCCAACGTGAACAACACCTGGAACCAGCTTGTACAGTCAATTTCGAGGTGTATCACCGCTATCGAAGGCCTCAAAAGCGCCACATCTCCCAATGCAGCGCTTTACACGGCCGAGGCCCGCGGTATGCGCGCCTACTACAATATGGTGCTGCTGGATTTGTTCGGCATTGTATTTGTGAAGGATGTTCAGGGGACTACCTCGAAAATTATCCGTGGCGACGAGGCTGTTAAATACATCGAAAGCGAATTCCTGGCCGTTGAGCCTACTTTGCAACCGAAGTCGGTCGTAGGCCCCGGCCGCCTGAACCAGGCCGCTGTATGGAGCTTGCTGGCCCGCCTGAACCTGAACGCTGCCGTATACCGCAACATTTACGGCACCACTTTCGATTTCAAAGCCGAGGATATGGACAAAGTGATCCAGTACACCGACAAGGTGATCAACTCGGGCCAGGCCAAACTCTCGGCGGACTATTTTGCAATCTTCGGCAACGCCAACCATACCAACGAAGAGATCATTTTCGCGGTAGACCAGCGTGCTGAATTGAACGGACATAACCGTATGGCCTACTTCTCGATTTCGGGCGACCAGTTCCCACTGGCGGAATTCCCAACCGCAAACGGAACCGACGGGCCTGCCATCACGTCCGATTTCTATCAGAGCTGGGTTCAGGCCTATGGGGCTGTCGATCCTTCGCGCGACCCTCGTTTTTACCAGCAAAACATGTCTGTTTACACCAATGCGGCCGATACTTGTGTGAACGACGCCGATTACAAAATCAACCGCGGTATCCTCAGAGGCCAGCAATATGGTGCATTGCGCGTCAATGGCGCATTCCTCCGCTGCCCGGACGGCAAGCTGAAAGTAGGGAAACTAAGCTACGTAACTCGCAACCGGGCCGACCTGCCGGTGAGCTTCTCTGAAATGATCGACTTTACTACCGCCGGAAGCAATTACAATACCGGCTACCGCGTAGAGAAATACGAATTCAGCAGCAAGTCGAACACGGGTCGTAACCGCGGCGAGGCAGACATCGTGATCGCACGTCTGGCAGACATTTACCTGATGCGTGCGGAGGCGAAACTCCGCAAAAGCAACGATGCTGCCGGTGCTCTGGCCGATGTAAACCTTGTACGCGCCTCACGCACAAAAACGCTCGCGCCTCCTGCACTGACGGCGATGAACCTCGACCTGCTTTTCCGCGAGCGCGGTTTCGAATTTTACTGGGAAATGCTCCGCCGCCCGGATATGATCCGTTTCGGCAAGTATGAAGGTAAATGGACTGAAAAAACCAACGCCGACGTAAAGAAACGCATCTTCCCGATCCCGCAAACGGCCATCGACGGTGCATCGAACCAGCCGGGATATTTGAGGCAGAATGATGGGTATTGATCTGATTCATTAATGTATAAACGTCGAATGCCGGGAGCGACTTCCGGCATTCGGCATTTATACATTGGCAGACACGGATTTATTCACTTTTCAAGCTCGCTACCGGGTTCGTTAATGCGGCCTTAATGCTTTGAAAGCTGATTGTAATAATGGCAACCACCAGGGAAAGCAAGCCGGCCAGGGCAAAAATCCACCAATCGACACTTGTTTTGTAGGCAAAATCCTGCAACCAGATCCGCATCCAATACCAACCCGCAGGCACAGCAATCACAATCGCTATCAGCACCAGTTTAAGAAAATCTTTTGACAATAGTGAAACGATACTGGCGACAGAAGCACCAAGTACTTTGCGAACACCGATTTCTTTGGTCCGCTGCTCCGCGGTAAACGTGGCCAGGCCGAACAAACCCAAACAGGCGATGATAACAGCAATTGCGGAAAACACAAGAAATAAATGTCCTTTTTGTTCATCTGAACGGTATTGTTTTGCAAATGCCTGATCCAGGAAATCATATTCAAAAGGTTGGCCTGGGTTAACCTCGTGGAAAGTAGATTCGATATAATGTAATGTGGCCGCCATATTGTCTTCCGACACTTTAACCAGCAGATTATCGGCTTTTTCCTTTTTCAAAACCAAAATCAGCGGTTCGATCCGGTTGTGCAGCGAGCGCAAATGAAAATCGCTGATAACACCCGTGACAGGAACCTTTTGGGCGTCCAGCTCGACCAATCCGTCCTTGTAGCTCTTCCATCCCAGTCGCTTCATGACGGCCTGATTAATTAATATCGCATTCGAACTGTCGCGATCGGGCACCGCGGAAAAGCTGCTCCCTTCAACGACGTGGATTTGCAGCACCTCTGTAAAATCAGGATCTACATCAAAATATTCCGAACTGATGGATTGTTCCCCACCCCTTTTGTAAAAACTGAATGTGGTCTTATTGTTCAACTGGTTCCCAATTGAGCCATTCGTCAGTGATGCATGGCTCACCGAAGGGCTTTGCAGGATTTTGCTCCTCAGAACCGTCGCGGTTTGTTGGAGCGATTGATTCTTCAAAGGTATCACAATGACCTGCTGCTGATTGAAGCCGAGCTTTGTATCGCGCATAAAATGGAGTTGCCGGTAAACGGTAATGGTGCCGGCGATCATTACCATCGAAATAAAAAATTGAAAAACAACGAGCGACTGTCTGAACAATATACCCTTTCCGGCCTTTTCCGCAGCACCCTTCAGTACCAACGCCGGCTTGAAACGCGACAGGATCAATGCCGGGTATAGCCCGCTGAGCAGGCCGGTGAGCAGGGCAAATCCTACGAAAAACCCGATCGTAGTGATATTCGAAAAATCGATAGCCAGCGTCTTTCCTGATATCTGGTTGAAAAAAGGAAGTAATGCATTCAGCAGCAACATACTGATCAGTAAGGCCAGAAAGGTCGTCAGGACCGATTCGGCAAGAAACTGCCCCACCAACTGGGACCATCGCGAACCGACCGCCTTGCGAACCCCGATTTCCCTTGCCCGCCCAGCAGACTTCGCAGTGGAGAGATTCACGTAGTTGACAATCGCGATAAGCAAAATAAAGAAGCCAATCACCGAAAAGGTATACACATAATTCAGGTTACCTCCATTTTCTTCTCCCATCAAATGCGATGATTTCAGGTGAATGTCCGTCAACGGCTGTAAGCTCATTGCAAATTTTACTTTAGTCCCGTCGGTATCGCCGATTACCTCGGCAATGTACTTTTTATAGAAGGCAGGCAATTTCCTTTCCAGTTGGGCGGCCCGGCTTCCTTTTCTCAAAAGCACATAAGTCAGCGTATTGAACCCGTCCCATTTGTCGAGCCTCACCCGGCTGATATCCTCATTGGTGTATGGTAAAACGGCATCAAATTTCAAGTGATGATTGCCCGGAGGATTTCTGATTACTGCTGAAATCGCAAAAGGGATATCGTCCTTTACCACGACGGTTTTGCCAATCAGTCCGGTGGTTTTATTAAACAACGCAAGCGCCAGTTTCTCGGTTAATATCGCGCTGTTTTTAGTCGGTAAGGCAGTACGCGGGTTCCCTTCGATAAACGTGTAGTCAAAGAAAGAGAACAGCGTGGAATCGGCGCAGATTATTTCTTTAGCATTCAATGATTTATTGCCGACCCGAAACAGTTGCTCACCTTTCTTGACCCTTAAACTGTTTTGAATTTCAGGGTATTCCTGTTGTAACGTGTTTGCGAACGGGGCCGAAGCCAAACCCAACTTATATTCGTTACTTTCCCATTTAATATTCAGGTTGACCCTGTAAATATCGCCAGCACGCTGGTGGTAACGGTCATAGCTCAACTCATTCTGCACATACAGCCACAATGCTACCGCGCAAGTCATGCCGGTAGCGAGGCCGGACAGGATCAGGAAGCTGTATGTCTTGTTACGAACAAGGTTACGCCAGGCGATTTTGAAGTAATTTTTGAGCATATAAGCGCATTTTGGGAATTGACCTATTATGATCCATTTGGTGTCAAATTACTATACCAGTTCTCAAAAAAGGCTTTTGTGACGCCTGGCGCTATTTACGGTGATCTTCGTGTACGCTTTCGAACAGAACTCGTTCATTTTCGGCGGTCGGCTTATGAATTTCCCATACTTCGTTCCAATACCTTCACGATTTCAGGGCCATCGCTCAGCCCTCACCGGCCACTCTCCATACCACCGTCAAATCCGCAGCGACGACTCCCTGATCACCAGCTCCGAGGGCAATACAATGCTCTCCGGTGCGAAATCCCCGGATCCGTTCAACTGATTGAGAAACAAGCGGGAAGCCTCCATCCCGATCTTGCGGCCCGGGCGGTGAACGGTGGTGAGCGAGGGAAATGTGTAAGCCGAAATCGGTGAATTATCAAAACCGACAAGGCCAATATCCTGCGGAATGCGCAGACCTTTGTCCTTGGCTACCCGCATCGCGCCGATTGCGACCTGGTCGTTTACCCCGAAGATCGCGTCGGGCGGCGAAGCCAGTTCGAGCAGGCGTTTGGTAGGCAAAATGGCGCTTTCCACATTGAAGTTGGTATTGAGAATCAATTCTTCCCGGATGGGCATGCTGTATTTTTTGAGACAATTGACATACCCCTTGAAACGCTGTTCGGAAACAGTGAGGCCATTAGGCCCTTTCAAATGCGCGATTTGTTTATAACCTATTGAAATCAAATGCTCTACCGCGGCAAATGCGCCATGGTAATCGTCAACGGTGGCCCGGCTGGTTTCAAAATCCTCATATTCTCGGTCGATGAAGATCAGCGGCGTTTTGCGCTGGATCACGTTCTCCAGATGCTCATAGTAACCCGCATCATAAGTTTCCTGCGAAACTGACAGGAATATCCCTTCCGTCCGGTTGGAGAGCAGTTTGGAAAGCGACTCTTTTTCAAGCAGGTAACTTTCATTGGTCACACAGATATTGAGCGTGTAACCCATTGGCTGCAACACCGTATGAAGGCCTTCGATCACCGCGGTTTCGTAATAATTGCTGATCGTCGGCACTACTACCCCCAACGAAGCCGTCTTTTTGTTAAGCAGGCTCAGCGAAACTTCATTACGTTGGTAACCTACCTCTTTGGCATATTCCTGAATGTTCTTCCTGGTGTCTTCGTTAATGGCCGGATGGTCGTTCAGCGCTCGCGAAACGGTGGATGGGGAGCACCGGAAACGGCGTGCAATGTCTTTGATCGTAACAGGACGTGAGGAATTCATGAGTTGGAATAGGACAATTAATTCTTTGAAATTTTTTCAAACGTTTGCATTCAATATTAACATATTTACATTTTGTGTTTAATTTATACAACACTATCATTGTGCAAATGTAATGGATTTACCACAATGAGTAACCTGCTGATCAAGCCCCGAACACACGATAAGACCTATCATTCCCTCACGGCCGAACAGGCTGGATGGACCTACCTGAACTTCGAGGCTAAAATACTGGAAGCGGGCGAACAAATCGCGGGTGATACGGGCGAATATGAATATTGCTTTGTATTGCTGGGCGGAAATTTCAAAGTAGAAGCCGCCGGGCAGGTCTGGGAAACAGGGAATGGTCGCAAAGACGTGTTCAGCGGGATCGGCCACGCGATGTACCTTTCGCGCCGCACGCCTTTTGTGCTCACGGCCCAGTCACCGGGCACCGATATTGCGATCTGCAAGGTCCTTTCCGATGAAGACCATCCGCCCCGCATGAAGCGCCCCGAAGAAGCCGCCATCGAATACCGCGGTGGCGATAATGCCAACCGCCAGATCAACAGCCTGCTCGAACCGGGATTTGGATGCCATAAAATCGTTTGCGTAGAAGTTTACACGCCTTCGGGCAATTGGAGCTCATTCCCTGCGCACAAGCACGACGAGCGGAAAATAGATGCCGACGGCAACCTGCTCGAAGCGAACCTCGAAGAAATCTATTTTTATAAAATCGACAAGCCGCAGGGCTACGCAATCCAGCAGGTTTACACAGAAGATCGTTCGCTGGACGAGATTATCCGTGTGAAAAACAACGAAGCGGTGCTCGTTCCGAAAGGCTACCACCCAGTGGTGGCAGGCCACGGCTACAACGTATATTACCTCAATTTCCTCGCCGGAAGCGATCAGTCGCTTGCCAATACTTCCGACCCCGACCATGACTGGATTTACCGAACCTGGAAAGGCTCCGACCCCAGATTACCGATTGTCACGGTCGAAATGAATGGATGAAGGGTACTTCGGCTGTCGGCTGTCGGCTTGTTCAGTTGAAGAAATGTAGTGCAATACAATAGAAATGGCCAAAAGCGAGCATTCAAACTAAAACATAAAACAGAAGCCGACGGCCGAAAGCCGAAAGCCGAAGTTCCACAAACTATGCCCAAATACGACCTTCTTACCCTTGGCCGCTCGTCCATTGACCTCTACTCGGCCAACGTGGGCAGCCCTTTTGAAAAAATCGAGGCATTCAACGCCTTTGTAGGTGGTTGTCCGCTCAATATTGCTACTGGGAGCCGTCGGCTGGGTCTGGAAACGGCCATCCTGACCGGTATCGGAAATGACCAGGTTGGAAATTTTATTAAACACTTCCTTGACAACGAGGGCATCGTTACCGAATGGGTTCCTGTCATCGAGGGTACCCGCAGCTCCGCCGTTGTGCTGGGCATAGAGCCCCCCGATCGCTTCCCGCTGGTTTACTACCGTGAAAACTGCGCGGATATCAACCTGAATATCGATCACGTATCCGCCATACCGTTCCAGGATTTCAAGGCTGCGGCATTCTCAGGAACCGCATTCAGCAAGGACCCCAGCCGTACGGCGATGTTCTACGCGCTGGAACTGGCAAAGAAAAACGGCGTTACCAGACTTTTGGACATTGATTTCCGCGCCGACCAGTGGTTCGATCCGCGTGCATTCGGGGTAACGATCCGGGCGGCGTTGGGAAGCTTCAATATCGTGGTAGGAACCGAAGAAGAAATTCTCGCGACTTTCCTGACCGATAAAGAGCAACTTTTAATTAAACATCAGCAAATATCTGCGCCGGAGATACGGGGGAATATTGAGAATGCAATCAGTGAAATCCTGAAATCGGGGGTAGAAACACTGGTTGTGAAGCGTGGTAAAGACGGTGCCTCCATTTTCCAACCCGGAAAGGAAGAGGTGAAAGTGCCGGGTTTCCCCGTCGAGGTACTGAATGTACTTGGAGCGGGTGATGCTTTCTGCGCCGGCTTTTCGTTCGGATTGCTGCGCGGCTGGGATTTATATAAAAGTGTCAGAATGGGCAATGCATGCGGGGCAATCATCGTCACGAGGGAAGGTTGTGCGAATTTCATGCCGGCCTACGATGAAGTAATGGAGTTCGTGAAAGGATACGGAGGTTTATAAGTTTTAAAATACAAATGGAAAAATTACAGAATTACATCAACGGCCGCTGGGTCGACAGCCATTCCGACAACTATGTGGATGTGCTCAACCCCGCCAACCAGGAAGTGCTGGCAAAAGTACCCTATGGCACTGCGCAGGACGTTGCCGATGCCGCCGCGGCCGCTCACGAAGGTTTTCAGGAATGGAGAAATACCCCCGTCTCGAAGCGTGTGCAATATCTTTTTAAGCTAAAAACACTGCTCGAAGACAATACTGATGATATTGCACGAACTATCGTGCTCGAATCGGGCAAGACGTTCATCGAAGCCAAAGCCGAAATGGTGCGCGCGATCGAGAATGTGGAGAATGCCTGCGGTATGCCGACATTAATCCAGGGCGAGTTTTCGGAAGATATTGCCAAAGGTATCGACGAGTATATGATCCGCCAGCCCCTGGGCCCGTGTGCGTGTATCGCGCCGTTCAACTTCCCGGGCATGATCACATTCTGGTTCCTACCTTACGCGCTCGCCTGCGGGAACAGCTACATTATCAAGCCGTCGGAAAAAGTGCCGCTGACGATGACCAAGATCGTCGGATTAATGCACCAGCTGGATCTTCCTAAAGGGGTGCTGAACCTCGTGCAAGGCGCCCGTGAAACGGTGGACGCGATTCTGGAACATCCGGTGATCAAGGGTATCAGCTTTGTAGGCTCCTCCAATGTTGCGCGCTATGTGTATTCCAAAGGTTCTGCCAACGGCAAGCGGGTGCAGGCGCAGGGCGGGGCCAAAAACCCTGTAATCGTTCTGCCCGATGCCGATATCGATATGACCTCACAAATCGTGATCGACAGCGTTTATGGCTGCGCAGGCCAGCGATGCCTGGCGGCCTCTACGATCATTACAGTGGGCGAGCACAAGGATATTACCGAAAGCCTGGTGGAATCGGCCAGAAACCGTAAAACCGGTTTCGGACTTGATGCTGACGTACTCATGGGTCCGGTAATTACCTCAGAAAGCAAAAGCCGCGTCAACAACCTGATTGAAAAGGGCTTGCACGAAGGGGGCCGCCTGCTGGTCGACGGGCGCAATGCGAAAATTGACGGCTATGAAAACGGGAACTTCATCGCTCCTACGATCATCGAGGACATTCCGCTCGACGGCGAACTGGCAGCGACCGAAATTTTCGGTCCGGTATTGAGCCTTGTGCACATCAATACGATCGACGAGGCGATCCGTTTTATCAACTCCGGAAAATACGGCAATATGGCATGTATTTTCACCAGCAGCGGTCTGAACGCACGTCGTTTCCGCCATGAGGCCGAGGCAGGTAATATCGGTATCAACATCGGCGTAGCCGCTCCTGTGGCGCAGTTCCCGTTCTCGGGCTGGAAGGATAGCTTCTACGGCGACCTCCACGGCCAGGGCAAGCATGCGGTCGAATTCTTCACCCAGACCAAGGTGGTAATCGAACGCTGGCTGAAAGAATGGAACAGGAAATTTTAAAAAAGACAACTCGCTCGCAACTTCTTAAGATGACAAAAAAACTCAAAACCGGTGTGATTGGCCTGGGCCGGATTGGCCAGATCCACCTTAGCAACCTGGTGCACCATATGCCCGACGCGGAAGTAATTATCGCTTCCGATCTCTCCCCCGCTGCACATGCATTTGCACGTGACCTCGGTGTTCCCCAGGTCGTTACCGATGCTTACGATGTGATCAACCACCCCGATGTGGAAGCGGTGATCATTTGTTCGCCAACACCTTTTCACGTGCCCTATACAGTGGCTGCGGCGGAAAAAGGAAAGCATGTTTTTTGTGAAAAACCACTTGACGTTACCTTGGAAGCGATTCAGGCGGCAGAAAAGGCGGTTTCAGACAACAATGTGAAGCTCATGCTCGGTTTCAACCGCAGATTTGATGCCAACTTCACCAACGTGAGACACCTGGTTGCCAATGATAAGATCGGTGAGCCGCATATTCTGCGCATTACGAGCCGTGACCCCGCACCACCTCCGGTAGAGTACCTGAAAGTTTCAGGCGGAATTTTCCTGGATATGTCTATTCACGACTTCGATATGGCGCGTTACATCGTAGGAAGTGAGGTGAAGGAGGTATTTGTGAAGGGCGACGCGCTCATTCATCCGGAAATCAAAGAATTTGGCGATATCGACACCGCTGTAATTGTTTTAACCTTTGAAAACGGGGCCATAGGCGTAATCGACAACAGCCGTAAGGCCGTTTACGGTTACGACCAGCGACTGGAAATCTTTGGTTCGAAAGGAATGGCAAAGGCGGAAAATAACACCACCGATACGCTCATTCATTTCGACAGTAATGGCGGCCACAGCTCGCTGCCGCTGCATTTCTTCCTCGAAAGATATGAAACAGCCTACCGTGTTTGCCTTAAAACGTTCATCGATTGCGTGTTGAAAGACACTCCGTCGCCTGTCGACGCACACGATGGCCTGATGGCAACCGCCATCGGTATTGCGGCCATGAAGTCGCTAACCGAAGGAAGGAGCGTGAAACTGGATGAAGTGCTGCAATATGCGGTGATTTAGGCGATGATTAGGTGTGGTCATTTATAGTCAGATGTAGTCAGGAGTGGTCTGGTGTAGCGAAAATTGAATAAGTTTGGTCCATACAAGGCACCATTCATATGAAAACCTGTACCTGACAACACTTGACAACCCCTGACCACACTTGACAACCCCCGACCAACATCACGCTTCCGTACTTTTTAACCAACTAACCCTTTTACAAGCATGTCCACTACCGGTCTGCAATCGCTGGATTACATAGTATTTTTCATCTATCTGATAGGCGTTTCCGCTTACGGTTACTGGATTTATAAAAAGAAAAACACAAAAGAAGTCAGCTCGACCGACTACTTCCTCGCTGAGGGTTCGCTGACATTCTGGGCGATCGGAGCTTCGATCATCGCCTCGAATATTTCGGCAGAGCACTTTATCGGAATGTCAGGATCTGGGTTTGCGATAGGTCTGGCAATTTCTTCCTACGAATGGATGGCCGCAGCCTCGCTGATCGTCGTGGCCGTGTTTATCCTGCCGGTGTATCTGAAAAACAAGATTTATACCATGCCGCAATTCCTGCGGGAACGGTATAACCCGACGGTAGCGACGATCATGGCTGTCTTCTGGCTCTTGTTATATGTATTTGTCAACCTTACGTCGATCCTGTACCTGGGTGCCCTAGCCCTCGAAGTGACAGCGGGCCTCGATTTCACTTATGGCATTGTGGGCCTTGGCCTTTTCGCGATTGTGATTACGATCGGTGGCATGAAAGTGATTGGGTATACGGATGTCGTACAGGTAATTGTGCTGGTACTGGGAGGCTTGGCAACTACGTATCTTGCATTAGACCTGGTGTCCATCCATTTCAACCGCCCGGGTCTTTTTAATGCACTGGCATTGCTAAAAGAACAGGCCGATTCACATTTCCATATGATCTTGCCGAAAGAAGATCCGTTCTATAAAGACCTTCCGGGATTGTCGGTGATTATCGGCGCGATGTGGATCAATAACCTCGCCTATTTCGGTTGCAACCAGTACATTATCCAGCGCAGCCTCGGTGCCAGCTTGCCCACTGCCCGGAAAGGCATCCTTTTCGCGGCTTTGCTTAAACTCCTGATACCGATCATCGTGGTTATCCCTGGCATTGCTGCATTCGTCTTGTACCAAAACGGTATGTTCCAGCAGGAGATGCTCGACGGCAATGTGGTGAAACCAGATCACGCATACCCTGTTTTACTCAATTTGCTGCCCGCCGGGTTAAAAGGAATGGCATTTGCCGCGCTCACGGCGGCCATAGTGGCCTCACTGGCCGGCAAGGCAAATAGTATCTCGACGATATTTACGTTGGACATTTATAAACAGTACATCGCCCCGCACGCCTCCGAGCGCCAGCTTGTACGTGTGGGCCGCTACACGATCTACGTCGCGATGGGCATCGGTATCCTCATTGCTCCGCAGCTCCGGGTGCTCGATCAGGCATACCAGTTCATTCAGGAATACAGCAGCTTTATCACCCCCGGCGTGTTTGCGATATTCATTCTGGGTATGTTCTGGAAAAGAACGACATCGGCCGCTGCGCTGACAGCCGCATTGCTGACGATCCCGTTGTCGACAGCCGGCAAATTTATGTACCCCGAAATTCCGTTCCTGGACCGCATGGGATACATTTTCCTGATACTCTGTGCGGTGATCGCCGCCATTTCCCTTGCCGATCCGAAAAGCAAGAACAATCCGAAAGGCCTCGAAATTGAGGCGTCAATGTTCCAGCCCGGCAGGAGTTTTGTAGTTGGCTCGGTGCTCATATGTGGTGTGCTGGCAGCTTTATACACGATATTCTGGTAGCTGTCGGCTGTCGGCTGTCGGCTGTCGGCTGTCGGCTGTCGGCTGTCGGCTGTCGGCGATAAGTGGAATATGCTGTGGCTAGTTCACAGACAAGATGTATTAACAATAAAAAATGTGGCCGATACCACAAATAATAGACTGCCGATTGCCGACAGCCGAAAGCCATTAACCAGATGCTACTGACGACGAAACAATTGTTCCATAAATGCTATGGCCGCTATGCAATACCGGCGGTGAATGTGTTTTTCATGGAGGAAATCCACGGGCTTTTCGCTGCCGCACAGGAGGCAAATGCGCCCTTTATTGTACAAACAACGCCCTTCGCACGCGATTATGCCCATCCAGACATGCTCCTGTCCATGATAGGCGCGGCGGCGCGCATTTACCCGCGCGTCACGTACGCGATCCACATGGACCACGGTTATGAAGACCATATTTTCGACGCTATCGAGAAAGGGGGGTACACTTCGGTCATGATCGATGCGTCACACGACGTTTTTGAAAAAAATGTAGCCCGTACCAAAGCGGTAGTAGCTGCTGCGCATGCCAAAGGTATTAGTGTAGAGGCCGAGCTTGGCGTACTGGCCGGGGTGGAAGACGACCTTACTGTGGATGCAGCGCATTCCTTTTACACCAATCCGCAACAAGTCGAGGATTTTGTGCATGCCACCGACTGCGACAGTCTCGCCATTGCTGTGGGGACCAGTCACGGAGCTTACAAATTTTCGGGTGGGCAGGGTCTACAATTTCATATTCTTGAAGAAATCCAGCAGCGCCTGCCTGGCTTCCCGCTGGTATTGCACGGCGGCTCTAATGTGGTGCCGGAAGTCATCGAACGCATTAATGCAGCCGGTGGCCAATTGAAAACCGATGCCAAAGGCGTGCAGGAAGAAGAAGTGCGAAAAGCGATCCCGCTGGGTATTTGCAAGATCAACATTGCTACCGACACCCGACTGCTCTGGACGATGGTCAACCGGGAGTTTTTCCGCGACCGCCCGGATGAATTTGCTCCGACGAGCCCGGGGAAGATTTTTATGGAGGAATACAAAAAATTTATGCTGAAAAAATTCGATTTGTTCGGTTGCACCGGCAAAGCGGGCGAATTCAGCGACACTATCAGCTGACTCTGTTTTGAACAGTAACCCATCAAAGACATGACAAGACGACTCACGGTGGCACAGGCCACCATCATGTTTCTAAAAAACCAGTACATCGAGCGCGACGGTATCGAAGAACCCTATTTCGGCGGTTGTTTCGGCATCTTCGGACATGGAAATGTGGCCGGCCTTGGCCAGGCGTTGCAGGAAAATCCGGACTTCCGTTATTACCAATGCCGCAACGAACAATCGATGGTGCATACCGCAGTGGCTTACGCAAAGGTGAAAAACAGGCTCGGAGCCTTCGTTTGCACCACCTCGATCGGGCCGGGTGCTACCAATATGATCACCGGTGCTGCATTGGCTACCATCAACCGGCTGCCTGTGCTTTTGCTACCAGGCGATATTTTCGCAACACGCGAGCCTAATCCGGTTTTACAACAGCTTGAAAGCGCCGCCTCGCAGGATATTTCGGTCAATGACTGTTTCAAACCGGTTTCCAAATATTGGGACCGCATTAACCGGCCAGAACAGCTGATTTACTCCCTGCCGGAAGTAATGCGCGTACTCACCTCACAGGCGGAAATGGGCGCAGTTACGCTCTCGATGCCTCAGGATGTACAGACCCACGCCTACGATTTTCCGGAATCACTATTCCAAAAACGCGTGTGGCACATAGGCCGCCCACGTCCGGACCTTTCTACGATTCAAAAGGCTGCGGAATGGATCAAAGCAGCGAAAAATCCCGTGATCGTGGCCGGCGGCGGGGCTATTTACAGCGGCGCGTCCGAAACACTTCACCAATTTGCTTCGAAAACCGGCATTCCCGTTGGTGAAACTTTTGCCGGGAAAGGAGCCGTACGCTACGATGCGCCTTACAGCATCGGCGGTCTCGGCGCCACCGGTACCAAATATGCAATTGATGTTGCCAACCAGGCAGATCTTGTGATCGGTATAGGCACGCGTTACAGTGATTTCACAACAGCCTCCAAATCGATCTTCAAAAATCCGGATGTCCGCTTTATCAATATCAATATCAGCGAATTTGACGCGTTCAAGCATGCTGCATTGCCGGTAATCGGAGATGCGAAGGCAGTGCTGGAAGAACTATCCGGACTTCTGGGCAACTATGAAGTCGCGCTGGACTATCGCCGGCATATTGCCGACATCAACAAAGCATGGGACGATGAGGTTACGCAGATCTACGCCGAAGGGAACAGCACAGTCCCGCCCATTGACCAGGCTGTTGTGATCGGTACGCTGAATACCTTTATGGACGACGGGGATGTGATGATCAATGCATCGGGCAGTGCTCCGGGCGATTTGCACAAATTGTGGCGCGCCACCGATCCGAAAAACTTCCACCTCGAATACGGTTTCTCGTGCATGGGTTATGAGATTGCCGCAGGCCTCGGCGCCAAAATGGCCGATCCTTCCCGTGAAGTGTATGTGCTCTGCGGTGACGGCGGCTATCTGATGAATAACCACGAGATCGTCACATCCATTCAGGAAGGCGTGCGTTTTACCATCCTGCTTTTGAACAACAACGGCTACGCGAGTATTGGCGGACTATCGGAAAGCATTGGTAGCGAGCGCTTTGGGACGATGTATAAATACCGCGAAAATGAAACCGGTCAGCTATCTGGCGGATTTCTGCCGGTGGACCTTGCCAAGAATGCAGAAAGCCTGGGCGCCAACGTGATCCGCGCCACCGACAGGCAATCGCTGCAAAATGCCCTGGCACAAGCCAAAACCGCTGACCGCACGACCGTCATTTACATCGAAACCAGCCTCTACCGCACCGTAAAAGGCTATCACGCCTGGTGGGAAGTGCCTGTGGCAGAAGTTTCGACATCAGCATCGGTCCAAAAAGCATTTGAAACTTACCGAGAGAACAAAAAAACACAACGTATTTTTCTTTAAAAGGAGGAAAGGGACGATGGAGGAAAGGGAGGAAACGGTTAGAGCCCTCCATCCTCCCTCCTCCCTCTCCTCCCCTTCATCCCTTTTTTAAAAAAATGAATTTCGAAAACATCAGACTGGGCGTTGCTCCCATTAACTGGACCAACGACGATATGCCGGAGCTCGGCGGCGAGAATACATTTGAGCAATGCGTAAGCGAAATGGCGCTGGCGGGATTTACCGGCTGTGAGGTGGGGAACAAATTTCCACGAGACACTAATGTTTTGAAAAAAGCATTGGAACTCCGCGGCTTGCAGATCTGCAACCAATGGAACAGCTATGAACTGACGACCAAATCCTTTGCCGAAAACCGTGCAAACTTCACCAGGCTGCTCGATTTCCTCGAAATCATGGGCGCCAAAGTGATTGGCGGCGGTGAAACGGGAAATAGCTGCCAGGGCCGAATGGATGTGCCTGTGTTTGAGGGAAAAGGTATGCTCAGCACCCGGGAAGAATGGGACAGCTTTACCTACGGTCTGAACGAGCTGGGTAAGATTGCACGCGACCGTGGCATGAAACTGGCGTTTCACCATCACATGGGCACCTGCATTCAAACCATCGCGGAAACAGACCGGCTGCTGAACGAAACCAACCCCGACTATGTATTTCTGAACTACGATTGCGGGCATTTCCATTTCGCCGGCGAAGATCCGGTGGCTGCATTGAACAAATACATCGGCCGCACAGCGCATATACACCTGAAAGACGTGCGTCCGAACGTATTGCGACGTGTACACGATGAACGCCTGAGCTTCCTGACGGCCGTCAAAAATGGCGTCTTCACCGTTCCAGGCGATCCCGAGGGTTGTATTGATTTTCCATCTCTTTTCGCCATCATTAAAGAAAGCAACTATGCCGGCTGGATCGTGCTCGAAGCAGAACAAGATCCTGCCAAGGCGAACCCGCTGGAATACGCGATTATCGCAAGGAATTTTTTCAGGGGGTTGACCGGGATTTGACCTTAATTGAGATTAAGAAAAGACAATTGTCAGGACGGACCCGGCGGACTTTCCTATTTTTGGCAACACATTACAGCACCCATTTGCCGGCTCCGAACGGCCTCCTGGATTGCCTGGAGGCCCTTTCGGAGCCAGTGTTTCTTATAAGAGCCGATCATCCTACAAACAGCATGCCTCTCTCCGGGCGTCGGTGTTTCATATTCGGCTAAAATTAGCGCTCGGTTCCGCCACATTTCCCCACCAACCTACGTAACAGCAGTATATTACCGATTAATCTCTGTTGCAACACGCCTATGTCAAATCAGTTTACTCATTACTTTTAAACTGAACACTATGTTAAACTTCAAACGATTACATCTTCTCTATGTCCTGATTTTTGCATTGACGGTGGTGGGTTGTAAGGATAAGGATGTCGACCCGGCCGTAGCAGCAATCGATTCTACCACTACGGCCGATTATCCTAACATCAACAGCTGGCTTTACGATGTGATGGACGATGCGTATTTCTGGTACAAAAACCTGCCGGCCGAAAGCAGCCTTGATAAAACCGTCGATCCTCGCGATTATTTTGAAAAACTCGTCTATCAACGGGCTACCGTCGACCGCTTTTCCGCGGTTACCGACGATATCGACGCATTGCAGGATGAGTTCGACGGCATTAGCAAAGTTTTCGGGATCAGCTATTCATTGTCTTATATCGATAACGGGAAATCGAACATAGCGGCATTTCTGAATTATGTCGTGAAGGGTAGCCCGGCTGAGGCAGCGGGCCTGAAAAGAGGCGATATTCTGATGAAAGTAAATGGCTCGCAACTAACTTCCAGCAACTATACATCTCTGCTCAGTAATAACGAAACGGCCACTTTTACCTTAGGAGAAATCTCCGGCACAGCTATCGTGGCAAGCAACCAGACGGTAACTGTGACCAAAGCACTGGTAAGCGAAGATCCTGTTCTTTTTTCGACAGTTATTTCAAAACCTGCGTATGGGAAAACAATTGGTTACCTGGTTTACACCCAATTTGTGCCCGGTACCGACGCCGACGAGTCGAAGTATGACAATGAGCTGCGCCAGGTCTTTGCCGATTTCAAAAGTAAGGGTGTGAATGAGTTGGTACTCGATTTACGGTTCAACCCGGGTGGCTATATCAGTTCGGCCGAAACACTCGCTTCGCTGATCGGGAAAGGTGTTTCAAACTCCAAAATCTTTTACAAGGAACAATGGAACGACAAATACACGGCGTACTGGCAAAAAATGCAGGGTGCTGACGCGTTGAATTACAAATTCCAGAATGAGGCCAATAATATCGGGAGCGCTTTGAGCCGCGTATTCGTGCTTACATCTAACGGCACAGCATCTGCCAGCGAACTGGTAATCAATGGATTGAAGCCCTACATGAGCGTAATCAGGATCGGAGAGCATACTGCCGGCAAAAATCTGTTCGGCCGACTTATAGGTGACGATCAGAAGCGTTGGAAATGGGGCGTCTACCTGATGCTGGGCCAGACCGCCAACGCCAACGGCGAGTCGGATTACGGTACTGTCAATGGAATGAAGCCCGATTACGAGGTCGAAGACTCGACCGTTCCCTATCTGCCTTTTGGAGATGAAAATGAAACACTGCTCCATAAGGCTCTGGACATTATGGGCATTCCAATTCCGCAAGGCCAGCGCCTGACATCGAAGAAGACCGTCGATACGTTCCGCAAAATGCTTCACGATGACCTTCAAACGAAGGAAAGCCGGATGATCCGCGGCGGAAACCTAAGAGCAATCCCGCAGTAACTCTCACATACATATGGTTGTCTGGACCGGGCCTGCATTTGCGGGCCCGGTCCGTTTCCTGCCCGTTCCATCAAAAAACCGGCCGGCTGGCATCGTTTTAGTCGTATTTACTGTAATTTTGGTTCCCAATTTTACTCACGTTCGGTACGCAGGCATTGATATGAAGTTGAACGCTTTACATATCCTTTTGATTTTCTTCTCATTCCTGCATTTTGCTCAGGCACAAACCGGCAAACATACCTATCGTTTTAAGGACAAATTCACCGTAGAACAACCGGAATGCGGTCCGACCCTCGTACAGGCGCAAGCAGCGGGTTCGTGTGCGGCAGGAACCTCGCCAGGCAGATTTCTCGATGAACTACTACCTTGCGGCGGAAGGCGGCTTGTTTATCACAACAATAAGCACTGGGGACTGATGTACCCGAATACCGAAGGGCTCGTTTCCGAATCCTACACGATCCAGCTGTATCTGAAAGTAACCGACTGGGGTGGAGCCCTGGCCAGGATCATCGATTTCTCGAACGGGACCAGCGATGACGGTATTTATTTTAGAAATACTCCCGGAAGCAGCGGGCACTGCCTGGATTTTTCGCCGAAAGGTATTATCGGAGTATGTCCCTATTTTTATAGTTCCACCTACTATTTACTAACCTTTACCCGTGACGGCGCCACGGGACGAATGGACATTTACGTGGGCGATAACCTGTTCGTCAGTTATATCGATGCCGCCAAAAACTATGTCGGCAAAGCCGGGGTACCGATTTACATTTTCAGGGATGATAATGCAGAATCCTGCGAATCCGGCGAGGCAAACTTTGCCTATATGATTTTCCGCGGTGAATACTTTTCAAAGGCAGAGGTGGATAAATCGGTCTCAGAAATCTGTTTCGAGGCCAGCATCAACTCCTATGCCGATTTTTCCATCTCCCCCAGCCCGGTTTGCGGACCTAATAAAAACGTCGAAGTGAAATATACCGGATCGATTCCGTCGCCTGGCACCGGCTACGATTTTAACTGGGACTGGAACGGAGCCCAGGTTATTTCCGGGTCGGGAATGGGGCCTTACGTCCTGAATTGGGCTACCGGCGGGGTAAAAAACGTTACACTTTCAGTCAGGAATCAGGCTTGTGGAAATGTGCTCGACAATACCAAACGGATTGTCATCAGCAACCCTACGCTCACCGCCGAGGCCATATCCGGCAATTGTGACACGGGGACCAGTGGTACCATCACCCTTACGGCAGCCGACGGCATTTCGCCCTATCAGTATTCTATCGATTCGGTCAACTACCAGGCTTCCAACATATTTCAAGTGCCGGTAGGGCACTACAGGGTCTTCGTAAAGGATGATAACGGTTGTACCACCGCAAGGGATGCAGATGTGTCTTTCACCAGCGATATTGCCGTCAGAACGATGCCCGATACCACCATTTGTGTCGGACAGTCAATCACACTGGCCACGACAAGTAATGGTGAAAAGTTTTCCTGGGTACCGCAAAACGGGCTGGATAATGCCCGCGCACTGGAACCGGTTGCAACGCCGGAAACTACTACGCAATACATTATAACCGCTACCAAGGGTTTTTGTACGCAGACTGACACCGTTGAGGTTCGTGTAGCTCCCAAAATTGAGGTAAATGTAACGCCTGATGCCTTGATAGAATACAATGTCCCGTTCCAGCTTAACGCGACCTCGCCACAGATCCGCAATTATGCGGCTGCCACGTTTTTATGGACACCAGCCGATGGACTGAACGACGCCAGCATCCAAAGCCCGATAGCCGTTTTACAGGAAAATCAATCTTATACGGTAGATGTAACTTCCGAGCTGGGCTGCAAAGGCCAGGGTCAGGTGAAGCTCTCTATCAAACGGCAGGAAAACATTATCGTCCCGACTGCATTCTCACCTAACGGCGATGGTAAAAACGAAGTACTGCTGCCGGTCGTGAATGACATCGCGTCGATCCGTTATTTCCGCATTTACAATCGATGGGGCCAGCTGGTCTTCTTTACCGACCAGCTCAACACCGGCTGGGATGGGACTTTCAAAGGCGGCGCTGCTATTTCAGGCACTTATGTTTGGGAAGTCGAAGGTGTTTCGACGAAAGGGAAAGTGATTAGCAAGCGGGGGGCAGTGATGTTGTTACTCTAATTTTTTGCTATCGGCAGTCGGCTATCGGCGGTCGTTCGTAACAAGCCGATAGCTGACCGCCGATGACCGACGTTATAATCAACGGCTTATCCAGCTAAATTCGTAGGCCAGATCCGGAATACGGGTACGATCAGCAATCCTTCTCAACCTTGCCGGAAGGGCCATCAGGTAATCTCTCGCCTTCTCCGCTTTTTCGTTGATATCTCTCACAGAACCAATGTTCCATTCATTGAGAAGGTCTTCGAGAATGTCGATATAGTCCAGGGTTGTGTACACACCCAGGCGTTGAGCAGCGTCGGAGAAATGAGAGAAAGTCTCACCCATTTTCACACCCGTTTCCCGCATGAAGTGCGCAGGCATAACGATTTTTTTACGCATCATATCTTCCAGGGCCAGCAGCAGCTCCGACGGATCCACTTCCAGAATCCTGGTTACAAACGTTTTGTATGCTTTCGCATGGCGCATCTCGTCGGAAGCAATCACGCCGCATATTTTCGACAAATGCGGGTTACCAAACTTCTTCGCGAGCGTGGCCGTGCGACGGTGCGAGACATTGGTGGCAAGCTCCTGAAACGACGTATAAATGAAATTCCGGTAAGGATCGCGGTCTGTGCCGATATCGAAACCGTCGGCAATGAGGTATTGCGTAGAAACTTCCATCGCACGCATGTTCACCCGGCCAGAAAGGTACAGGTATTTATTGAGCAGGTCGCCATGGCGATTTTCCTCGGCCGTCCAGGCACGCACCCACTTCACCCATCCCGATTCAGGCTCATCGACCTGATTGATACCGATCACATCCACCAGCCAGGATTCGTAAGTAGGCAGCGCCTCTTCCGTAATCGTATCCCCGATCAGCACGGCGATGTAATCATAAGGCAGCTCACGGCAACTTTCCTGCAAAAGCTTAACTTCATGCAAAAAATTCTCCCGGGTTGCATCAGGCAGAAAGTCAGCCGGTTGCCAGTTTTCCTCGATCGGTTTAAGATACTCTCCTATGAGCCCGTCGAGGTCTTTGCCTATATGTTTCATTACTTCAAGCCTTTCGGCTGAAAGCGTAATATCCATTTGTATCTCGATTTAAACACTATTGACTATTTTACAAATAACGTGAATTATACGTAAGTTTTGAATGACAATTGTCATTTCACATTTTAGAATTTGGCGTAACCAAAACAGATTTAAACTATTTTTGCAGAAAAAATAAGAATGAAAAAAATCCTCGATTACGTTCTGAGTACCCTTTACCTGATCCATTTCGGCCTAACACTATTAGTCTTCCATGTCATACAGGTTATCGCATTCAACGTCTTCGGCAAAAAGGCGCATAAAGTATCGGTCGACTGGCTTAATTTTTCCCTCACTTTCGGGCTCTATCTGACCGGTGCAAGTATCAAGCTCAAAAACCTTGCCCAGCTTCCCGACAACCGTCCTCTTATTTTCGTGGCTAACCACCAGAGCAGCTACGACATCTCCCCCGTTTACTGGTATATGCGTAAATACAGTCCTCGTTTTGTTTCCAAAATAGAGCTGGCAACCGGCGTTCCCAGTATTTCCTATAACCTGCGCAAAAGCGGCGCGGCGCTTATCAACCGGAAGGACGGCAAACAGGCCATTACCGAAATCGCGCGGCTCGGGAAACTGATCCAGGACGAGAAAGCGTCGGCGATTATTTTCCCCGAGGGCACCCGCACTGCCAGCGGCGATATGAAGCCGTTCCAGCCTGGCGGTGTCGCTACCCTGCTCAAAAGAGCCCCTGACGCCCTCGTCGTGCCAGTGGCGATCAACGGCACCGGCACATTCAATCCCAAGGGGATATTTCCGCTAAAATCTTTCGCGAAGCTTAGTTTCACAGTCCTGCCGGGTATCGAGCCAGCCGGCCGGAAGGCGGAAGAAATATTGAATGAGGCACAGGAAGCGATTCGTGTGGCGATCGCGGGCTGATTTTCAAATGGTTAAAAACGCTTCCTTTCCGGTTAACAATCGTTAACAATCCCCATTTAAACCTCTGCGACCACTTACCCTCTAACCCACGAAACTTAAAACTTTTGGGTTATGAAAAAGATACTTTTTGCCGCAGTGGTTCTCGCATTAGGATTCACCAATGCTTCCGCCCAATATGGTCCACGTTACGATCGTGACGAGTACCGCGACGGTTACAGCCGTGAAAGAATGTCTGACATCAACAGACTTCAAAGAGAAGCACGACAAAATATAGCCAACGGTGTGCAATGGGGTACGCTTACCTCCCGCGAAGCGAGCATGCTGATGAACCGCTACGAGAACATCCAGGACAAAGAACGGCATTTCGCCCGTCACGGCCGTCTGTCGAACCGTGAGGAAAGAATTCTCCGCAACGACCTGCATGAGCTGATGTCGGATACCCGCCGCCTCAGCCGCGATCGTGACCGCTGGTCACGCGATGGTCGCCACAGAGGCCGATACTAGGATTTTAAAGGTTATAGTTGAAGGTTTAGGGTAATGCAAAAAGCACCGGGACGTTGGCCCGGTGCTTTTTTATTCGTTTTTAAAATATCTGACGAGCTTGACATGCGACTTCTCGAACCCCTCGCGCTGGTAGAACCTGTGCGCCTGCTCGCGTGTAGCGCGCGATGTTACCTCCATTTGAATCGCCCCCTCTCCTTTTGCGAAGGCCGTCACGTGCCGCATCAATGCATTTCCGATCTTTTGCGAGCGGTAGTCTGGCTCCACATACATTTCCTGTATCTCCGAAATCAGCGCGGCGTGATGCAGCAGTGGCTGAATATGGCAGCTCACCATTCCCACTGGCTTTCCGTCCTGTTCTGCCAGAAAATAACTGATATTGGGATTTGCAATATTGCGATCGAAGGCCGCATCGAAGCCTGGCCGGTCAAGGATCATGTTTTCAAGACCGCATATCATTTGATAAATGACATCGCGGTCGGCTGTGGATGCGCGACGGACGGTAACGGGTGCCTGCACGTTGATAACAGTTGGGTTGAGCGGCACAAATTACACCGGGCCGTGCATAATGGCAAGAATGCGGGCTATTTCTCCGGCCATATTACCGGCCCTCGTGTGCCCTCCCCGCGGATCGTGGCCAGAAAATCCTTCATTTCCTCCTGCGTATATTTCGAGAGGTCTACGCGGGTGCCGTCGCAATGGTGTGCCGCACACCCTATGCATGACATGTAAATCATGGTACAATCGAAAACGATTTCACCTTTTATTTTCCCGAGGGTAACCGTTAGCATGTCATCCTGGTTTTTAGCGCTCAGGGAGTCAATCTTCGCTTTTAGCCAGGGTAGATTACGGACGGGATCTTTTACCCCGCAGACTTCCAGACGCGACGAAACGGTGCTGTCTTTACAAGAAAATATAAGTATTAGAAAAAGGGAAAGTAGAAGGTTTTTCATGGGTCAGTGAATGTTATAAACTGAAAATGAGACACCTTATTTGTAGAAACCGTTGTAACCACGTCTTTCCATCATTTGCCAATCCTGATATTTATATTATTTTAACATTCGGTTACAAAATTTAAATTACATTTGAAAAACGCATTAATCATGCTATTTATGAGGCAAATTGTACTGGCATTTGCGCTGATCATTTCTTTCCAGAGCCTTGGTCAAATTACATTCATCGACAGTAACACTTCCTGGAACCAGCTTTCTAAACTAGCGAAGGAACAGGACAAGCTTATTTTTATTCACTTCGAAAACAGCGAGTGCATTCAATGCAATGAGGTCGCTTCAATGGGTTTTGGTAATGAAATTCTCAAGAAGACCTTTGACGAAGAATTCATCTCCATCCGCTGCAATGTTGGCACTACCAATGGCCGGAATCTTGCTCAGAAATTCAGGATCATGAGCTCGCTGATGTCGCTGTATGTGGATTCGGACGGCAATATCCTGCACGTAAATAACGGCTCCACGGGCGATTCCTATACCTATTTACAGGGCGCGGAGCGCGCACTCGATCGTAAAGGGAAAAAGCAACTACCCGACTATGAAAGAGATTACAAAGCCGGCATGCGCAAGCCCGCATTCATGAGGGAATATATGGTCAAAAAGCGGGAATCATCCATGGCGATTGATGACTTGCTCGACGAATATGTTGCCTCGCTTCCCGTCGATTCGCTCGTTAATTTTCAGACTATCAAAGGCGTATTCGAATTTTTCCCCGCTGTAAACAGTCTTGCTTTTCAAACCATAAGAACCAAAACCCCGAAATCAATAACCGACAGTATATTCAACTCGGCCAAACCCGACGAACGCAAAGCCGTGTATGAGGGAATTCTCGAAAATTCTTTCCGTATAGCTGTGCAAAAACGGGACATTCAAATAGCGCGTCAAACCGCTGATTTTGCAAGGGAATCTCACAGCAAAGACCGGTCGAGCGGCGAAATTGATTCTGCGAAATGGATGACTAAATACTACTACCGGATCGGCGATACGCGAAAGTATTTTGAAAGCGCCGTCAAATTAATCGAAAACAAATACATGCCGCTGACCATCGATTCGCTTAACGCAATGGACGATGCAGCATTCAAAGCACAACAGAACTTTTTTATATCCAAACGCGGCAAGCCCAAACAGGGCGTAACGGTAAGGTCTATGGCGATCGCGCCGCCTTCGCAGTTCATTTATCTGGAACTGAATGAGCATGCCTACCACTTCTACGAGCTTACGCGTAATAAGGAACTGCTTGAAAAAGCGCTGGCATGGTCGAAAAAATCGATGGATCTATCAAATGAAAAAAGGAGAAATACGCAAACTCCATACCGGTTAGGCGACCCAAACTTTATTGACACTTACGCACACATCCTTTACAAACTAGGCAGAAAAGAAGAGGCCATCGAGTGGCAAACCAAAGCGGTGGAAGCACAGAAAGTTTCCGGTATGGCCTATGAGTCTTTTGAAATACGCCTCAACGAAATAAAAGCAGGCACATTATAGGGCCCATATACCTGTTTTCACATTATACAAACGCACTTTCACCCGTTATCGCCCTGCCAACGATCAGCGAATTTATCTCCTTGGTGCCTTCGTAGGAATAAATAGCCTCGGCATCCGCGACGAAACGGGCGATATCGTATTCGAGCAATATGCCGTTGCCTCCGAAAAGTTCGCGCGCGTGATCCACGATCGAGCGCATCCGCAGGGTGCAGAATACTTTTGCGAGCGAAGCATGTTCATCGGCGAGCTCCCCGGCGTCCTGCAATTGAGATAATCTATAAACCATCGTTTGCATGGCCGTAAGGTCGCCAAGCATCGTTACCAGCAAGTCCTGTACCAATTGAAAACCCGCGATCGGCCGCCCAAACTGCTTTCTTTCCATCGTGTATTTCAAAGCCAGCTCGTAGGCGCCCCGCCCGCATCCAACCGCCTGCCATGCAACGCCCGCGCGCGTCATGCGTAGGACATTGGCCGTATCCTTGAACGAATTGGCATTTTGAAGGCGATCTTCCTCCGTTACGCGACAATCAGTCAAGGTGATCAGTGCATTCTGCACCGTCCGCAATGCCATTTTATCCTCCATTTTTTCTGCCTTAAAGCCCGGATTTTCCTTCCGGACGATAAAGCCTTTTACCTGGTTGTCGTCCATATCACGCGCCCAGATAATTGTGATATCCGAGAAAGTGGCGTTGCCGATCCATTTCTTCTGACCATTGAGCACCCATTCGTCGCCTTCCCGTTTACAGGTTGTCGTGAGTCCGCCTGCCACGCCCGATCCTACTTCCGGCTCGGTAAGCCCGAATGCGCCGATCACCTCCATACGTTGCATGACCGGCAGCCATTGCTGCTTCTGTTCCTCCGAACCGCAGAGATAAATGGCCCCCATTGCAAGGCCGCTATGCACGCCAAAGAATGTTGAAATGGACGAATCAATGCGCGCCATTTCCATCGCGATAAACCCTTCCAACAATGCCGAACGCCCCGCACAACCGTATCCGTGGTAGGTAAGGCCACAGATATTCAACTTGGCCATGAGCGGGATAATGTGTTTGGGAAACTGCGCATTGTTCCAGTAATGGTTAGCGATCGGCTTGATTTCTGTCTCCATAAATTCCCGCACTTTGAGCTGTATCTCTCGCTCCTCAGGTTTCAGCGTCGACGTCAATTCATAAAAATCGCCATTTACGACGGGTGGGACCTTCTTTTTGCCTGAACCGGCTTGCATGAATTTAAGCATTTTACCAAGGTCCTCCTCACTCATCTTCGATACTACACCCATCAGCTGGTTGAGATCTACCTTCCGGGACAGCCTGGAAACGGCTTCTATATCGATGGTTTTGAGGAGGCTGCGTATTTGTGAAATGGATTTGAAAAGATTCATACCGTTTGCTGGATTTTGATTTGATAAAGAGTCGGCCCAAGAGGCGGTTCTACTGCACTATTCTCAAAAAGTAACGCCACGGGAATGAAATTTGCCTGTATCGGCCTAAACCTGAAAAATTATGAAAACGCAAACCAATAACGTGGAAGGAGGCTCACCAAGCCAGGGCGGGTCAAAAAGTAAATCGAAGCAAAAAGATGATAGCCGGAAACCCTCGGGACTGCTCAAACAGGAAGCCATTCAGAAATCTGAAAAGGTAAACATGACCCAGAAAAAGGGTTATAACGAAACCCCCGAAACTGTTCCGGTGAAAGGCAAAAAGACCTGACAATCCGCGGAGGCATTATTTTACCGACGCTTCCAGTGCTGCGGCCAGGTACACCATCGGCGCATTCCAGTTGATGGCTATCTCATTGGAAGCATATGAACAATCGCTGTCAATGAAGGACTCGTCGGCAAATTTATTCGGATATCCTGCGCATTTGTCCTGTTGCCCCGGATTGGGGCCTCCTGAAAGTAAACCGGGAACAGGGTCCACGATTCCGTCGGCAATGGAGAGCCGGTGGTGTGGGTGCATAACGCGTTTGGAACCAAATCCGGTAAGCAGACAGTATCCGGTGGCATTCCGGCCAAGCAGGTAGTCGAGGTTACCCAAGGCAGCATGAAGGTATTTCCGATCCTTCGACAGACGGTAAGCATATAACAATGCGATCCCCTGGTTGGCTGCGACTGAGCTGCTGCCCCAAGCATAATCCCGCGCGGTTTTACCCATGACGGTATGATATGGTTGGTCTTGCAGATCGGTCAGAAGCTGATCCGCATAATTCAAGACAGTTTTATATAAAGCACCGGCCTGCCCGGCGGGCAATTGCAGCGTTTCGGCAAAGCGGAGCAACGTGTAATAGCCCAGCGTTTTCACCTGGCTCCAGGTAGGTAACGCCATCGGTTGCTGCAATTCCAGGTCAGTTTCTTTGAGGTACTCCGGCTTGCCTGTCGTGGCGTACATTTCGCAGGCAGCCCATATCCATTCATCCTTCACTGAGCGCTCACCGTAGGTGCCGGTGACCACATCCGGATCGAACTGCTTGTTCATCGCGTCCTGATTGTACAGCGCCGCCGGATGTTTTCCGGCCCATTGCCAACCTTTCACGGCAGCCGTCATACATGAGTCGGACAGACCTGGAAATTTACTATCGAAGCTTTTGAATACCCGGGATGCTTGCGCCATGACGGCTACAAAGTCAAGCGTTGCCGCAGTGCTTTTCTGCACCACATAGCGGGGATTTTTTGCAGCATCCGGCATAATCATTCCGTCAAAACGTGGGTTTGTCAGCTTGTGATACACGCCTCCATCTGCAGGGTCCTGCATGGTAAGCATCCATCGCAGGTTCCAGATCACCTCGTCAAGTAAATCCGGGACACCATTCTCACTCTCTGGGATATTGGTATTAAAATCCTCAAAATAAAGCGGATAATCCTCATACAATGAGAGCAGCGTGCCCATTGTAATGCCCGAATTGACGATGTATTTATTGTAGTCACCCGCGTCGTACCAACCGCGTGAGGATGATATGATGGTACTCTCAGGCCGTCCTTCCGATACTGCCGACGCGTGGATCAACACTTTATTGTCGGGATGTGCTGCCGGCCGCGCCCATTTTCCTGCAAACTTTTGGGACAGTTCAACGGAGGCGCGCTGATAGTAGAATGCTTTCAACGAAGCCCGGGCTACGTCGCGGTGGGCCTGTGCGCCGACATTGAACGGGACCGATTTTCCCAAACCCGGTACTTCAATCACATAAGAACCAGGCTTTTGAACTCCGCTAAAATCAGCCAGGCGGGTGTGCCTGCCCGAATGCTGGCTGGTACGAACATCGCCCAATTTGCCTTTAAAAACCGTTTTTTTCGATTTGGCTTCTTTCACTTCAAATGTATTGGCAGCATCCGTCACAATGACAGCCACTTTCGGTGCTGCCGGGTAAAATCCGACCTGATTCAATCGTATCGCGTCGGAATGCTGGGCATACGCAGGCGAGAAATATAAACCAAAGGCCGCGAGTGACGCGGCCATATGCAGCAATAATTTCATGTATTTAAAAAACGATTTCAATTCCACTGCGTAAAGCCATCCGGCAGGTAACTTTACCTCAATCCTGCAATTCTTTTACAGGATGCTCAATATTGGTGCCTGTTATTACAAGGCGGTGGTACTCGCCCCAGCGGCGCAATTCTTCGATCAGCGGTTCAAGCGAATGGGCGTGTTGGGTGCGCTCATACTCGATCACGGGCGGGAACGATTCATACACCTTTCGCTCCACGAGCAAGTTCATTTCCAGCTCTTTCAGCTCCTTGGATAGCATTCGTGGCGTGATGTTCGGAATAGCATTCTGCAATTCCATAAACCGCTTGTGGCCGAGGCTCATTGCGATGAGGATCGAGATCTTCCATTTCCCGCTGATCACATCCAGCGCATCCCGCACCGGTAAGATCAATTCCCGACATTCCGGGTGATTTTCCTTGAAATTCTCCTTCATATTATTACTCCTTCAAAATATAAACCGTGTCGACCAGAGCCAAAGATATTCTAATCGACGTTCTTGGGCCCTACCGAATCGTAAACCACTACCTTTTCCCACAGATGGCCATATTTTTCGATAAAGTCTAGGTGGATCGGATGAGTCTGGTAGATTTCCTCCTCTATGATATTCTTAAAGAAGCACATCCACGAGACCGTGTAATCTTTAACGATCACCGAGCGGCTGGTGACTGCCGGCTTTCCGATGTGTACATATTGTATCGAGGGAACTTTGGCCAGTTTGTGCAGTCCTTCCAGCAACTGTGCCTCGTGCTGGGCGTTGTTGGGTTCCTTAAGGTAAAAGAAAACGTGGTGAATAAACAGCTCTTTTATTCTTTCCCCTTCGGTGGTGATATTAGAGACAGAGGCGAGTGAAGCCAATCCCGCGTTTTGCAGGAACGTTCTTCTTGATTGATCTTCCATAAACAGAACAAAACAGATAGCGGAGAATTTTCCGCGTTTCAGTTTCAAGGATAAGGTTTATTTGCCCATTATCAAAATACGGCAGGACGCGCGGAAATGCATTTTAAAACTAATTCAATAAAAAATTTAACTTTTTTCTACAATTCGGTAAAGGTAAACCTTTCCGCCCGAAGTCTTTCTACTTAAAAACTACTCGACTTACCCTTTTATGAACATTACAAAACGAGACATTATCGTCGCCTCTATCTCTGTTTGTTGCACATTAACCTGCATTATCGCCCAACCCCAAGGCAGCATCCTTGAATCTTCTGTGTTCGATTGGAACAATATCGCCGTCAGGGGCACTGCCATCGGGTCGGTGAGAACATTTTTCCGTTCTCAAACCGCAACCACTGATGAACTTGAATGCCACGTTACAACATTAAACCCCGGGGAAGCCTCGCACCCGCCGCACAAACATCCCGAAGAAGAAGTAATCATTGTCAAAGAAGGCACCGTGGAAGCGCTGGTCAATGGAGAAAAGAAGAAGGTAGGGCCTGGTTCCGTTATTTTCCAGGCGTCGAATCAAATGCACACGCTACGCAACGCAGGCAAAACACCGGCGACTTATCACGTGATCAGCTGGCATTCGCCGGGGACGATGGAGAAGTGATTATTTCTTTTTAAAAAGGTGTTCCGGGACTGGGTTAAGTTCCAGAAAACGCCTTGCTTCCTCGGCTTTCTTTTCGAAGAATTCGTAATAATTAGGTGGCAACTCGTCGTGGACGTAGTCTCGCTTCACCTTTTTTTCTTTTATAGCTGGCATAGTGTTAAATATTAAATAGTATCTCCAAGTTAGTGATTGCAGGGTCAAAAAGCAAAAACGCTTTGTAGGATTTCCCCAGCTCAACTTCCTGCCACTTTGGTTTACGGCCATACCTGGCCGATTCTGTATAATCAGCTAGTCTATCTTCGCTGGTCGATCCAACAATCTGGTACTGTTCCAGCGTTGGTAAAATCCGGTTAATCCCCATTTGATACAGCCGGGTTCGCGAAGGCGTGCTTCCGGTTGCGTATATCACAGCGCCGGGGTGATCTTCCATAAATTCAAGGGCGATTGCGGCGACAGTTGCCAGTATTTTTTTACTATCACCATTCCTGACCTCAATCAAATCATTCAATCGGCCCGACGCAGATTCTACAACACCGAAACCGAGATTAAATATATTACGCCCCAGATAACTAAACCGGACGTGCATTTTGAAAGCTCCCTTTGGTCCATTGCTGTAAAATCGAAAGCCAAACTCACTAAGTTGATCAATCTTATATCGTTCCAAATCCATAACCAACAGATTATTTAGCAAAAAAATAGCCAGCGAAAAGTCGCTGGCTATCCTCTCATTCTGCTAGTATACAAACTATTCCGTCTTCGCGTACGCTGCTGCCAGGTCGTTTAGCGTGGCATCTTTCAAATGCTCGGAAGCAATTACCAGGCGGTAACGGAAAGTGGTCGATTCGCCTTTCTTCAACTTAAAATTGAGCGTTTCCTTGCCGTCGCTGAGTGCTTTCATCCCCAACGGGTTCACTGCAAACAATCCGTAGCCTCTCGCGTGCCAGTAGGCTGGATAACCTACGTTCTTGGGATGATCGATCATCGCCACGCTGATGTTTTCGTCCTTGATCTTGCCCGTCAGGTTACACCAGATGGCACGTTTACCCCATACCGTTTCACCTTCAATGCCATTACTGTTGCGGTAGTTACCAGTGATACCTTCATTGTTCATCACAGGCACTTTGGTGGCGATACCGCTTGCATCGGTAAAGATCTCAGGCTTGTTAGAAGGCAATTCCAACTCACGCGCCACCCGTATTGCGTACATACCATCTTTTACGTCGGGCATACTCACCTCTGGTAATACGGCCGTCAACGTGGTACTGCGGTCGATGATGCGGGTATCGCCTTTTCCGCTGAAAGTGTATTTGGTAACCTCTTTCAGGGTCAGCGTACCGTCTTTGTCCACCCAGTCGGCAGTTACCGTAAGCTCGCCTTTGTCCTTACCGCTTTTTACGGAAGTAATGCCGGTATGAATGATGGTTCCGTATGCGCGTTTCTCATGGTTTACGGCATCGGAGTTGTTCCAGTAATCATTACCGTTCACATCCTCGTAGTTGAGCCAGATACCCACGTGATGCGGGTGATCTACGCGCTCTCCCGCGCGAGGGTCCAGCGGCCAACCACGGGTAATTACCGTTCCTTTGGCAGTCATTACCGGGTACAAAACAGCTTTTTTTAACGTTTTTTCGCCCGGGTAATAATATGCTGTGAATCGCTTGCCATCGATTTTAACCTCCACTTTTTTGTCGTTGTCGTTGCGGACAAGATCAACCTTCTGCGCAAAAGCACTTCCGGCAAAAGCGACAGCGGTAAGTGCCAAAGCAGTATGTTTTAAATTCACTGTCAGATCTTTTAAAATGATTAGCTAAGCACGATTTCCTTTTTCTTCGGATCCCAGTTCACACGTTTTCCCGTATGCAATGCCTGGGTAGCCATAATGTTCGCTACCGAGTGGTTAAATCCTACACGGGCGGGGGCATTCGTCTCCTTGCGGCTGCGGATACATTCCATCCAGTTGCGCATGTGCAGGGAAGTCATCGGATCGGCACCGGTATTGGCGTCGGTCGCGATTTTGTCACCGGTTTTCAGCGACATTTCGGGCAGCAAATTTGCCTGCATACCCATTCCTTTGGCATCCTTCTCCTTTAATCCGCCTTCGGACGTGATCTTGTTCGTATCGAGGTTGATCATCCCCCCGTTCGAATAGTAATATTCCTTCACACCACCTGCCTCATTGTTGAAGCGCGAAGAATAAATTACCTGGAAGCCTTTGCTCTTGTCATCGAAAGGACCGTATTCGAATGCCGCGCTGAATGTATCGACATTGGTACGGCCATCTTTCCAGGTATAAATACCACCATTGGCGACCACATTGCGTGGTGCATCAAGGCCTGAGAACCAGTGCACGGTATCGATCTGGTGGGCCATCCATTGCCCCGGAATACCCGACGAGTATGGATAGAAAAGACGGAATTCGAGATAGTAACGTGGGTTCCACTCCACTTTTGGACGGTTCATCAGGAAGCGGTCCCAGTCGGTATCCTCTTTGCGGATTTGTGAAACGAGCTCTTTACGTCTCCAGCGGCCAGGCTGATTCACGTTCCAGGTCATTTCAACCGTGGTAATATCCCCGAATTTGCCCGATTTGATATATTCATAAGCTGCCCAATAGTTCGGCGCACTGCGGCGCTGCGAACCTACCTGAACAATCTGCTTCGACGCCTCCACGGCTTTCAAAGCTACTTTCGCATCTTCCAGCGTTTCAGCAAATGGCTTTTCAACATACACGTCACGGCCCGACTTCACGGCTTCCGCGCAATGCAATGCGTGCTGAAAATCGGCGGTACTAATGATCACCGCGTCCACATCCTTGCGGCCAAGCAATTCTTCGTTATTGCGTGCCTTTACAAATTCGCTTGCTGCATAGGGTTTGCTCTTCATGAATGCCTCCGCTTCGTCACGGCGACGGTTCCAAAGGTCGGAAACGCCCATAAACTCAAAGTTCAGTTCCTTGGCGTGATCCGAGAAGGAAGGTGCAAGCGAGCTGCGGAAACGGTCCGAAAAACCGATAATACCTACCCTTACGCGGTCATTGGCTCCCACGATACGACGGTAGCTGGCCGCACTGAAAGCATTGGCGCCTACTGCGACACCCGCAGAAGCCAGTGCTGCATTTTTAAGAAAATCCCTTCTACTGGTCATGATATTGGATTTGAATAAAAGTTGATTTTTTGATTGCCTTTGGGTCCGATTTGCGGGCAATCGTTTCTAAATGTCCGGCGCCCGTTTATCTACTGTAATTTTTTACCTTTTTTCACCTGTTCGCCTTATTTGATCTCCTTCACTTTCAAACTGCGGAAAAACACATTGTCACCGTGATCCTGCAACAACAAATTCCCCTCTTGCGACAGCCCGAAACCTTCGAATTTGGCAAATTTCGAACCTGCAACAAACTCCTTGAACTGCGGTGAGCCGCGCACATATTCCACCACTTTATAACCATTGAGGAAATGCTGCACGGTACCGTCCTTCTGCACCACAATGCGTCCCTGGTTCCACTCACCTATCTTTTTTACAGCATTCCTCGGACGGTCGGCCGGAATGACGTCGTAGAACGAGGCGATCGTACGGTTGCCGTTTTTACCCAGTTTCGCGTCCGGGTGACGCTCGTCGTCGAGCACCTGGTATTCGCAGCCGATGCCCGATTTGCCATTGGAATTGAATTTCTGGTCTACAAAATATTTGACACCACTATTAGCACCTTCGGTTAGCTTAAATTCAAATTCATATTCGAATGCCGGGCCGTAAAGCTTGCGCGTAACGATATCATTCCCGGTTTCAGAGCCATCCGATTTGGTAATTGTAATGGCACCGTCCTGATAGTTCCATCTCTTGGTCGGGAATTCTGTCCCGCCGTAAGAACGCCACTGATCCACCGATTTACCATCGTACAATAGGGAATATCCCTGCGCCTTTTCGGCTGGATCGAGATTATTAGGGATCAGGTTCACAATGCGGACATTGGTTGCCGGGCTGGGTTTCAGGTTCGTGGTTTTAATGCGGACATTTTTCCAGCTCACCTGCGTGCCCTCCATTTCTTTGCTGCCGATCGCGTGTACTTGCAGACATATGAAACCTACGGGCGTCATATCATCCACCACATGCGCCACAGGCACGCCATTCAGGAAAGTCCGGATCGAATGGCCGATCGCTTCGATACGGTATTTGTTCCAGGCATCTCTTTTGAATGCTTTTTTGGCTTCCGGGTTCAAATCGAGCGGGTATAGCCAACCGCGGCGTGCCTCGTCATAAATGCCTGCCGAGTAAGCGCGGTCGCTAGGATCGATCTCGACCTGGTAACCATGCACGCGGCCGTTCATGTAGTCGGGTTTGGACAAGCTGCGGATCTGAATGCCCGAGTTCAGTTTATTATCAACCTTTACGTCGAGTTCGAGAATAAAATCGCCGTAGTCTTTTTCGGTTGTCAAAAACGAATTGGGCGTGCCCATCACGGAGGTGCCTACGATTGCCCCGTCTTTCACTTCGTATTTGGCCTGGCCGTTGAGTTGTTTCCAGCCGGTCAGATCCTTGCCATTGAAGAGATCTACCCAACCATCTTTCGACTTCTGGGCCTGCAACGGAGCGGTAAGGAGGAACGCGGCCATCGCGACCAGCGATAATCGGAATTTTTTCATTGTGTTGAATAAAAAATGATGAATAACTGAAAAATGCGAAAGGGTATCCTATCTAATATCAGTTATTACATTAATAACGAAATATTAATAGGAATACCCTTACAAATCCAGTTCGGGCTATACCGGATATTTCAAAACCTCGGTAATGTACTTTTTATTGATTTCCGCACAAATCAGCGGCGATTTCTCCGGATCCGGCACGCCGTCGAGTTCCACCACGGCCCAGCCTTTGAACTTCACCTTGTCCAATGCTTTAAAAACCGCCGGAACATCCACCCTGCCCTGCCCGAGTTCCACAAACTTGTAGCCACTTTTGGTGTCAGCCGGTTTGGTGTCTTTCAAATGCAGCGAATGCAGGATATCCTTGTATTTAATGATCGCCTCGTGCGGCTCGCCGCCTCCTTGCTTGTAGTGCGCAATGTCGAGCAGCAACTTAATGTAACGCGGGTCCATTGCCTGCACGATCACATCCACTTCTTCGGGTGTTTCGCCCAGCTGGTTCATGTGGTTATGGTAAACCGCCTGCACACCGAGGTCTGCAGTTTGCTTTCCAACTTCGTTCATTACCTGTGCCAGCTTTTTCAGTTCTTCCACTGAAGGTGCGCGATCTTTGGGCCGGAGGCTGTTGGTGAGCTGCATAGCATTGCCGCCCAGGGCCTTCACAAAACTGGCGTGCGCAACGTGTGTGTCGACGGTACTTTCAAATTTTGCAGGGTCTATCTCTACATTCCCACTCGAAAACATGCAGAGTGTCAGGTTGTTCTTCACCAATGCATCTTTTAACTCGGAAGGTTTGTTACGGTACGGCCCGAATGTATTGGCCCTCAATTGGATGCCTTTAAAACCAAGCCCGGCCAGGTCGGCCATCGCCTGTTCGTCCTTACCGCCCCAGGTAATCGCCGAGTAGCCGATTTTTATGTCTCCTTTTTTCACGGCGGCTTCCAGCCAACCGGCGCCAGCCATGGTGGCAGCCATTGCCAGTGAAGTGTTTTGTAGAAAATTCCGTCTGTTCATTTCAGGTTTAGATTGATGTAAAAATCCATAACTCCCAGACGATATAAAACAGCAATGACCCGCTATCTAGGGGCCATTGCTGGTAATTTTATTTAGGTATCTCCGTCAGTGGCGGCACATTTCGCTCATAACCTGCATATCCCTTGTTCTGATTGATTCTAGCCTGCGTATTCCCGTCGATCGCCGACTGTGGAATAGGCCACAATACGTGGTACGGACTCATGGTGTATTCATCGGCGTGGCGTGTCTTTACACCTTTGTTATAGAAATCATTTTTCTCCATAACCCTGTCATAGAAATAATTGTCGTCCGAAAACTTGTCGAGGCTGTACGTTTTGCCATTCGGAGCGGGTTTGCCGGTTTGTGCGAAAATATAGGCAATGCGCGTCAGCTCGGTTTTACGCGGCTCTTCGAAATACAGCTCACGTGCCCGCTCGTCGAGAATGGTGCTTATGCTGATTTTACCAGCCGGGATCGGTGCGCAATTGGCACGGGTCCGGACCGCATTCACATCCTCGGCCGCCTTCGCGAGGTCTCCTTTCCACGCATATGCTTCCGCACGCAGCAGATAGGTTTCCGCCAATCGGAATACATACCAATCGGAATTCCCTCCCTGCGGCTGTATGCGCAGAGGGTCTTCGACGAAAAGTTTGTAATTCGGCCAGTCGAACCAGCAGCGGATGGTATCGATCGTAAGCACTACACCTTCGGCATTTTTCAGCTGCAAATTCTTGCCGTAGAAGCTATCCTTGTCTTTAAGGGCCGGATTGTTATACAAAATATCCTCCATTCTCGTCCAGTTACCGGGTGCATGGCGCAGATCGTTCTTATCATCCCAAATCTGGTTCTGAGAGTAATCGGTTGGACGAAGACGTCCAATCCCGCGTCCATATTTCACAACCTGATCGATCTCGATGCCGTAAGTGTCTATGGTCCCGCGGTTTCCATTAGGAGTGTTAATGTTGTTGAACCAAAGCGGAACGGCGTTGCGCATGATGAGCATACCGCCTTCGACATTCCCTTCAATATTCAAGCGGTCGATCACCAGCATTAACCCTTCCGTGTTATTCGCGATCGCCTTGTTCTGAGGCCGGTGCAAATCCCAGATCACATTCCGGCTGGCATCATTGGCGTTTACGCCGAAACGCGAAGTCATTAGCTTGTGTGTACCGCCGTCGATCACATTCGTCGCCGATTTGATCGCGTCGTCAAACAGCCCCAGCGCGAGATTGACTTTGGTCAGCAAATGGCTTACCGAACCCTTGTTGACCATTCCCTTATCCGTGACGGCAGGCACCCATTGCTCGGCAAATTCGAGGTCTTCCTTCATTTTTTTCAGGATTACCTCGCGTTTCGTGGTCTGAAAATCCAGCTTCGGACCATTGATTTCGCTGAGAATCAACGGGACATCGCCGAACTGCTGTGTGAGCCGGTAGTAGCGTGCCGCTCTATGGAAATAAGCCGCGCCCAGCAATTCGTTCTTTTCTTCCTCGCTTTTGTACTTGGGCAAATTGATGCGCGAAATAGCAGTATTGGCGTACTTAATGCCCTTATACCCTTCCAGCCAGTACCAGCCGATCCGGTTATAATCGATGTGGTTCAACTGAGCATCGGGGGTGATCAGCAGATTCAGGTTTTGCGCCGGTCCTGATTTATCGGTCGTTCCGTCGACGGCAATATCCGAAAAGATCGATTCGGTGATCATCGGCATTGCGTCTCCGTACCATTCCAGACGCAGGTTGCGCTCACAGGCCACGAGCGTTGCCTTCAATCCGCCCAGGTCCTTGAATGTCAGATCTGGCTCGTAAAACGAAAGTGGTTCAGGTTTTAGCCAGGTTTCTTTGCAGGAGGTCATCGCCGCCCCCGCACCGAGCAGGCCTATTGCCAGTATATATTTTGATGTTTGGTTAAACATAATCCATATAGTTTTGTGTGATAGTGATTACAGGGTGATATCCAGCCCGATAGTATAAATCCGCGGGCTCGGAACGGACGTGGCAATACTGTTGTTGGTGGTTCCGTTCGTTCCATTTTCGGGATCCCAGAAATTCCACTGAGGCGCCCAGAAGCCTATATTGCGGATGTTACCGTAAATGCGCAGATTCTGTACGGCCACCTTTTGCGAAACAGCTTTCGGTACGGTATAAGCCACGGAGAGGTTTTCGAATCTCACGAAAGATTTGCTCCTGTAAACCGCATAACCCGTTGCCGAACCTTCGCTGGAATAGAGCCTTGCCCATTCGTTCGAGCGGTTTTCTTCCGTCCAGTAAGGAAATACATAAGAACTGGTGCGGTCTACGAAGCCATCGCGGTTCTTCATCTGGTTAAATGTGCCTTTCTGTCCCCAATAGGAATAGATCATGAACGACACGTCCAGGCTTTTGAAGAGTTTGAACTCATTCCGGAACGTCCAGCGAAAGCGTGGGGATGTGTAGCCCAGAAACTCCTTGTCGTCGTTGGTGAACTTGCCGTCGTTATTCACATCTTTCAGCTTGAAATCACCGGGTTTTACCCCATACTTGGCCGCTTCGGCTTCCTCCTCTTTCTGCCAGACGCCCAGGATCCGGTAGTTCCAGATCTCGTCCAACGCATGACCAATGAACCAGCGGTTGGTAACATCGTCCGCCTCCCTGCGACCGGTCACCTTGCCCGCACCGTCCTTGATGTCGACATAATTACCGTACAAATGCACGATTTTGTTGCGGTTGAGCTGGAAGTTGAAAGTACTGCGCCATGTGAAATTTTCCCGGCGCATATTGTTGGAATTCAAACTGATTTCCAGCCCTTTGTTGTGTACTTCGCCGAGATTGTCCCAAACGTTGTCAAAACCCAGCACATTAGGCAGCGCCCGTTTCACGAGCAAGTCCTTCGTGGTCGACTTGTAAAATTCAATGCTACCGTCGACCAGGTTGTTAAACAATGCGAAGTCGAGCCCCACATTCAATGCATTGGTTTTCTCCCATTTCAAATTCGGGTTCGCCATCCGGCTTACGTAGAGCTGGCTCACCTGGTAGACGGTCCCATCCGGTTTTACGTGCAGGTATTTGCCGCTCGCAAGGTCGGCAAGTGCATCATAGCGTGGAATGTCGCGGTTGCCGTTGTTACCATACGAAACGCGCAGTTTTCCGTAACTCAGCCATTTGGAATGCAAAAATCCTTCATCCGTAAATACCCAGCCCAATGCCGCCGACGAGAAAACGGCCCGAGGGTTTTTCTGCCCGAAAGCAGAATAACCATCCCGCCGGCTCGACAGTGTAAGCATGTATTTATCTTTAAATGAATAGAACAGCCGGGCCATCAATGCGTCCGCGGTGCTGGTCTGGTCGTCGGTATAAACTACCGGCAGCCCGCCAGCCTGGATATTATGGTATCCCAAAACGTCGGTCGGGGCGAAGCCTTTGTTGGAAATACTGTCGCGCCAACTTTTAAAACGCTCGGCATTGGCTAGGAAAGTGAGGTCTATCTGATGTTTTCCGGCAATGGTTTTGCTCCATTTGAGGATATTATCGACCTGCCAGTTGAATACTGTCGAATCCTTGCGCGATGCCCGGCCACCTTCGGCGGCCCATTCGGCATGCTTGGAAGACTCGGCATTGTAGCGGTGTGTATAGTCGAAACGGGGCGTAAAATTGATTTGATAGGTAAATCCAAAAGGCAGGCTAACCTTGGCAAAAAGAACGGAATTCAATGTCTGGGCGCCCTGGTCACGTTTGATGAAGCTCGGGGTATAGTATGGATGGTTTCCTCCGCTTGCCTCGCCGTTGGGCCGCCAGGAGTAATTGCCATTCGCATCGAACTCCGAGCCCCAGGGAGAAATGACTCTTGCCAGATCGTAGTTCACCGGCACCTGACTCTCGTCACGCCGCGCGAATTGCGTGTTCATGCCCACTGTCAAATGCTTATTCACTTTGCCTTCGAGGTTCAGCCTTGCACGAACGGTACTGTATTTATCGCCGACCACAATGCCCTCATTATTCAGGTATCCCAAAGACATGTAGTAGGAAATACGGTCGTTACGGCCTGAAAGGCTCACTGTATGGTCTTGCCTGAAACCTTTCTGAAACACTTTGGAATACCAGTCTACGCTCTTGCCGTCCTTGTAGTTCTGGATTTCCGCGGGTTGCATTCCCAACCGTTGGAGCCAAACTGTCGTCGGGTCCCCTTTCGAACCATCATATGCAAGCCACTGATCAAGCGTTACGCCAGCCGGGAGGTGGTTAGGATCGGCGAAGCGCGCAGGCTCGGCCGTAGCGTTGATGTTCCGCATTACTTCCTGCCGCCAGCTGATAAAACCTTGCGGGCTAAGGACCGGCTGATTTTTAGCGACCTCGGCGAATCCGAAATTGCTGTTGATATTGATGACGGGCTTGCCTTCCTTTCCTTTTTTAGTAGTAATCAAAATAACCCCGCTGGCCGCCTTAGCGCCGAAAACGGCCGACGAACTCGCGTCTTTCAGCACATCGATGGTCTCAATATCGTTCGGGTTGATATCTTCCAGACCTCCGTAATAAATCGTCCCGTCGAGCACGATCAATGGGCTCGAACCTGCATTGACAGAATTCTGTCCACGCACCGAAACACTTCCGCCGCCTTTCGCAGAAGTTGAAAACCCGACGTTCATACCCGGCACATTGCCGCGCAGCACATCCTGGACCGACTGTGGATTTTCATTTTCGAGCCGGGTCGCATTGACCTGTGATACCGCGCCGGTGAGGTCGCGTTTCTTTTGGGTTCCGTAGCCAACCACCACTACTTCATTGAGCGTCTTCAAGTCGGTTGCAAGCGAAATGTCCACGACATTGGCATTGCCTGTCTCCCGCTCCTGTGTAACGTAGCCGACGGCCGAAAATACGAGCACCGCTGAATTGCCGGTGATCTCGATGGTAAACCTGCCTTCCGCATTGGTTGTCGTGCCCTGGTTTGTTCCTTTGACAACCACCGTTACACCGGGAATCGGCGTGTTCCCGTCTTTGGCCAGAACGGTGCCGGTAATGGTCCTGTCGGCCTGCATGATATGGCCAACGCTTGCAAGCGGACTCGCGACGACACTGGCGGGCACCGGCGGGTGCAGGCATATCGCACATATGCATACCCCGCTTATGCGCCGCAAAGAGGTAAAAAATCCTTTTGTGATGTGCATAGGTCAGTGAATTAAGATGATGTTTAGGTGAAATATACCACCCTGACGCCACCCATTCCAGCCCGCCCGCACTGACAAACTGTCCTAATTTTTAACCGTATAGTACCAATGATTCACCGGTAATATTTTTTTATTTTTTGTCCTGAAAAACAAAAAAGGATGGCTGCACGGGGCAACCATCCTCTTGACTTCTATACTTTCTGAACTGCTCAGTACCCCGGGTTCTGCGGGAATACCGACTTGCCATCGGATGTTTTCGCACTCCGGTCGATCTGCGTTTGAGGAATAGGTCGTACCACGTGATAGGGCTGGATGTTGGCAGCTTGCGGGTTGTATTTTTTCACCCTTTCCACAAGCAATCCCCAGCGTTTCAGGTCCACCCAGCGGGTTTGCTCACCGGCCAGCTCTCTGGCACGCTCCTCAATAATCGTCTCCATCGTAAGATCCTTGGCAGCAATGAGCATCTTTTCCTTTTTACCAGGCCAGCCTGCGCGGTATCTCACCATATTCAGCGCTTCTGCCGCACCTGTTTTGTCACCGGACTGGAACAATGCCTCAGCGAGCATCAAATACACATCCGCCAGACGTACCACGTAGTAATCCCGGCTACCTGGCTCATAAGTCATGTCAGGGCGTTTCGAATCGAAGAACTTTTGCAGAGTCGGAAATAAGGCTTCCGAGTACTTGCTCGGCACAAGCACCTGATATGGTTTCTTAGCACGTTCCTCCTTGGTCATTTCGTAACCTGGGATAAAAATCGTCGTATCGCCGGCCGCAAACGTCACTTTCGTTTTGGAATCATCAAATGACGCTGCATTATAGGTGCCCGGATTGTTGGAAAGCCAGGTATCGCGGAAAGTTTTCTTGTAACGCGAATCGTTGACACGATCGGCGAAAACGGTGTTGAGCAGATATTCGGTCGGTCTGAGACGTTTGAATGGCCGCCCCCAGTAAGTATCCCGTTTCATACCCGGCTGCACATCGTACTGCATACCGAAATAAAGGTGCAAACTGTTACCCGTACCGTTCGTCAATGCATCGCTGGTATATTGCACGGCAAACACTACCTCGCTGTGATTTTGGTTATTTTCATCGAATACAGCCGAGAAATCGTCGAGCAATTTGTAACCGTATTTGGTAGAAACCTCTTTCAGCAGATCAGCTGCTTTGGTAAAATCGTCCGGCGCTTTTTCAGTTGAGTATCCTTTTGCCAGATATACTTTCGCCAGCAAAGCCTGGGCGTGAGGCTTGGTAGCGCGGCCATAGTCGCCCGACTGTGCCTTCGCTTCAAGATCCGTCACCGCGTCGCTCAAATCTTTGATGATCGTCGCATACATCTCGGCATCGGTTGCGCGCTTAGTATCCTTGGTTGGCACCAATGTTTCGGTCAGGCGAAGATCTACACCGCCGTACTGCTGATGCAGCAGATAATAATAATGTCCACGCAAAAATTTGGCTTCTGCCACCCGTAGCTTCTTAACATTATCTGCAATGCCCGTCACATTCGGGGCACGGTCGATGACCGCATTACAGGTGTTGATCCCTCTGTAGAGCTCATCCCATGTGGTTGCCAGGTAATCCACCGTCGGGTTCAACTGCCCGTCGTAGAAATGAAATCCTTTATAACCACCATCCGCGCCGGTTGCGTAGATATCAGTACCATACTCGCTCAAAGTCAACCCCTGCTGAGTAGCGTAATAGAAGCGAAGCGACGAATAGGCGGCCTTCACGCCGTCTTCAAAGCCTTTGGGGGTGTTCAGATAATCGTTGCCAACCCCCGAGACGATCTTCTCCTCCAGAACATCCTTACACCCCTGCCCCGCAAGCATCAGCGCCGCCATACCGCACACCACAATCGATTTTCTTATATTTTTCATTTGTCAGTATCTTTTAAATTTCAAAACCAGGCCGTTAGAATTTGGCGTTCAATCCGAATGTGATTACCATCGTAGCTGGGGTTATACCTGTACCACCCGCTGCCAGTCCGGTAGTTTCAGGGTCAACACCGTTGTATTTGCTGCGGTATTTGGCCCAGATGAACGGCTGCTGAATGCTCGAATATAAGCGCAGCGATTCCATTCCCAACTTTTTCGACAATTCCGGCGTGAATGTATAACCTACGTTCACGTTTCTGAGCTTCACGAATGTTCCGTCGAAGTAGGTAAGCGTGCTTCCGTAAACCGGAAACTCCTGGTTGCTTTTCGGACGAGGAAACTCGTTGGTCGGGTTGTTTGGCGTCCAGTAATCCACTTTCATTTGCTGATAGCGGCCAGCCAGTGCGTTATTGTTTCTGTGGAATTCGCTGCGGATCAGGTTACCTACACGTGCAAAGAAGAAGAACGACAGGTCGAAGCCTTTGTAGCTCAGACGGTTGGTAATACCTCCGCTAAAATCAGGAACGTCGGAACCGATGATCTCGCGGTCCTGGGCGTTGATCTTTCCATCACCGTTGATATCCTTGATTTTGATCTGACCCACTTCACTACCGAATGATTTCGCAGCATCCGCCTCGTTAGTTTGCCAGATACCCACTTTTCTGTAATCGTACACCGTGCTGAGCGGACGTCCGATAAACCAGCCGTTACCCAGGTCATCCACTTTTCCATTGTAAAGCGACAGGATGGCTTCGGTATTTTTGGTAAACGTAAAATCGGTGGTCCATTTGAAACCGCCAGCAGTGTTAACGTTATTGGTTGTCAAACTCAGCTCGATACCACGGTTGCGGGTCTCACCTACGTTACGGGTAACCGCCGCAAAGCCGATAGATCCTGGCAGCTGGTCAGATAAAAGCAAATCGGTCGTATTGGTCTGATAAAATTCCAGTGAGCCCTGGATCTTTCCGCGGATAAAGCTGAAATCCAGACCGACATTGGAAGTTGCCGAAGACTCCCAGCGCAAATCGCCGTTTCCGATCGTTCCCGGGCGGTAACCATATGCGGCGTTGGTGTTCCAGGCGTAGCTGGTGCGGCCAAGGAATGCCTGCGTTTGGTAAGGGGCCAAACCGGTATTACCCACTTTACCCCAACCGGCGCGGATTTTCAGAAGATCAAGCCAGGTTACGCTTTTCAAAAAGTTCTCGTTGCTCAGGTTCCAACCTAATGCTATACCCGGGAAGTTACCGTATTTACTGTTTTCCCCGAAACGGCTCGAACCGTCGCGTCTGATGGTCAGCGTCACCAGGTATTTATCGTTGTAGTCATAGTTCACACGGCCCATGTACGAGTTGATCGTCCATTCCACCAGAGCGCTGGCAGGTGAGAAGATCGTCGTTGCAGCGCCCAGGTTGTAGAATGACTGCGTTTCAACCGGTACCCCCTGCACGGAAGATCCGAAACCTTCGGCACGGTCGCGCTGAATGGAGTGGAGCAAGGTCACGTTCAGATTGTGCTTCCCTCCGAATGTTTTAGAATAGTTTACAATGTTTTCCAACGTCCAGTTGAAACCGAAGTTGTTAATGTTACTAGCCTGCGAGTCTCCACCTTTTCTGGCATTGGTTTGTGCGCCAATGAACCGCCCGTAGCGGGTAATGGTAAAGTCCGGACCAAAGTTGACGCGGTATTTCAAGCCCGGCAGAATGCTGAACTCGGTATAAACACTGTTAAAAATCCGGTAGCGTTTCAGCTGGTCAATCTGCGCACCCTTCACCAGTTCCGCAAGCGGGTTGGTAAGCAACGCATCGTTGGTAGGCGAGAAAATCAGCTTGCCATTTTCGTCATAAGGAACCGCCAGTGGGTTTTGGTTGATCGTCATCCCGTAGGTATTCAGGTTTTCACCATTACGGATGCTGTTCATCATATAGGACGATAAACCCACTTTCAACCATTTGTTTACGTTATGATCGATATTCGAGCGCAGTGACAGACGGGTAAAATTCGCTTCTTTCACCACACCCTTATCCTGGAAAAATCCTCCCGAAATGTAGAACTGTGTGCGATCGTTGCCGCCCTGGATACCCACCGAGTGATTCTGCATGACGCCCGTTTTAACAATGAGGTCCTGCCAGTCGGTGCTGGTTCCATTTGCAATACCTTTGGCAACATTAGGGTCACCGCCGAGTACGGCCACTTTTGCATCTGCCTCCGCGTTGATCACACCAGTAGGAATGGCATTACCGGCAGCATCCTTATAACCACCCGTAGCACGGTAGGCCTCCCGGACGAACTCCGCAAATTCGGTTCCGTTGAAAAGCTCCACTTTGTCCAATGCTTTGGAAACCCCTACATAACCGTCATAGCTGACCGTCGTCTTACCCTTAGGCGCCCCACGCTTGGTTGTTACGATCACAACGCCGTTGGCGCCGCGTGAACCATAGATCGCCGTCGCGGTAGCATCCTTCAATACCTCCATCGACTGAATATCGTTGGGGTTCATATCGTCATAACCTGCTCCCAAAGGAATACCGTCCACGACATAAAGCGGATCGTTACCTGCATTGAACGAGCGGCGGCCGCGGATCAGGATCTTTGGCACCGTTCCCGGCTTGGAACCCGATTGCGTTACGTCCACCCCGGCAGCACGGCCCTGCAAGGCCTGGCCGAGGTTGGTAATAGGCATTTCATTGATTTCTTTTGAACCGACCGAAGAAATTGCGCCGGTCAGCTGGCTTTTCTTTTGCGTACCGTAGCCCACAACCACAACCTCGGTCAATATTTTCTGATCGCTCGCAAGCACTATATCCACCACACTTTTATTACCAACAGCAACTTCCTGCGTCACGAAACCTACTGCTGAAAACACAAGGACCGCATTATCTTCCGGGATGCTCATCTTGAAAGCGCCGTCGGCATCGGTATTGGTACCGGTTTTACTTCCTTTCAACACTACCGAAACGCCGGGGATCGGAAGGTTGTCCTCTACGGAGGTCACCTTGCCTGAAACTGTCCTGTCGATAACCCTGATGGTCGGATTTGAAGGCCTCATTGCATAGACCTGCCCTGTAAAACCCGTCATCACCGCACCAGCCATTGCCCAACGCATCATACAGTGGCCAATACTCGTAAAGTTTCTTTTCATACGCATTGATTGTTTAACCATTAATAGTTCACCATAAACTGTCATTCTGACGATCACTTGATAGATTTCCCCTTACAAATAATTATATTTTTCCTACCAATAGTCACAAACATACATGCGGTTACTTGCACAGATTTGTAACTAATCTGTCGGAAAATTTTATCTGGAAAGAGGCACAGGGATGATAAGTACTCTTGATTTCCGATGGTATGGCAATTTGAACAATTCCAATAAGTACATTTTTTGCACTTATAATACCATTCGGAACTCAGTTTGAGGATAGAGATTCGGGGAGAAAATTGAAAACGATCTGCGAAGTTTATTTATGCAATCGTTATCGGGAACGTTGCCAAAATAGACTAGTTCCAATATTTTATTATAAAATATTTGCACGAAGCAATACAAAACTGCCATATTCACCGGGCAAGCTCCGCCTCAATATTGCATTTAAACAATATTTAGTAAGAGAATTACCAAGCAGACATGGCAGTCAGGATGTTGATAAAGCGGTAATCTGACGCCTATTTATAATGGTCCGGATTCTCATCCTGCCACTCGTTTACACCATCACGGATACGGTTCCGGAAGGTTAATGTATCCTGGGCAAACGAAGTGGTACCATCCTCATTTTCATATTTATAACTTAAAAATAATTTACGGTCCTGCAACAGTTTCGGCCGGTTGAAACTGCTCGGGCCGTCGGGTTTCACGTTGACAGCAGAACCATCGGCTTTGCTGATCCGGACGGTATTTCCCTCGAGCGTAATCTTGAAGGAGCCTTCCTGGTCGCTGATCTTATTGGTCAGAAGCGCATCGGGGGCAACCGTTTTCAGCTTGAAAATTTTTGCCTCGGGCGAGGGTATGCTCGTGTAGTACTTCACGGTCTTCACTACCTTGCCCGCAGCGTCTTTCACCGTCGTGACGCCTCCATGCCAGTAGTTTCCAAAAAGCATGTTCTCATATTTGAGCGCCACCACGGCCGATCGCTTCGCATGGATGACCGAATCGGCATCTGCGGAGGTGATGTAGAACGGAATGGCATATTGAGCGCGGATCGTGCCGGCGTCTTTCAGGAAACGCGCCGAATCGGCTTTGATCACCACCGAACCCATGTGCGTTCCGGCCTTGATCACCATCCTGGAATTATCCGAGATCGTAAAATAGTCGGCCGGCAACGGTATGAGCGTATCAACCCCGCTCACAGCCTCCCGGATGTAACCCGCCCCGGCTTTCATCGCTTCCAGCGCTTTGGCATTCACCAGCGCTGCGTCCATCTGAAAGCCCACCACACGGTCGTGGCGGTTTTCGCGTACACCTGCAAGCGCAGCGCCTACTTCTATGCTCATTCCCTCGCCCACCACGAACGTGCGCGCGTTGGTCTGGTACATAAAATACACGGAAGTGTAGTCGAAATCCTTGATGTAATCGTCATAACAGGCACTAAGCGCCATGGTGAGCCCCAGGGCGACGGCAATTCTCTTTTTCATAGCATTCATATTTATTTCCAGGCTTCCCAGCCATCGTTTTGTACCAGGTTTGACATTCTAAGCATTTCATCATAGGGAATCGGCAGGAATGCGGATGAATACGACCGCGCTTCCACTACTTCATCGAGCTTATATTGAAATGTGCCATCGGAATTGCGGGTAATCTTCGCCATTCGCACGGGCTTGTTCAGGTCGGAGAGACTGGTCGTCCAGCGGCGAAGGTCGAAAAATCGCAAACCTTCAAAACAGGTTTCGATCCTCCTTTCATTCTTGATAAATTCATTGAAAGCAGCCTTTCCCTTCGACGCGATTTCGGTGAAATACGGGTCCTTTTCGAAGCCCTTGCCACCGTCCGAATTGTCTTTCTGCCGAAGGTATTGCATGGCTTCCTTGGCCGACATGCCGTATTTGCCACCGTCGGGTCCCTCCACCTGATTAGCCGCTTCGGCGAATGTGAGCAGCATATGCTCCCAACGGATAAAGAACTTCGAATGCGGCTGACGGTTAATGGAGTTATCCGACCAGTTAAGGCCCATGAACACCATCTTTTTGATGTGGTAATTGGTACGGCTGTTCACGGCCGGGCCGGCGGCATCTTTCGCATTTTGCCAGTTTTCGAACGTATACATCACTTTGTCTGAGTTGATCCGAACGGCCTGCGCATTGTTGTGAAAAATAGCCGCGTAAAACCGTGGATCGCGGTTGGCATATGGATTGGCTGGGTCGTAGTTACCGCGCGGATCGGTGATGGGGTAGCCGTTTTTCATCGGGAATGCATTCACCAGGTCTTGCGTTGCGCCTACCGAGCCCGTTCCCTGAAAGCCGCCAGGGTAATACATCCGCTCCATGGCGTCGTTGGCATTGTTATAGCGCGAGGCCCACACGATTCCCGGATAATTGGGATCGAACCAGTTGACGCCCTTTTTCACATTGAAACCATTGGTAACCGCATCGGTCTTCATCTTGAAATCGATCACCTCCATAGCGTTCTGCGCGGCCAGGTCCCAACGCGTTACGTCGTTCGTAGGGTTGAAGCGCGGACTGGCCCAGGTAAGGTATACCATCGCTTTGATCGCCCGTGTGGTAATGCCGTCCATCCGGCCCCAGAAGCGGCCGCCCGCATAAGCCCTGTCATTCGAATTCTTGACCAGAAAATCGCGGTGTGCGATGGGCAGGTACTTGTGCGCAGAGTCGCAGTCGGCGACGATCTGCTTTACGCATTCCTCGTACGTATTGCGTTTGAGGTTCGTTTCCGCTTTCACGTCCACGGGTTCAAGTACGATCGGGAAGCCCAGCAACTGGCCACCAGCCATGCCGCCAAACTTCTGCAACAAATCCCATTGAAACCACGCCCGCAATGCATAAGCCTCGCCCTGCAACCGGTTTTTGACCAGGCTATCCAGATGCGGGTCCACCAAAAAACGGGTATTATAGCCCCTCCGGTCTTTCAAAAACAGGTTCACCAGAAAGATAGCCCTGTAATCCCTGTCCCAGTAGGTACGGAACGGGTCTTGGCTGGTGGGCAATGAGCCCAGGGCAAAACGGGTCAGGGCGTGGGTGGTGCTGGTGATCACCACGTCGTCGGTCGCCCCATCCAGGTACACGCCTTCGTTGTCGTTGTAGTTGCGGGGCATTACGTCGTAGCATTGCCCAACGAGGCCCTGTACCATATCCTGGTACTTCCAAATGTCCTCGGTGGTGCGGTTGCCGTTCGGATAAGGTTCGAGGTAATCGACGCAGGAAGTGAATGCCAACGCGGCAAGCGCCAGCGACAGGATGTTTTTGATATATATTGATTTCAAATGCATAGCTCTGGCTTTAAAATGTCAGTTTAACCCCGCCGGTGAATGTGCGGAACAACGGATAGCTGGTAATCCCTGAGTTGATCGACTCGGGATCTACGTCTTTGATTTTCGAAAAAGTGAGCACATTGGCCCCGCGCACATACACACGAATACCACGCGCAGCGATCATATTGCCCAGGCGTACGGGCACATTATAAGCAAGTTCCACATTCTGGATCTTGAAAAAGCCACCGTCGCGGAGCCAGAAATCCGAAGCCTGGAAGTTATTGTTCACCTTATAATAGGTCAGCCGCGGATATTGCCCGTCCATATTCTCTTTCACGAAATCGGAATAGTTGTTGTCGCCCCAGCCGTTCCAGAAATATTTGTTGGTAAGCGGTATCTGGTAAAATGCGCGGCCTGTGCCGATGGCGGTAAGTTCGAGGTTGCGAAAGGCTAGTTTCAGATTTAACGCATACACCAGCCGTGGCGAAGTGTATCCGACCTGCACCTGGTCATTGTCGTCCACAATACCGTCGCTGTTCCGGTCGAGGTATTTAAGGTCGCCGGCTTTAAGGTCATCGTCGTAAACCTGCCGAATGACGCCGGTTTCGGCATCGGTGGCAAATTTTCCGATGTAGGTGTGCCCCCAATAAGCGTCGGTAGGCTTTCCAACGCGGGTCTGGTAGTCGAAACGGTAATTGGGCTCGTCCCATTTCAGAACTTCGCTGTTCTGCACGGTGGCATTACCGCCGACCGAAAAGCGGACGTCCCCTACCCGCTCGGTAAACTGCAATGCGGCCTCCAATCCGAAGTTCCTGATTTTGTTATAGTTATACCAGGGGCGAGCGCCGGATACGCCTACCACGAGCGGCAGCGTATTCGCCAGCTGCGAGACAATGCCGTCGCGCAGCTGATTGAAATAGTTTACCTCGACCGAAAGTCTGCGTTTGAGGAACAATCCGTCGATCCCGATATTGAACTCCCTGCGTTTCTCCCAGGTCAGATCGGGGTTACCTACGCGACCTTGCGTGGTTCGGTATGCCAGGTTGTCGGTATTACTTCCAAACCATTGGTTCGTCGAGTAAGGACCAAACGCGGAGCCTGTCGAGTTGACGGCCCAGCGGTCGAGATAATAGAACGGCGGCAGGAAGCTCTCATAACCGAGCGTGCCGGCCTCAGCCCTGATTTTGAGATAGTCGATGCTTTTCAGGTTCTTCAAAAAACCTTCTTCCGAAATTACCCAGCTCACGCCCGCCGCGGGAAACATGGCATAGCGTTTGTTTTTATCGAAACTGTAAGTCCCCGCGTAGTTGAGCACACCGTGGAACACGTAACGGTCTCTGAAAGAATACACCCCATTTAAAACCGCATTTTGCTGGCGCTGAGGCTCTTCAATACCATTACGCGTCGATTTACCCAGGTAGTAGGTAAGCCCCGCCTGAAAGCTGTGTATGCCCCAGTTTTTTTCATAGCTCAGGTTTTCATATACTACAAACCGCTGCGAATAATAGTCGTGCAGCTTTGCCTGACCGGCCATGTCCACGCCATCATGCACTTTGGAAAGGCGGACTGTGTCCATGCCCGCATCGGTTTTTCCGGGAGTGACAATGTAGGCTATGTAATCTTCTGCCTTACCGATCCGCAGGCTGTTGAACAGGTTGAAGCCGGCATAGGTGGTCGATTTAAGGCCGGGTACCAATTCTCTCAAATCATATTCAAAAGTGAGATTGGAAGCCCCTGTGCGGCCTGTCTCGGTGTAATAGCCGTTGTGCATGAGGTTACCCACCGGGTTGGTCTTGAAATTGGAGCTTACCCCATACCAAGGCGCCACCGGATTGTCGGCGAATGCGGCGTACACGGGGAATGCGATCGGCGGGGTGTTGGTAATGTCGTTGATCGCCGAGTTGAATTCCACCAGGTCAAGCGCCGTGTTGGTATTGCCGTCGTCGCTTGTGAAGTTGGAATTGTAGCCGTAGTTAGGCGAGCGGCGCAGGGTTAGCCCTCCGAAAAAGTCGAACTTGACCTTAATCAGCGGATTGATCTTGATATCGATATTTGACCGGACATTAATGCGGTTGTAATCCGACTTCGCGCCGATCTTGTAGATATCCCCTTCGCCATTATAGCCTAAATAGGCGCTGTACTGCACCGTCTCATTCCCGCCTGTCGAGGAAAGATTGACCCTTGTAAACGGTTTTGAGTTTTTCAGCATCAGCTTGCGAAAGTCCACGCTTGGGTGATACGGATCGTACGGGTCGTTTTTTCCATATGCAGCAATGTCGTTTTCGTTATAGAGCGGCGTGAGGGCGCTGTTTGTCCTGGCTACATTATTTAGCTGTGCGTAGCCGGCGCCCGACGCCCAACCGGGAAACCTGTCAACCACGCTCACACCCTGCTCGGCATTCACGCTCAGGACGCGCTCGTTCACCTTTCCTCTTTTTGTTTTAATGTAAATAATGCCGTCGGCACCCCGCGGGCCGAGCATGGCTTTACCTACAATATCCTTGATAATCGTCACCGACTCGATTTCCTGCGGGTCCATCGGCATTTCCGTGATGTCGGTCGGGATATCGTCGATGATAAAAATGGGGCTGCGCCCCCGGGTGGCCAGACCGATCTTTTCGGTGATCCTGAAATTCCCCAGTTCTTCCTCGGCGGTAAGGCCGGGCGAACCATCGCGCTCGACCACTTCCAGGCCGTTCACCAGCCCGGCGAAGGCATTACGCAGGTCGTTGGTAGGGTATTTTTCAAGATCGGCAGTTTTCAAGGTCACATAACTGCCCGTGGCCAGTCTTTTGGGAATGCTTGTGAATGGCATCGGCACGGCGTCATCGGGGGTAGCGAAAAGTTTGGCCTTTTTCAGCTCGACTACGCTATTGGTAGCGATATCGCCCACGAGCGAAACCGACTTGCTGTATCCATACGACGAAACCGTTACGAAATCCTCCGGCAATGCTTCAAAATCGAAACCGCCGCTGGCATTGGTTTCGGCGTGGATCTGCCCTTCGCCCACAATTACCGACGCATTCGGGATGGGGTTTCCGTTTTCGTCGGTTACTTTCAGGCTTACATTGACGGGTTTGGGCTTTTTGGCCGGTTTGTCCTGGGCCAGCGCATCACCGCCCCACAGCAGGCATAGCATTATCATTCCGATAAAGACCTGCCCTATATAATGCATCATTTTATTCATCATTGGATTGAGCGTTAGGGGTTACCAGACTTCGTTCGGGACGAAATTTTTCATTTTGTACATATCCTCGGTATTGAACGGCAGATAGTACATAGCTTCTTTCCAGCGTGTCTGGCGATCGGACGAGAGCGGCATCCGGGTATATTTGAATCCGGTCGGGTAAGCAGTGCTCGCAGGCACCTTCTCCACATTCATGCGGTAGAGCGTACCGCCCATTACTTTGGGCGCGTCCTTCCAACGCCGGATGTCGTGGTAGTAATGGCCCCCCTCGAAGCACAACTCTATGGTTCGCTCATTTTTGATGCGGTCGCGGAGTTTGTCCTTGCTGGTCGCGTACGCGGGTAGCACGTTCGGCATACCTGCACGGGTACGTATGCGGTTGAGCGCCTGCAGGGCGGTCATGGACGCCCCCGGAGCGGTGCCGTTTGGTCCGTAGGCCTCGTTGGCAGCTTCCGCATAGTTCAGGTACAGCTCACCCAGGCGTATCAGCGGGTCGGTGTATTGCGGGGTCGTTTTGTTATTCACGCTCTGCTCGCCCCAGGTTTTGCGCTCGTAGTATCCGGTGCGTGTAATGCCTGCATAGGACTGGTCGAGCAGCTGGCCGTAAACGGCAGCACCATCTTTGGTTTCATAGTAGATTTTGGCATTACCGTAACCTGGTACCGGCGCGGTATTGTAGATGATGTCAATGTAAAAACGCGGATCGCGGTCCTTATAAGGATCCTGCTCGCTGTAATGCCCGGCGGCGGCGGCGGCCTGACGGTCGGCCGGGGTATTCAGCGGTTCGCCCCATTTGGTTTCGAACTTATCGACGGTGTTCTGCGTGGGGCATTCACCCGACCAGCCTGTTTTGCCACCTCCGAAAACGCCGTTCATCTGGCCGTTCAGATCGCCGGCATTATAGGCTTTCGTGCCCGCATACCACGCCCAGAGTTGTTCGTTGGAATAGGTCGTGCCGATGTAATTCTTCTTGTAATCGTCGAGCGGAAGCAGTTCGTAGCCGTACTTTTCGGCGATCTGGATCGCCTCCCAGCTGGCCTTGGCCGCATCTTCCCAGTCGACATTTCCTTTTTCATTATTCAACGGACTGGCCGCGTACAGCAACGCCCGTGCTTTGAATGCCTTCGCTGCCACGCCGGTAGGACGTTTTTGCTCGGGATCGTTCAAATGCCCCGCTACACCAGGGCCTGGGTCGCGCCGCATGAGGTCGGCCTGCTCGAAATACATGGCGGCAGAATCCATATCCATCGCAATGCGCACCAGTGTCTCCCGTTTGGAGAGCCGCGGAATGTCCCATTCATCGTCCTGACCCATCACGGTCGTCAGGTAAGGCATCGGCCCCCATAACCTGAACAGCTCGAAATGCGCGAATGCCCGGATGAAATGCGCCTGGCCTTTGAAATCATTGATATCTGCCTGGCTTGCATCTTTGAGCATGCCGATGTTTTTCAAAGCCGTGTTGCATTTGCGGACAATGTAAAACATCGACCCCAGGATCGGCCGTCGCTGCGGATCGTAAGTCATCTTATTGATAATCGCCGAAATCTGCCCGGCTTTGATGACCTGAGCGTCCATCACACGGCCCATGTCGCTCATGTCGGTAAGTGCTTCCAGGGTGTACTTCTGATCCCAGAAATCGAAATAGAGCGAATAGGCATTTTTGATGTTGTAGGCACGCCAGGTGCTGCCGTCCAGCCTGTTGCCTTCATAAATATCATCGAAGTACTTTTTGAAATTCTCGTATTTGGAAAAAACATCGTCGGGAGTGAGCCCCGACTCGGGTGCTTTGTCGAGGTAGTCTTCCACACACGAACCGAGCAACAAAATCAACAGCACCGGTATACAAAGTATCGTAATTAATCTTTTCATCATCAGTTGGTTTGGTTTAGAATGCAGCCCTGATGGCAAACTTTACGGTGGTCATCTGCGGGTAAAAGCCCTGGTTGAAATCTTTCCTTTCCGGATCGCCTTCGATCAGCTTGGTGAAGGTCCAGAGGTTATTGCCGGTCACGAAAAACACCAGGTTCGAGGTGCCGATAACCCGTCGGAGGAATTTGGAATTAAATGTATAGGCCGCATATACCTCCCTTAATCTCAAATAATTGGAGTTCCGCCAGAACCGGTTCTTGATCATGATATCGAAGCCCCTGTCGGCCTCACCGCCGCCCCAGAAAAGATTGTCGGTGCTGCCGCCGCCGGAGTAATGCAATGTGGCATGGTTCGCGCCCGGGTTTGTGGGTGTCCAGTAGTCGAGCTGCGATGCGTGCACACGCCAGTCGCCCTTGATAAACTCCACTTCGTAGGGTTGGTTGAACTCCACGTACTTGCCCACATTACCCTGGAACATGAAGTTGAAATCGAACCTTTTCCAGGAGAAACCCGCTGAAAACGAATAGGTGATCGGCGGATAATCCGAACCTGGGATCGGGTATTTGTCCAGATTGGTCACCTTGCCGTCGCCATTGTAATCAAGGAATTTGTAGTCGCCCACATTCAGTTTTTGCAGGTCGATCGCCGAAACGTTATTATGTATATCATCCACCGAAGTGTAATAGCCGCTGCCTGTCAGCTCCACCCCGCTCAGCTGGGCGCCAAGTGGTTTGCCGGCTGCTTTCTGGTAGTCGAATGCGTAAGGAAGGTCGTCTTTAAAGAGAATACGGTTCTCATTAAACCCGAAAATACCTTTCACAAAATAGTTCAGGCCCGAAGCGGTGTGGTTGCGGTATTCCGTTTCGATCTCGATGCCATGTTTTTTCAACCGGCCCAGATTCAATTCCTTGAATGAATTACCCACCAGCATGGTTACGCTTTGTGGGATCAGCAGCATTTTCTTACGTTTTTCGTCGAAAAGGTCGATACCAAATGTGAATGTATCATTCCAGAGCCCAAGCTCGACCCCGAAGTCGCGCTTGCGGGCTTCTTCCCATTGCGAAACGAGGTTCGGGCCGAGGTCTTCGTGAATGTAGCCTGCATTATCCTTGAAAAATTCGCTCAGATAAAGCCACCGGTTGTCGGCGATATCACTTCCTACCTTCCCATCGGAATAGCGGAGTTTCAGTTTGCTGATCCAGGAAATGCGGTCTTTAAAGAATTTTTCTTCTGACACCACCCAGCCAACGGCGCCTGACGGGAAGAAACCGTACCGGTTGCCCGGGGCGAAACGTTCCGATCCGGTATAACCCACGTTCAGTTCTACCAGATATTTATTAGCGTAATCGTAAGTAGCGCGGCTTACCAGCCCCTGGTTGTAATAAGGGAACTCTGTGGTTTTGTCCTTCTGCTGACGATTGACCAAAACGAGCCCGGTCACATTGTGCTTTCCAAACGCCCGGTTGTAGCTTGTCGAGAGCTCGTAGTAGAAGTCCTTGTAATAGTCGTTCTCCAATTCGCCTACATTGATATCCAGCGGCGATTGTTCGAAGACCTCGTTGCCCTGCCCGGCCCGGAACCACGGATTTTCCTCGGTACCAATCTTATCGTAGTTGAGCTGATATTCGGGGAAAGAATAACTGGCCGTAAGAGAACGGTTTCGGTAATAGGTGCTCATTGACACCTTTGCTTTGACCGACAGCCCTTTGGTGATCGCATCCAGTTTCTGATCAAGAATGAGGTCTGTGAAAAGCTTCGAATCCAGGTACCTGTTGAAAGACCCCTGGTTCATGGACGTGTAGGGGTTGCCGGTGAACTCTCCGAAGTTCATGGCAAGGCGGTCGCCGGTAGCACCCGGATAGTCCGGATCAGGCACCTGTTCAAGCACCCAGGCAGGGAAATAGGCCGGGTAGCGCGATGGACCTGTCGAATACAAGTTACGCCAGGGGGAATTGCTGGGCTGGTTCTTTACGCCGGTCTCGCCACCCACATTCAGCGTCAATGTGGTGTTGCGGGTCAGGTTAAAATCGATGTTGGTGCGGTAGTTGAACCGGTTATACCAGTAGCGTGTGTCGTCGTATCCTTTATGATATGCCTTGAAAAAGTCACCCTGGTAAGCATAGCCGAGTGAAGCGAAGTATTTGATAAAATTCGTGCCGCCCGAAACGTTGAAATTCGCATTGGCATTGGTTGCAAATGGCTTGGTCATCAGTTCGAACCAGTTCACATCGGGGTACCGCAGGCTGTTCAGCGGCGTCGACGGATTGCGGTATTCGTTCAAGGCATTCTGGGGAATAAGGTCGGTAAACTGCTGGCCGTTCATCAATGCGTGGTTGTACATCGACATCGTCTGGTAGGAGCTGATGTGGTCCGGAATGCGTGTCGCCTTGGCCAGACCATAGGAGCCGGTAAAATCGAGCTTGGGCTTGCCGATCGTACCGCGTTTGGTGGTAACGATAATGACCCCGTTGGCCCCCTTCGCACCAAAAACAGCCGTGGCCGACGCATCCTTCAATACCGAAATGGTGGCGATCTCATTGGGGTCCATGTCGCGGAAATCACGTTCCACGCCGTCGACCATTACCAGCGGCTGGGAGCCGTTCCAGCTCGAAAGTCCCCGGATCACGATCTCCGAATGGTCGCTGCCCGGCTCACCGCTTTGCTGCATTGTAAGCACGCCCGAAAGCTTGCCCGAGAGCGCGTTGGTAACATTGGACGTACCCGAGCGCATGAGCGCCTTGTTGTCGACCTGCGAAATAGCGCCCACTACGCTTTCCTTGCGCTGCGTGCCGTAACCCACCACCACTACTTCTTCCAATGCTTTATTTTCGGGTATCAGTTTTACGTCCAGCGACCGGCGGCCGGCGACCTGTATTTCCTGTGAAACATATCCTATATAACTGAATACCAACACCGAAGCATTATTGGTAACCGTTATTTTGTATTTACCATCGGTATCTGTGGAGAGCCCGTTAAGGGTCCCTTTTTCGACTACGTTCACGCCCGGCAATCCATTCCCGTTTTCATCTCTGATCACCCCGGTTACCGTCACGGTCAACGAGGCAATCGCATTGTCCATTAAATCCCGCAAGCGGCGCGCATGATAGGCCTCCGCCGATCCTGTAACTGCTTCCGGTTTGCCGGTGGCCGATGCCTTGAACACCGAAGTGCCGTTCAGTACCTCGGTAACCGCATGCTTTTTGGCATTGGACACATAGATGGTTTCGTTGACCCTGCTGAAACTCAGGCTCGTTTCCTGGGAAATATGCCTGAGCAGCTTCCCCACGCTTGCCTGCGGGAAACTGAGGTCGACCGTCTTGTCCCGCACAAGTTTATGGTCGTACTGGAAATTGAAATTGGTTTTATCGTTGATCACCACAAAGGCATCTTCCAGCGGCACGTTGTGCAGATCGATGGAAATGTAGATTTTCTCAATGCTCTGCTCCTGGGCCTTGCCGTCGGAAGCAGACAGCAAACCCGCAAAAATGCATTGCAAAACCGTCCCGATTACCGCATACCTAGACATCGCTACAATTTGTCGTAGTAGTTTATATTGCATATTTTTGATCGTTTTGAATTGCACGTTCATTACACGTGGCTTTCTCCGTTACCTGATTGAGCGCCAACTCCTAGCACGGGAAAGTCACACGGACCGGTAATCAGTAATGGTTACCGGTTCTTTTTTCAGCTGGTATCAGAGGGCATAGGCTGTTTCGGTTATTGAAGGTTTACAATGCGGTTGTTGACTTTGTATGAAAATCGGTTGGGATAACTCATTACCCCGAGGATATAATCCAGCGGTTTATCCTGAAACTTGCCGCTAAAGCGCCAGTCGGCGTCGATGCGTACGTCCGGAGAGATCTCGAATTTCACGCCGTACCAGCGTTCCAGTTTGAGGATCGTTGAATGGAAATCCGATTTCTGGAAATAAAGCATACCGTCCTTCCAGCCGATCTGCTCCTTTTCGTCGTAGATACTCACAATGAGCTCGCCGGCTTCTTTCTGGAAGGTCGCCATTTCGCTTTTGCTCAGGAAAACGCATGCATTCTGATCGTCTGAGCCTATTTTAGCATTCACCTTCACCTTGCCCTCTACTACTGCCACCTGTACAGCTTTGTTTTCGGGATAGGCGCGGATGTTGAACGAGGTACCTAATACCTTGGTGACCACTTCGCCGGTCGTGATCACGAACGGAGCTTTTTCGTTTCTGGTGACATCGAAGAAAGCCTCGCCGGTAAGGCTGACCTTACGGATCTTTTCTTCAAATTTCTCGGGGTAAGAAATCGACGAGCCGGCATTGAGCGTCACGCGGGTGCCGTCCGGAAGTAGAAGCCTTCGTTGCTGGCCGTTAGCCGACTTATGCTCAACCGGCATAAAAGCAGAGGCAGGGGCAGTGTGCGAGGTCAGGTACCGGCTTGCCAGAAAGAAAGCCCCCACCAGCATACAGGCGGCCGTAAGGAGCCTGAACACCCGGCGAAAAGCGATACCCCGGGGCCGGTCGACAATGTTTTTATGAACATCCGGGGCGATTGACGATTCCAGCCGCTTCCATTGCTGCTCAATGTCATAGGTGGGTACCGGCTTCCCTTGGAAATGCAGGGCATAGACGATCTTCCGGGCTTTTTCGATTTCGGGGTGTCGGGATGGGTTGGCAAGTAGCCATTTCTCCCACAGATGATCATTTTCGGGGGCGGAGCCGTTGAGCCATGCACGAAAATCGTCGTCGAGGACGAAATCCTTGTAGCCAAACCGGTCGTATTTGTGCGCTTCCAATAGGATAATATTTATTCTTTACTTTGATAAAGCCAGAATAAATACCGAGTGACCCTCGACTGGTTAAATTTTTTGTAAAAATTTTTACATTTTGTTCAAATACCTTCTAATTGATATTAAATGATATCGTTAACAACTTCTACATGTTCTATCAGTAAGCTCCCCGACGTCAGCAATGACCAGTAAATGCCCAATACAAACGGCATATCCCTGCCCAGCGGCGCAAGTTCTTCATTAAGCGCATCCAACGCTTTATAAATGAGCTTATACACGGCCCGGGTAGAAATATTCATGATCAGCGCGATCTCTCCAAACGATTGATCATTGTAGAACCTGAGGTACAATGCCTCTTTCTGGCGGGCGGGCAGGTTTTGAATCGCCTTTTGAAGGGAGACCACATTTTCTTTGAGCGTCTGATCGTGGATCATCTTCATTTCCGCCGACAGCTCTACATGGAACAGCGAATCTTCGTCTTCCAACGCGATCATTAACGGGTTCACTTTCGCTCTTTTAAGGATCAGCCGACGGAGCGAAGCAAGCAGGTAGTTCCGGATAGAATCAGAGTTCCCCAGGAACGCTTTCCGCTCCCAGATATTCATAAAAAGTATCTGAATACAATCTTTGACCTCCTCGTCATCCTTATTGAAACGGAGACCATAGTTGAGCAGCGACGGGTAGTAATGCCTGAATATCTGTTCGAAAGCGTCGCCGCTTCCCGCCCGCAGCATGTTCCAGAGCGGGGAGGCCGGTTCATGAGCTTCCAGTGCGTCCGTTTTCCGGTTCTTTGTCAGGTTAATAGCTTCCATGTTCACTGAGATTGAGCAATTTCGGTCCAGGAAAAATCACCGGCAGTATGTCACCGCGCAATGATTTCTAGGTGACGCAGAATATGGCGATCACCCTTAAAAAGTCAAGATTTTTCAGGAAATAATAAAATTAGCAGCGAGGGTACGACAGGCTCAGTAGTTGCCCAATATAAAGTAAAAGATAAAAAGCAGGAAGGTAACAGACATCAGGATCAGGACGATATTGCCTGCCGAAAGTCCGCTAGCCGGCCGGTCCTGGACGCTTTTTCTAGAATCCCGGTCTCCCATAATATCCAGCGAGCTCATAATGCGGCCCCAGATGGAATTCACGTCCTGACCGGAAAGGTTGTCGGTCTTCCAGTCGGAAGCGATCAGCACCAGTTCGCGCGCTTTGGCGACGGTGTCCTTCTGAGCGGGATATTTGAGGATCCAGTTTTCCCAAAACGAGCGGATAGGCGGATCATCAGGAAACCGTACCCATCTTATGAAGAGGTTTTCCATTGCCAACTCCTCAGCCGATAACTCTGAAAACGGTTTCATCGATATTAGTAGATTGAATTTTAGGGCCTATCAAACTTAAGTCCGAATTCAGACCATCCCGGGTATTATCTGTTTGTTAAGCTTTATGTCTGAAAAAGGAGGCATCTGCGGGTTTATACTCACTTTCCGAGGAGTAAGGATATTATTTCAAAAATAGCCATCCTGTACTGTGGGGTGTGCTGAAATTTCGAATATGCGGAGCGGCAGTAACTTAATCTCAATGCAACTGTGTACCTTTGCGGCAAATTTCATGATGATATAAGTACCAAAACAGACACAATGACCTCGCATCAAATACGTCAGGCTTTTCTTGATTTTTTCCGCAGCAAAGGACATTTAATAGTACCCTCGGCGCCCCTGGTGGCTAAGAACGATCCCACACTGATGTTCAACAACTCGGGGATGGCGCAGTTCAAGGATTTTTTCCTCGGAAACGGCACACCTCCTTCACGCCGAATTGCGGATACCCAGAAATGTCTGCGCGTATCGGGAAAGCACAATGACCTGGAAGATGTAGGTTTTGATACCTATCACCACACCATGTTCGAAATGCTCGGCAACTGGTCGTTTGGCGATTATTTCAAAAAAGAGGCCATCGCCTGGGCGTGGGAACTGCTGACGGAGGTTTACAAACTGCCCAAAGACAGGTTATACGTGTCGGTATTCGAAGGAAATGAGGCCGACGGTGTGCCGTTCGACCAGGAGGCCTGGGACCTGTGGAAAGGTATCGTTGGCGAAGACCGCATTATCCTTGGAAATAAAAAGGACAACTTCTGGGAAATGGGCGACACCGGCCCTTGCGGCCCATGTTCTGAAATCCATGTCGACCTGCGCTCGCCGGCGGAGGTAGCCGAAGTGTCAGGTAAATCGCTGGTGAACAACGATCATCCCCAGGTTGTGGAAATCTGGAACCTGGTATTTATGCAGTTCGAGCGTAAGGCCGATGGCTCGCTGATCCCCCTTCCATCGACACACGTTGATACCGGAATGGGTTTCGAGCGTCTTTGCATGGCCATCCAGCAAAAAACTTCAAACTATGACACCGACGTTTTCCAAAACACCATTCAGGTACTGGAAACGCTTTCGGGCAAAAAATACGGGCAGAACGACGAGCCTTTCGCGGACATTGCCATGCGCGTGATTTCCGACCACATACGGGCGGTAGCCTTCGCTATTACCGACGGTCAGCTGCCATCCAACGTGAAGGCCGGTTATGTGATCCGCCGGATCCTGCGCCGCGCCGTGCGTTACGGATATTCCTACCTGGGCTTCCAGGAACCATTCTTCCACAAGCTGGTGCCGGTACTGGCCGAGCAGTTCAAGGATGTGTTCGCCGAGCTGAGAGACCAGGAAGAATTTGTGACCCGTGTGATCCTGGAAGAAGAGAAAAGCTTCCTGCGCACGCTCGAATCAGGTTTGAAACGGCTGGACGCCATAACCTCCGGCCTGAAAGAAAAAGGTATCAATACCATCCCGGGCGACGAGGTGTTTGAACTGAGCGACACCTTCGGTTTCCCGGTCGATCTTACTGCATTGATCGCACGTGAGAAAAGCTTCCAGATCGATGAAACAGGTTATCAAGATGCATTGGCCGAGCAGAAAAAGCGCTCCCGCCAGGACGCAGCCAAAGAAGCGACCGACTGGATCGAACTGCGTGAATATGATGGTGTGGAATTCCTGGGCTATGATTTTGAAGAAACCCACAGCCATATCGTAAAGTACCGCAAGGTGAAAACCAAAACCGGTGAGGAATACCATATCGTGCTCGACCGCACCCCTTTCTATGCAGAAATGGGGGGACAGGTTGGGGACACTGGCGAACTTCTTTTAAATGGGGAGAAAAAGGAGGAAGGAGGAAGGAGGATTGCGATTGTTGATACTAAGAAGGAAAACGATCTTTTTGTACATATTTCCCGCGATAAGAACCTGGATGAGGCATTGTCGGAAGCCGGGATTATCACTGCCAAAATCGATATCGACCGTCGTAATAAAATCAAGTCGAACCACACCGCTACGCACCTGATGCTCTCGTCTATGCGCGAGGTGCTGGGTACACACGTAAGCCAGAAAGGCTCGTTCCTAAATGACGAAGTGTTGCGTTTCGACTTTGCCCATTTCTCGAAAGTGACCGACCAAGAGCTGAAAAGAATCGAAGACCGCGTAAATGAAAAGATCCGCGAGAATATCGCTCTGGACGAAAGAAGGAACGTACCTATTCAGCAGGCGCTGGACGCAGGTGCTACGGCTACTTTTGGCGAGAAATATGGCGATTTCGTGCGTCTGATCATCTTCGACCCCAAGTTCTCTTTCGAGCTTTGCGGGGGTACGCATGTACCTTCTACGGGTGAGATCGGCGTGTTCAAATTCATTTCAGAGGGTTCGGTATCAGCCGGCGTTCGGCGGGTTGAAGCTGTTACCGGTGAGAAAGCACTGGAATTAATGCGCCAGCAGGAAGAAACTTTGAACAAAATCAAAGATTTGCTTAAAAGCCCTACCGACCTTGTCAAAGCGGTTGAAAGTCTGATCGAAGAGCGCTCAGCATTACAGAAAAAGATTGCGGCACTCGAAAACGAGAAGATTCAGGCCCTGAAAACCACTTTGGTTGAAAACATGGAAACCCACAGCACATTCAACCTGATCGTGCAGAAGGTGGATGTCCCAAGCGCGGATTCATTGAAACAACTCTCCTACGAGCTACGTGACCAGGTCGAGAACCTGATCGCAGTCTTCGGGGCCGAGATCGGCGGCAAGCCGCAGCTTTCGGTGTTCATCGCCGAAAACATCGTTCAGGAAACCGGGCTGAATGCAGGCAAGATCGTGAAAGACCTGGCCAAGGAGATCCGCGGCGGCGGTGGTGGACAGCCATTTTTCGCAACGGCGGGTGGTTCCGATGCCAGCGGACTGGACACTGCCCTAGAAAAAGCCAGAGGCCTGTTCTAAAAAAGTATTACTACTTATCCGCTCATAGCAAAAAGAGCGGCTCCATACGGATGCCGCTCTTCTTTTTGCTCTATCTGAGTGAAATCAGTGGTTATTCCTCAGCTTTCAGCTGACCTCTGATCTCGCCGTTCGGATATTTGGCTGTATGAATGTTTACATAATACAAACCTGCTTTCAGATCGGCCACTTGCGCCTCGGTGAGCGTGTCTTTAAATGCAAAGGGTGTTTTGAAATCGGTGCCGAAGTCTATTACTACTGCACCTGTCGAATCGGCAGATCCCTTGTGGATGTGCCAGCCGGTCGGAGTAAAAACCGAGTCGGCCGATGCCGAATCCGACGCTGCGGAGTCGCTGTACACGATGTTAAGGCTCAAAATCCTCGATTCCTGGTCTAATATACCATCTACTGAACCCGTAGCTGTTGATGGATTAGCGGGTACTTCGTTTGCACCGGAAAGTGTTGTGGAAACTTTCAGTTCGGGCAATACGGGAGTTGGGTCTGTTGTCTCGTCGTCGTCATTACATGCAGCCACCATCCCGGCGATCACAAACACACCCATGAATGCTAATTTTCTCATAATGCTTTGTTTTAGTAAATAATTGGTTTGACCGCCGCCTGGTAAAATTATGGTTCCCACCGAAACCCATTTCTAGCAAGGAACTCATTTCCAATATTTTACAAAAACAACTTTAAAATCTCGGATTGGGGAAAAGACCTACCGTTTGCTGAATATTACAACAATTTCAGGGCGCTGACAGGCTTCTGACCATCCCGGACATGGAACTTCCATCGGTTATGAGACCACAACCATAACTCCGGTTGCCGTTGAATGGTGTTTTCCAAGGCTTTATAATAATGTTCCATAATCCCGGCTTCCCCTAGCTCACGCGCCTGCGAGGTAATGAGCCGGAATCTGAAATGATAAGCGTTCCGGTTCTTTTTGGTCACATCCAGGTACACGACCGGACAATCGCGCTGGACGGCAATGCGCGCCGCACCCGACTGAATAAATGTCTTTCGGTTCATGAAGTTGAGGTAGTACTTGCCCGACGCCGGCGGCCGCTGGTCGGCAATGGTCACGAAAATGGCAGGAGAACCCATGTCCCACCCCAATGTCCGCCGGTACCATTCCGATTTCGGGACCAGCATTACACCAAAGCGGCTTCTCAACTTCAACAACCAGCTGTTCAACCACTTATTTGATACCGGTGAATAGGCGGCCAGTACCTGGCAATTGGTTTGAAGCGGCAGCGATAGCAGATATTCCCAGCTTCCATAGTGTGTAGCCATGACTACAATCTGTTTGTTGTCTTGCAAAAGCCTGTCGATCAACGCGGTATTTTCAAAGTTGACCAATTTCCCGAGGCTGCCCGGCGCAACACCGCCAATCATGAACGGCTCAACAATCAGGTCGGCCAAATGGCGGAAATAGGCCGTGACCATCTGCCGAATCTCCTTTTCGGAACGCGTCGGAAAACAGCGGGCCATATTCAGCAGCACCATATGGCGGCGGTAAGGCCAGAGTTTAAAGAGCACCAGGAAAATCAGGTCGGACAGGGAACGCCAGCCCCATAGGGCCAGCCTGAACCGGAGCGCCTGCATTAGAATAGGTACTGCACGCCTACGTTGAACCCTACAAACAATCCCTGGAAGTCCTTGGAGCTGTTGTTTTTCCAGATGTATTTTTTGACAAAATCATAATTGTTCTCGCGCTCGTAGGACACGTAGTTGAGCGTCGGCCCGGCAAATGCTTCGAAACGGTTGCCGAGTCTCAATGCAGGCAGCACGCGGAGGGAGTTTTTGTTATAATGGCCCCCGTCAAAATCGGTTAGCGTATGACTAACTGCTTCCAGGTTAAGGCGTAGGCTGCTAGCCAGGGGGATGTGCGCGCCCAGGCCACCTTCCGCAGCATACATGGCCTTGGCGTTATCTTTGAAATTGTACCCTACCCCGGCGATGCCATACAGCACACGCCCACCCGAGCGGAAGGAGACGATTCCGGTCATCGTCTCGTCGAATGTGAGTGCGACCGATTTTTCACCGTTTTTGATAAAGTTGAAAAGCGCGATGGGGTAATCGCTGCTGTCGGCAATATTGATCAGCCCCGCCAGCTGGATGCCCCTGACCTTTTTCGCTACGTTGGCAAAACCGCTTATCTGGGCATTTACGTCACCGGCCTTGTTGAGAAAACCTGCCACCTGGGCTCCTTTTATGTTTTTCCGGGCAATGTTTGTAAATCCGGCCACCTGCACCGCGCCCGCATTTTCGGCCAGGTTCATAAAACCTGCTATTTGTGCCCCTTTGGCTTCATGCGCAACAATATTGCCAAAGCCAGCCAGTTGCGCTCCTTCCGCGTTGTTGCCCGTTACGTTGGCCACACCGGCCAGCTGGGCACCACCCGCATTCTTCCCGATGACATTCGCTACCCCGGCCATGTGTACACCGTGCACATTTTCTTTCACCACATTGGCTACACCCGCCAGGGCGACGCCTGTCTCGCCTTTGGAAAGGCCGGCGATCACATGCAGGGAAAACCGGTTGGTCATGGAAGCGGCCTGCTTGCCATTGGAACTGATCGGATAGATAAAGCCGATATGCACCAGGGCGGTGTCCCGCTGGGCGGCACTCCGCTGGGCGGCACCCCGCTGGGCAATGGAGCGAAACGAAATGGCGACTAACAGTATGGTGATGAAGAATATTCTGGATGGATCAAAAAGCAAATTTTTCATGGTAATGCATTTAAAGAAACTGATGGTTGAAATGCATACGCTTCCGCTGTCTTGCAGGCCTTCAAGTCGAGCGGTTCAAACCGTATGCATTTAACCGACAACCGGAATGCTGCTTACCCTAACTTTTTGTCAAAAAAATTAAAGTAGACTTAGTCAAAACTACAAGTCAATATATGTCTACAAACTGTATTCGCTATCTGGATTTTTTTATAGAAATTATTTTACTCAAATATCTAGCATTCTTTAAATGTTTATATACATTTATCTAAATTGTCACATTTTCTTACACCCAACCCCAATCTCTATGACGAAACGTTATCTACTTTTCTGTCAGTTGGCATTACTTCCAACCCTGGCCGCCCATGCTCAGTTTACAGCAGGAACCGATGGTTTCTTTATCGCTCAAAACACGCAGGTCTTTATCGACAGCCTTACGCTGAAACCAAGCGTCGATTTTTCGCTTGTTTCGCAAACGCTCACGATCACGCCTACCCCCATTCCGGGAGCTCCGCCCAGCATTGCGAGGGTCTACAACCTGACTACACCAGTTAATTTTACAGGTGTTGCAGGGTTCTTCTACCGGGCTTCGGAGCTTAACGGCAACACCGAAAGCACATTGCAGCTCAATCACGGCAACACCAATTTCGTATCGACGACCGGAAGCACCGTAAACGTCGGCCAGCACTACATTTCCAACACCCTTCCCCTTACCAATTTTACCTCGCTTACCGCCGCACAGGAAGGTGCATTACCGGTAAGCCTGATTGGATTTCAGGTGAAACGTGTGGAGAATACGACGGTACTTTACTGGCAGACATCGGAAGAGAAAAACAGCGATCACTTTGAAATTCAGCAAAGCGAAGATTTACGAAAATGGAATGCATTGGGTATGGTCAATGCGGCGAATACAAGCTCGCACCAAAAAGATTACTCCTTCCAGGATCTGGCGCAGCGGTTCGGAACACAGTATTACCGGCTGAAAATGGTCGATGTTGACGGCAGCTACGCTTACAGCAAAATCCAGTCTATCCAGCTCGGCTCTTCATGGCTGATCAGCGCTTATCCCAATCCCGTGGTCGACAAATTGCTCATCGGTTCCAAAGAAGCACTCGCCAGCATAAAAGTCACCGATCTGGCAGGGCGGACGTTCCTGAATCTGTTAAAACCGACGCCGGGAGAGGAGTTCAGCATGAAAAACTACCCTGCCGGCACTTACCTCGTGAAGGTTGAAACAGAAGACGGCAAAGTGCAGATTCTAAAAATTATTAAACAGTAAACCTTGCATCCCTATGAAAAACAGATATTTAGTCCCTATCTCTTTCCAAAACATAAAAAGAGCCCTGTTAAGTTGCCTCCTGGCCCTATTTGCATTCACTACTTACGCGCAGGTTGGAATCGGGACCATCTCGCCTGATCCAAGCGCGCAGCTGGATGTTCAGGCTACCGATAAAGGTCTTTTGATACCAAGAATGACGCTACTCAACCGGTCACTGATCGCCAGTCCCGCCACTGGTCTGCTGATATATCAAACCGACTCGACACCGGGTTTCTATTACTATGACGGCACTACCTGGTTACCACTGACATCCGCGGCCGCCGGTGGAGGTGCAATTATTCCCTATGCCTCCGGCGCTCCCGCTGTGTTGACGACTGTATTGGGAGGCTTGCTCAACACCGGCACGGTACTGGGCTTCGGGTCTTCTGCGACAGGTATATCGGCATTGGGTGGGATCATAGACGGAACATCGCTTACCAACATGGCCTTTACAGTTCCCCGTGCAGGTACCATTTCCTCCATTTCCGGCACTTTCAGCAGTACTGCCGCGGTGGTCCTGATCGGATCGACCGTTACCATTCGGGGGCAATTGTATCAGGCCGCCGCAGGAACCAACCTCTTTACAGCCATTCCCGGTGCTACCGTAGACATGTCCCCCTCCGCGACAGGGATTCTGGCGATCGGCACGGCATCGTCAGGCACTGCCAACCTTGCGGTTCCCGTTACCGCGGGCACGAGGCTGTTACTCGTCTTTTCGGCCACTGTCACAGCAGGTATTGACGTTGCCACAGTCATGACAGGCTACGTCAGTGCAGGTGTTGGTATAGACTAACCCGCATTATACCTGAATACTATAAAAGCCCTGGCACAAGCTGAGGGCTTTTATATTGTCTTTACAATTTCCCGTACCGCCAGCTGACACCCGCCTGCCAGCCGATCCAGGACGAAGTTTTATTGCTCCCGAGATCGATTTTCGGATAGCCCGATGGCGGAAATTGCTGATAGCCTTTGCCAGTCTCCACGCCGTCATGATCGTAAATCGTATAGGAAGGGCCGCCGAACAGCATGAAATGTTTTCCGAGCTTGTAAGTAGCCGCAATCTGCAGGCGGTACAACGACGGCATCTTCTCCCAATCTCCCAGGTAAAGGTTCTGGTTTAATATCTCCACAAAAAATCCCGCCTTTTTGAAAGGGAAAAACTCGCGTCCGAAACCGGCTCCGTAGGTTCGGACTTTTTTATCGCCATTAAGTCCCATACCGGCCATCAGCAGACTGTAAAACCGGTGCGTTCCCATCTTCCAGGCCACATTCAACGGCGCTATATCGGTTGCATATACCGAGATATTGGAAGTGCTTTTCCGGACAAAATTGAAAAGACCAATGCTGGCACCGGACGAGCTATCGGCAATGTTGACGATGCCTATTTGCACGCCTCGCATTATTTTGGCATAATTGAATGGCGCAAGCTGTACTCCCCTGATGTTGCTGGCCATGTTGAGCCCCCCCGAAATCTGGGTCGCACGGATCGAATCGCGGGCATTATTAGCCGCACCGGCAATTTGTACGCCTTCAAAAACGCCGCGTACCTGATTGTATCCGCCGGTGATCTGCGCGCCATGGCCTCCGTTGCGGGCCAGGTTGATAGTCCCCGAAATCTGAGCTCCTGCAATGCCGTCTCCGGCCCTGCTTAAAAAACCGCTTATCTGCACACCTTCGACGTGTTTGCGAACCATCCCGCTGAAACCGGAAACCTGCACGCCTTTGAGCGAATCGAGCACATTGTTGCTGAAACCGGCTATCTGCACGCCATTAACATGCCCCGAAACCACGTTAAATGCTCCCGCAAGCTGCACATAGCGGACATTTTCCTTTGAAATATTAAAACCGCCGGCGATCTCGACCCCGTTGACACCCGCCGTATATCCGCCTGCGACATTCAGCGAAAACTTATTGACTACCTGCCCGCTCATGCGCCCATGCGTACCCAGCCCGGGCGTGAGCGATGCCTGGTAGGGCAACGCGACAAAGAACCTGCCAATATTCCGGCTCTGCGCGCGTAGTCGCTGTGAAAGGAACAGGCGGCCGAGCCAGGTGGACTCGCCTTCCGAATACCGTACGATCAGCGGGTCAAGGTCTACCGCTTTGGGTTGAATGCGCATGGTCCGCGCCGCCTCGTCGGTGTTGCTGATAACCATCGTCGTATCTCCATACCCTACCTTACTCACGGTCAGATAAATGGGAAAGGAGCGTTCCCTAATGCGCAGGCGGAAGCCGCCGTCGTCTTGCGAAAGCGTCGACACAAGCAGTTGCCGTGAATAGACGCTCGCATAATCGACCGGCTTTCCAGTCTCATCATCGAGAATGAGGCCACTGATATGAAAAGACTTTTCCCTGGCCGCCGGCAAGATAATCAGGTAATCGCCCTTTTCCTTGTATTGAAATTTGTTGGAAAAAAGCTGATCGAGCACTTGCCGCACCGGCTGCCGGGCCGCATTTACTGTAACCAGGCTGTCACCGGAGATCAGGTTACTGTTGTAGGAAAAATAGAATTTCCCTTGCTCGCTTATGGATTTCAAAACAGCAGAAACCGGCTGCCCCTTCACGGAGATATCAACCGGTTTATTCAAAATCTGCTGGGCAAAACATCCGCACGGGTACACTACCAATATCACAGCCAGCCTTAAAACACATCGTAATATAGAATTCTGATTCATCCCGAAAGATAAGGCTATTTCAAAATGATCTGGTCGCCATGGTGTTCAACTTTGAGTGAAAGGGTTTCGCTGACGACACCCAGGATACTTTCAAGTGAATTCTGATCAAATGTGGTATTGATAGGCAGGTTCTTCAATCGTTGGTTACCGATGACGATGTCTGCCTCATAGGCTTCATTCAGGATTTCAACCAGTCGCCAAAGGGGGGTACCATCACAAAACAGCCTGCGGGTACGGTAGTAATTGTGGAATTCGTCCACGGTAACACCCTTTCGCATTTCAGCGCTGGCCTTCACGATCGTTGCCTCCTCCCGGGGGGTAATGCGTATGCGCTGGGTGTCCCTGGAAACCTCGACAATGCCCGTTTCGACGATTACCTCCGTTTTCTGTGCATTGTCTTTCACATTAAATGAAGTACCCACTACCTTGACCGTTACATCATTGACAGAGATCAGAAAAGGTTTCGATTTATCAGGCTGCACATCAAAAAATGCTTCTCCTGTTAGCGTTACGGGGCGAGTGCCGCCCGCGAATTCACGGGGATAGCTAATGCTCGATTTCCTGTTGAGGGTTACGATCGAACCATCCGGCAGCGTATCGGTAACCGTCTGGGCCCCGGAACTGATCGTCAGCATTTCTTTGGAGGAACTTCGTATCGCGAAGATGTAGCTTAGCCAGCCTACGCCGACTGTCATGAGCGCCATTGCTACCATCCTCAATATCCTGAACACTGGTTTGGGGTACATGGGGATTACCTCTGCCGCCTTTTGATCCTTGCCTTGCGCACGTACCTTAAACCGCTCCCAGGCTGCATTTTCGTCTATGGTACTTGTTCGCGCGAGGCGTTTGCTTTCGTTCCAGATCAGTTCGAAATGCTCGAAATACTGCTGGTTGTCCTCGTCGTCCAGCAGCCATTGTTTAATCTCGATCTGCTCGGCAATGCTGGCTTCGTCGAGCATCGACTTCACCAGCAATTCATCTATGTTCGGGTTGTGTTCTGTTTTCATGACTGATCAGCTGAGGAAAAAAAGTAAAAAGGAAGCCGGAAGAAAATCCGCCAGTTTGACCCGTAGAAGCCGCAATGCCTTGCCCATCTGGTTCTCGACCGTTTTGACAGGCATTTGCAGTCGGTCCGCTATTTCCTGGTATTTCAATTCTTCGAACCTGCTCATCTGGAAAATCGTCCGGCATTTCTCGGGCAGCTCCCGCAATGCATTGTCCAGGCGTGTTTCGAGCTCCGACAGTTCGAGGGCGTGCGAAGCGTGGGCGGTCTGTTGTTCCTGATGCAAGGTGTAATCGCGATGTGCTTCCCGTACTTTCAGGTGTTTGAGATAGTTCAGGCTTTCGTGGTACACCGACCGGTAAAGGTACCCGCTGACCGACTCGCGGATATCGATATGATCGGTTTTCTCCCAAAGCCTGCAAAACACATTCTGGACCATTTCCTCGGCCATGATATCGTCCTTCAAAATAGTGCAGGCATAGGCGTGCAGTCCTTTGAAATGTTTTTTGAAAACTTTCTCAAACTCCGATTCCCTGTCCCTGCTCAAAACCGTTAGGTGGTCATCCGCGAAGGCTGCATTCATTGCATTGACTGGTTTATGTAAAAAAATAAGCGCCCGACTCGGGTTGTACGGTATATTGACAACCGGTCGGGCGCTTACCCTAAATTTTCCCAGAAAATATTCGGGCTGATGTATTCTGCTTGTTATTTTTTCTTTGCGGCCTTGGTGGTATCGGCCTTGTTTGCTTTATAACGTTTATCGGGCGTACCGTCTTTTTTGAGATGCTTGTTTTCTTTGTAACGTTTATCGGGTGTACCGTCCTTTTTCAATTTCGCTTCCGTCTTCTGCTTTTCTGCGGTAGTCTGCGCAAAAATCGGTGTCGCCACCGCCATCAGGGCCAGCAACATCCATGCTTTCAGGTTCTTCATAGTTGATAAAAATTAATGTGAACGATAATTTAAGGAGAGCTAAGTTACAATTCCAGAGGGAAATGTAATGGAATGGAGCCTTCGAAGAATCGAATTTAATGGTAGTTTAATGCTACTACAAGCTGTTGCCTTTTCAAAAGCGATGCGTATCAAGAAGAATGTTAAACGCTAAACATTCTTTCAAATGAAAAATCAAAAGCTTGTCGTTAAGAATCAGGAAATTGGCATATTGAGTCGAGAAAACAGCGACTATATTTCACTGACCGACATTGCCCGACAGAAGGACAGAGCACCGGGCCTAGTCATTGCAAACTGGATGCGTAACAGGTTTACCATTGAGTTCAATGGTCTGTGGGAGCAACTGCACAATCCCGCTTTTAACATACTCGAATTCGAGAATGTTAAAAGTGAATCCGGAAGTAACAGCTATGTGCTAACCTCCAAACATTGGATTGAAAAACCAATGCGATCGGTATCATATCGAAATCAGGAAGACATTACGGTGGAACATTCGCGCATCGCGACATCGCTTTCGAATTTGCCTCGTGGATTTCACCGGCTTTCAAGCTCTATCTGATCAAGGAATTCCAGCGGTTAAAAGACGAGGAAAACAAGCGCTTGGAGCTTGACTGGGATCTAAGGCGCAGTCTGGCAAAGATCAATTACACCATCCAGACCGACGCCATCAAGGAAAATCTGATCCCCAAGGAGCTCGATCCGGTCGCCATCAGTAAAATCTACGCCGGGGAAGCCGACATATTAAACCTGGCATTGTTTGGCATGACTGCACGTGATTGGAATAATAAAAATCCTAACCTCGGCAACTTGCGCGATTCCGCAACACTGGAACAGCTGGTGGTGCTGTCGAATCTGGAGAGTATTAATGCAATGCTGATTGGGTAGGGGCGACTTGCCGACGAAAGAATTATCGAGCTAAATAGAATCGCGATTATTCAGATGAAGTCCCTGGTCGCTAATCAATCATTACAAAAAGCCGCACTTTTACTAGATCAATCAAAGTGATAACTATTACTTTTGCATAAATGAAATTTATACAGCATTCAAAATGAATATCCAGCAACTGGAATATATCGTCGCCGTCGACAATCACCGTCATTTCATACAAGCCGCCGAGCACTGCAATGTGACCCAGCCTACTCTTTCTATGATGATAAGAAAACTCGAAGAGGAGCTTTCTGTGAAAATTTTCGATAGGACCAAGCAGCCCATCGTCCCAACCAGCATCGGGCGCGAGATCATCGATCAGGCGAAAACGATTCTGCGCGAAACCTCCCGCATCAATGAGATCGCCAAGCATTTTAACGGCGACTTGTCGGGAGAGCTGCACGTGGGCGTTATACCCACCATAGCGCCCTATTTACTACCACATTTTGTAAACCCGTTTATTTCAAACTTTCCGGATATCAAGCTCCACGTCTCAGAAATGATCACCGACCGGATCATTACCGAACTTAAAATGGGGAACATCGACGTTGGCATTATCGCATCGGTTTCTGAGGAAAACAGTTTGCAGGAAATTCCGCTGTACAAGGAGCGGTTTTACGCTTATGTCTCTGAAAAAACGGATCTGTATTCCAAACAATACATCCTGCCAACGGACATTGAACCGAACGAGCTCTGGCTGTTGGAAGAAGGCCACTGTTTCCGCACGCAGATCCAAAGACTTTGCGAGTTGAGCCGCAGCAGCCAGTTCGGCAGCAGTTTCAGCTACCGGTCGGGGAGTATCGAAACGCTGATCCGCATGGTCGAACGAAACGGCGGCATTACCATCCTGCCCGAAATGGCTATCATGGAGCTCTCCGAAGAACGGCAGAAACACATCCGCCATTTCCGCTTCCCCGAACCCGCTCGGGAAGTTTGTCTCGTCGTAAATCGGGAACAAATGAAAGCCCGGCTGATAGACGCATTGCGAACCGGAATCACCGCGAACCTGCCGGAGGGGATACTCAACAAGGAAGAGGAAGTGCGGGTGCTGTGATGTAGGATGGCATTGGGGAGGGCTTACAAAAGGAAGCCTCCCCAAACGAGTCCATCGAACAGCCGTACAGGGTGCCTGCCGATGACAAACGATTCGGTAATGCTTAGGTTTTTTGCCAGCGGTTCGGTGCCCTTAAAATCAGACTCCGTTGCCGTTTCTTTTACTTCGAAGCATTATTATTTTACAAGTACACTATCAAAATAGTAATACTATTTTACAACTGCGCTTTAAGAATAGTTAACCTACCCTTCCAGCCCGGCCTCTCAGATACTCTTCCATTTGACCCAGGCCCAACGCATTAAAGGTCATATCCTTCGTCAAGCCACCCTTTCGTGCATTCGCTACGCCATAATGCATATCCAGATAACCTTCCATTGCATGGGCGTCCGGATTGATGCTGAGCATAACGCCCTTTTCCATACAGTAGGCGATCCAGCGCCAGTCGAGGTCGAGGCGCCAGGGGGAGGCGTTGATCTCGATGACGACGCCATTGGCCGCACAGGCATCAATGATAACCTGGTGATCGATCGGGTAACCTTCGCGGGAAAGGAGCAGGCGGCCGGTCGGGTGGCCCAAAATGGTTGTATAGGGATTTTCAATCGCTTTCAGCAAGCGTGCAGTGGCTTTTTCCAATGTCATCGTCAGATTGCTGTGAACCGAGGCAACGATGTAGTCGAATGACGCCAGCACATCTGTTGGGTAATCAAGCGAGCCGTCGCCGAGGATGTCCGATTCTATACCTTTGAGGATTTTAAAGGGCTTTGCAGGATTTTCGACAGCAAATCGCGCATTGAGTCTTGCTATTTCTTCATGCTGACGGATCACATCTTCAACCTTTAGTCCCTGCGCATAAGTGGCAGTTTGTGAGTGGTCGGCGATGCCCAGGTATTCGAAGCCCAGCTCCCGGCAGTAAAGCGCCATCTGTTCGAGGGTGTGCTGGCCGTCGGAATAGGTGCTGTGATTGTGCAAAATACCTTTGAGATCATCCCATGTGACCAACTGATCGGGCGTGCGTGTTTCTGCCCAGGCGAGCTCCCCTGCCCCCTCGCGCATTTCCGGAACGATGTATGGCAGGCCGGCCTTTTCATAAATAGCCTGTTCGGTGTCGACGGTTTCATAATAGGCATGCCGCCAGATGGTACCGCCGGAAACCCCTGCCAATCCAAGGTGGTCCTCGCCGGCGGTTTCAAGAAAAAGCTCGTTCACCAAACGCTTAGGTTTTACAGCCACGATTTCAATCGCCACTGCCACGTCCTGCACATGCCCCCGCCATACAAACGGCGATGAGATCTTTTCGTCCTGCACCAGCAACTCTATTTCGCCGATAGTATTTTGCAAAAGCGCCGGAGAATCGGTTCCAACAAGAATACGGATCGTTTCTACGACCTCCGATTTCCTTCTTATTTCACCGGCTGCTTCTACCTGGTCAAATGTCTTTTTCAATTCAGCGACGATCAATTGCGCAACGGCCTCGGCTTTGTCCATGCGCAGTTTCCCGGCCTGATCTTTCAAGAATGCCAGCGAATCCAGGATTTTCTGCTGGGTATTCGCCCCGAAACCTTTCACTTTGGCGACCGTGCCATTCAGACAGGCCAGTTCCAGCTCATGCAGGTTATCAATACCCAGCTCCTGCCATAGGACAGCGATTTTCTTCGGACCAATGCCTTTGATATTGAACATTTCCATCACGCCCAGCGGGGTGTTGGAAATCAGCTCTTCCAACTCGGGGAATGTGCCGGTTTTTGCGATCTGCACAATTTTTGTGGCGGTACTTTTCCCTACCCCCTGTAATTTGGTCAGCTCCTGCTCGGTCATGAATTGCAGTTCGCTTTCCTTGTATTTATCCAGGTAAAAAGCAGCTACGGAATATCCTTTGATTTTGAAAGGGTCAGCATTGTGCAGTTCCAGCAGCTTGGCCGTTAGTTCGAGGACTTCTACGATTTCAGAATTACTCATGGGGATCGGGATTGATGAATTCATTGCGAATTACGAAGTATGGATCAGCATTTGCAAATTACGCGCCTTTGCCCGAGTCTGTCAGAGAGTAAATATTCCAGAAAAAAATATTTATAGTGATAATCGCCGTACCGATAGCCAGTACGACGGCCCTTGAAGTAATATCCAACAACCATTTAACACTCTGACCATTTCTTAGACCAATGAATGTAGATCAATTGAAAAGTTACCGCGAAGAAATCCGCCAGCATTTGACCAACGAGCTCCTGCCTTTTTGGGAAAATCGTTGTGTGGACAAGGAAAATGGCGGTTTTATTACCCACTTCGATAATGCCGGCAACGATTCGGGCGAGGATGAAAAGTCTCTGATCGCTCAGACACGCACGGTTTATACCTTCTCCTCCGCCCACCGGGCAGGTTATGGGGACGGCCGTTACGCCGACATTGCCCGGCATGGGGTGGATTTTCTGATCAACAAAATGTGGGACAATGAATATGGCGGCTTTTACTGGCTAATGGACCGCAAAGGCAACGTCAAAATAGACGAAAAGATAGTCTACGGGCATAGTTTTGCAATTTACAGTCTTGCCGAATACACATTGGCCACGGGCGATCCGCGCGGTTTGGAATATGCAGAAAAGGTTTTCGATTTATTGCAAAAACACGGTGCCGATACTTACTATGGCGGCTATTTCGAAATGTTCCACCGCAACTGGGACCTCAAAGGGCCAGGCGCTGCAGGCGGTGACCGCAAGACGCTCGACGCGCATATGCACCTTATGGAGGCATTCACGACATTGTATGAAGCGTCGGGCAAGCAGGTCCATCGCCGCAAACTCGTTGAGATTATCCGCCTGCTGATCAACAAGATCATGCACCCGCAATACAGGACCGGCATCCCGCAGTTCTGGGAAGACTGGACCGTTGCACCGCAGATCAAATTCGACATTATCTGGGGCTGGGACCGTTTCACCGAGGACGGGCTGAAAAGTGCTGCTGAGGACAACACCAGCTATGGCCACAATGTAGAGTTCGCGTGGTTGCTCATGCATGCGCTCGACATCGCGGGCATCCCTTACGACGAGTACCACGACCAACTCAGAGCGTCCTACGACCACGCCGTGGAACACGGGATCGACTGGGAATTCGGGGGCGTGTACGTGGAAGGATCACATGCGGGCGAGGTGTACGACCGGGAGAAGGAGTTCTGGCAGCAGGCTGAGGTGATCATCGGCATGCTCGATGCTTACCGGGTGTATGGCAACGAAAAGTACCTGAAAGCATATGACGCCACCCATCGTTTTGTATTTGATAAAATGATCCATCATTCGGTAGGCGAATGGCTCCCGCTGCTGACGCGTCAGGGCGAGCCTATCTGGAAGCACATGAGCCACTCATGGAAGGTCAACTATCACTCGGTGCGATCGATGGTGCAGGGCGTCGTGCGTTTGAATAAGCTGATTGGATAATGTCTGTCAGGAGCGGACCGGGCGGCCGGGCGGTCGAAGACGTGCCGTATGGACTGTCTTCGACTTCGCTCAGACTGACATCTATCGCGGCTCACTAGCGACGCTTTTGGGACGTTCCGTGTAATTTTTTGCTCATTGATTACTGTAAAACACGCGCCCAGGGCCGGTTTTCATGTTGGAATGGTTCTTTAAATTGATAATGCAGAAAGCGTCGCAAGGCGTCATTACCAAACTAAAAACCACACAATCATGAGTGCATTCACACAACAAGTCAAAGGAAACTGGAACGAACTTAAAGGAAAGTTCAAGCAACAATACGCTGACTTGACCGATGACGACCTGCTTTATGAAGAAGGAAAAGAAGACGAACTTCTTGGAAAAATTCAGAAGAGGATCGGCAAGACCAGAGAAGAAGTGGAAAGTGAAGTGGAAAGCTGGTCACGTTAGATCTTAGAACAGGTCGATATAAGCCCCGGAATCAATGGTTCCGGGGCTTTTTTTGTAGTAACCGGTCTGCCGGAGGTGCTTTTAACGCTATATTACCTCCATAATCCTAAATCCGCCTTTGAAATGAATCCAAATGAAATACCCGTCGGCATCGTGGGCCTTGGTTTAATGGGTTGCAGCATTGTAACGTGTTTACTGATCGCTGGTCACCCGGTGGCCGCCGTTGCCCCTATTTCCGCCGATCTCGATCATGCCGAACGCCGCATCCGCGAACATTTGCAAAACGCCTGGGAAAACGGCATTATCGATAACGAACCTGAATTTTATCTTCGGAGACTGATCATTACCGAAGACTATTCGGTGCTTTATCCCTGCAAGCTCGTGAACGAGTGTACCATTGAGAATATCGATATCAAGAACGTGGTGTACCAAAAGATCGAAAAGGAGATTTCGGCCGATGCATTGCTTACCAGCAATACTTCGGCTATCCCGATAAGCCAGCTTCAAAAACTGACGCAACATCCCTCACGTTTTCTGGGCTTGCATTGGACCGAGCCCGCGCATACAACCCGCTTTCTGGAAATCATTTGCGGAGATGACTCCGATATTAAAAACGGCGAATACCTTTATGAACTCTCACACCTGTGGGGTAAAGAACCTATTCTGGTCAGAAAGGACATTGCCGGCTTTATCACCAACCGCCTGATGTACGCCATGTACCGCGAGGCCATCAGTCTGGTAGAGAACGGTTACGCAACCATCGAGGACGTCGACCGCTCCTGCCGGAACAATGCGGGCTATTTCATGACGCTCGTGGGCGTTTTCCGCTGGATGGACCTCACCGGCGTTCCCGCTTACCATACTGTGATGAAAAACCTGCTTCCTACGCTTAATAACAGCACGGAAGTACCCGAGCTGATCGACAAAGTCGTACGCGAAGATGGAAAGGGCATTCTCAACTCACATGGTTTTTACAAATACGAACCCGGCGAAGCGGAGATTTGGGAAGAAACTTTCAAAGAATTCACCTACGACATTCGCGAGCTGGCGTTAAAATATCCGGGAGATATTGTCAAACGGCGGCTGGCCGAGAAGCGTAAAACGAACGAAGAGGAAGAAGTGTAACAACTATTTTGGAGGAAACTTCTTGTAAATATCGCCCCGTGACTGGATTGTGATGATCGTGACGATCTTGATCATTCCGTTTTCATATTTTAGGCCAATGCGATACCCGCCTACCCTTATCCGATAATATGCCTTTTTCCCCTGGCCTTGAATTATGGTACAATCGGGCACATGCGAGATCTCCGTTGCACCCGCAATACTTTTCAACACACTGTCAACCTGCCTTTGAACAAATACAGGACATTTTTTCAATTCCTTTATAAAGGATTTTTCCAGGATCAGTTCCATCCCATTTCTTTACGGAATTGCTCATAAGTAACAGTATCTCCCTTGTCTCGCTCTCTGATAATTTCCAACAAAAAGAAATCTTCAAGCTCCTGGTTATTAATTACTGAGAGAACACGCTCCATCTCTTCCAGCGACCAGTTGCCCCGTTTCTTTTTTTGAGAAAAGTTGGATGCAGGTATGCCGACCCTATCAGCTATGTAAGCATTTTTGTAACCGGATTGGTCGATCAATGCGCCAAGACGCTGTCTTAGTTCTTTGTAATCTTCGATGATCCCAAGCATGTTATTCGTTTTATTACCACATAAAATTAGCAAAATAACAAATAAAAATCAACCCAACAGCTAAGCTAAGCGACAGTCAGATCATCGACACTGATATGCCGGGCGTTGATCAGCCACGGATTTGTGAACTGTGCGTGCGGGGACCGGGAGAGCAATAGTATTATGACAATGGTTTTTGTAACGCTTGAAACATTTTGATAAAAAAAGGCCAAAAACCCGATCATTTTAATGCAAATGATGGTTCTTCTAAAAAGTCTTGACTAGTTTTGAATACCCTTTGGCAGCTGTTCCTAAACCGGAAAACGATATTTTTTCAGTAAATCTACTCCCATGAACGACTTCATAGCCGCCAGATCCCAAATGGCCCTTTCGCTGGGGTTTCACATCATATTTTCCTGTATCGGAATGGTCATGCCGTTCTTTATGGCCGTCGCCCATTACTACTATCTCAAAACCGGTCAGACCGTTTATAAAAACGTTACGAAAGCTTGGAGCAAAGGTGTTGCCATCTTCTTCGCAACCGGCGCGGTGTCGGGCACGGTACTATCGTTCGAGCTCGGGCTTTTATGGCCGGAGTTTATGAAACATGCCGGACCGATTTTCGGAATGCCGTTTTCCCTCGAAGGAACGGCATTTTTTATTGAGGCGATCGCCTTGGGCTTCTTTCTGTATGGTTGGGACCGGTTCAATCCGTGGTTTCACTGGTTCACGGGTGTGGTCGTAGGTGTGAGCGGGCTGGCGTCGGGGATACTCGTTGTCGCGGCCAACGCGTGGATGAACAGCCCGGCGGGTTTTGAATATATCAATGGGCAATACCTTAATATAGATCCCATTGCGGCCATGTTCAACAAGGCATGGTTCTCACAGGCGTTACACATGACGATCGCCGCCTTTGCCGCAACCGGCTTTGCAGTCGCGGGTGTACATGCACTCATGATCCTGCGGGGGAGCAATGTCCCTTTTCATTCCAAGTCCTTTACCATCGCGGCGGTGTTCGGCTGCGTGGCGGCGCTGGTGCAACCGCTGAGCGGCGATATTTCCGCCAAGGATGTCGCCATTCGCCAACCAGCCAAGCTGGCGGCCATGGAGGCCCATTTTCATACCGAAAAATCGGCTCCCCTGATTGTGGGTGGTATCCCGAATGAAGCAGAAAAAAAGGTCGACTTCGCGATCGAACTGCCCGGCTTTCTGAGTTTTCTGGCGCACGGTGATTTCAAATCCGAGGTAACCGGCCTCGACCGCATTCCCAAAGAAAACCACCCGCCTGTTGCCATTACCCATTATGCATTCCAGGTCATGGTCGGTATGGGCATGGCAATGATGGCCATTTCCGTGCTCTATTTTGCAGCATTTTGGAAAAAGCGGGAATGGCTGCGGGCGCCATGGCTTATGAAACTGTTTGCCATAGCAACGCCGCTGGGTTTTATCGCCGTCGAAGCCGGCTGGACCGTCACCGAAGTGGGCCGCCAGCCCTGGATCATTTACGGCGTCATGCGGACCGCCGACGCCGTCACCCCCATGCCCGGCATTGCCTACTCCTTCTACCTGTTCACCGCCATCTACGTTTCCCTGGCCGCATTTGTAGTTTTCATGCTCTACCGGCAGATTAAGATGGTTGGGAAATTGTACGACTTGCAATGAGTTTAGGAATTGTGAATGACTGAATAAAGGTCAGGTATGGTCAGAAATAGTCAGGTGTGGTCAAGAGTAGTCAAGATCAGGTTAAACACAACACTGACCATACTTGACCCTGCATTCACTCATTCCCCGTTCCACGGCGGCTCATTCAATCATTCCCCGTTCCACGGCGAATCATTCAATCATTCAATCATTCAAAATTAAACAATGCTCTACATCGTCATCACATACCTCTGGGCGTCGATTTTGCTTTATCTCCTGCTGGGCGGGGCGGATTTTGGTGCGGGGATCATCGAGCTCTTCACTTCGCAGAAAAACAAGCAGGTTACCCGTAAAACGCTCTATTCAGCCATCGGGCCAATCTGGGAAGCCAATCACATGTGGCTGATCATCGCCATTGTTATCCTTTTTGTTGGCTTTCCGGTAATTTACTCGACCATGTCGGTGAACATGCACATCCCGCTCACGGTCATGCTGATCGGCATTATCGCGCGTGGTACGGCGTTCACCTTCCGGCATTATGATGCGGTCGTGGACGATATGCAGCATCTTTACAATACCATTTTCGCTATTTCCAGCTTTACTACCCCGCTTTTTCTGGGAATCATCGCGGGAAGTGCTGTGTCGGGTCGTATTAATCCACAGGCCGGTTCATTCGCAGATGCATATATTTTCAGCTGGCTGCATTGGTTCGCCATTACCGTCGGGTTATTTACGGTGTCGATATGCGGGTTTCTGGCCTCGGTTTACCTGATTGGCGAAACCAATGTCGAGCACGAGCGGCTCCGGTTTGCGCACAAGGCACAGTTTTTCAATATTGCCGCAGTCGCGTGTGGCGCGCTGGTTTTTGCGGCAGCCTGGTTCGAACATATCCCGCTGTTCGACTGGGTGTTTGGTAACTGGATCGGGCGCATTGCCATCCTTTCGGCAACGCTTTCGCTGGTATGGATGTGGACGCTGCTTTATCAGGGAAAAATTGGTCTTCTCAGGCCGCTGGCTGGTTTTCAGGTGACTATGATCCTCCTGACGACGACTTTCAAACATTTCCCGAACATTATCATCCTGAAAGACGGCGGCTATTTATCCCTCACCGAGCATGCGGGGCACGAGAAAACGATCGAGGCCCTGGGCTGGGCATTACTTTTAGGCAGCATTCTCATATTGCCAGCGCTTTTTTACCTGATTTACAGCTTTCAGAAGAAGCCCTTGGCTTACGGAAGCGAATCGCATTAACATAGCAGGTCGGGCAGTAAGCAAAAGGGGATCCGGTATGCTCCCTTCCTTTCAATAGCCGTTTGGTACCATACGGACATTGGAATGAGTTGGGTTGTGCCCGCTATCATACTTTGTGAAAAAAATTGCAGCCGGGTTAGCTGCTATTTACAAGGGATTTTAACACTATACCCACTAGGATAAAAGCGCTGATCATCGACGACGAGCCAAGGGCCCGTAATGTTTTGCACCAGTTTATCATCAGTTTCGCGCCCGAGATTTCAGAGGTACGGACTGCCGCATCGGTAGAGGAAGCCAAAGGCGTGCTGGAATTCTACCAGCCCGACCTGGTTTTCCTCGACGTGGAAATGCCCCATCAGAACGGGTTTGACTTTTTGCAACTGCCCAACAATCCCGACTTCGATGTCATTTTTACGACCGCCCATAACCAGTATGCCATCCAGGCAATCCGGTTCAATGCGCTGGACTACCTGTTGAAACCTATTAATCCCGATGAGCTGCGGGCGGCGGTGAAACGGCATTTCACGAAAAGCGAGAGTTTCCGGCAGCGCAAAATGCTTTTCGAAAATCTCGCGGTAAATATCGACAAACGGGACGTCAAGGATTTCAGGCTGGCGGTGCCTTCCAGCGAGGGTGTTTTCTTTTTATGATACATGAAATTCTTCGCCTGGAAGCCGACCGGAACTACACGATCATTCACCTGATTAATAAACGACCGTTCATCGCCAGCAAAACGCTGAAACATTTTGAGGACATGCTGGCCAAATTCCGTTTTATCCGGACGCATAAGTCACACCTGGTCAATCTGGACCATATTATCCGGATCAGTAACAACAACGAGTTCATCATCCTTTCGGGCGGCTCGCGTATAGAGGTCTCGCGCAGGAAAAAGGACGAGGTCCAGCGGCAACTGAATATCTGAAAGCAGGCGTTTACAAAACAATGTACTGGAATATTTATGGGACAAAGAAGTATTTCCCCTTAAAAAAATATAATTCCTTTGCATTGTTTTGTTTTACTTTACAGCCGTTCCTGCATTTACTAACATTCAACCTTTATGACCGATCGTAAGACGCGGCTGGCTGTCATCCTTATCACGTCACTGTTTTTCCTTTGGGGCTTTGCCCTTAATCTCAACCCAATCCTGATCCCGCATTTAAAGAAAGCCTGCCAGCTCAGCGACTTTCAATCAGCGCTGATCGATTCCGCTTCCTACATCGCTTACTTCCTGGTAGCATTACCTGCCGGGCTTTTTATGAAAAAGTACGGCTACAAAGCCGGTATCGCTTTCGGATTGCTACTTTTTGCCACCGGATCGTTTCTGTTTTATCCTGCGGCCGAAATGCGGCATTTCGGGTTCTTTCTGTTTGCATTGTTTGTGATCGCAAGCGGGCTTACCATGCTTGAAACAGCGGCTAATCCTTACATCACCGTCCTGGGCGACGCCGATTCGGCGACGCAACGCCTGAATTTTGCCCAATCCTTCAATGGCCTTGCAGCATTCCTGGCACCGTTAATGGGCGGGAAATTCATTCTTTCGGGCAAAACACTTAGCGGAGCAGAACAACAGGCAATGTCGCCTGACCAACTCAATGCCTACCTGAATGAGGAAGCATCCTCGGTTCAAGTCCCGTTTATTTTGATCGGTCTGGTCGTATTGCTGGTCGCCGTGATGATCTGGCGGACCTCGCTGCCTGAAATCAAGGAAGAAGAGGAAGTAGAACAAAAACCAAGTGGCTCGATCTGGGGCGAAAAGAACCTGATTCTTGGAACCACAGCACAATTCTTTTACGTAGGTGCGCAGGTGTGTATCAGTAGTTTCTTCATCCGCTTTGCTGATCATGTGGCGGGTATTGATGAAAAAACGGCAGCCTACCTGCTTTCCGGCGCATTGCTTGCATTCATGATCGGGCGATTTATCGGTACCTATCTGATGCGTTTTGTAGCGCCACCACGTTTGCTGGCCATTTACAGCGTCGCCAACATCGTATTGCTGATCATCGCGGTGCTTACCGATGGCATGTTCTCTGTTTATGCATTGGTGGGTGTCGAATTCTTCATGTCGATCATGTTCCCGACCATATTCGCTTTGAGTATCCGCGGCTTGGGCGAAAAGACTAAAATTGGCTCTTCGCTTGTGATTATGTCGATTGTCGGTGGTGCTTTTTTCCCGGTAATTATGGGTCAGGTGTCCGATATTTCGTCCATTCAAACGGCTTACATAGTTCCTGCGGTATGTTTCCTCGTAGTACTGTACTTCGCCATACGCAACAGTTCGGTAAAGAGTGTTACCCTGAGCACTTCACATTAATAGTTAAGTAATTCATTTACAAGTTTTCTATATTAATACTAATGGATTTAAAGCTTCAAAATAAGGTGGTCATCGTGACCGGCGGGGCCAAAGGCATTGGCGAGGGCATCGTGCATGTGCTCGCATCAGAGGGCGCTATACCCGTGATCGTGGGCAGAAACGCAGGTGACAACCAGAAAGTAGTCGACGCGCTGGCGGCCGAAGGTAAAGAGTCCTTCCAGGTACCAGCCGAGCTTACCCGCCCGGAAGAATCGGAAAAGGCGGTGAAAGCAGTGCTCGAAAAATACGGCCGGATTGACGGTTTAGTCAATAATGCAGGAGTGAATGATGGTGTAGGGCTCGAAAACGGCAGTTATGACGGCTTTATCGCATCGCTGCACAAGAATGTGGTACATTACTATCTGATGGCACACTACGCATTGCCTGCATTGAAGGCTTCCAAGGGTTCTATAGTTAATATCAGTTCCAAAACGGCCGATACCGGCCAGGGTGGAACATCGGCATATGCCGCTTCCAATGGCGGGCGCAATGCATTGACGCGTGAATGGGCGGTCGAACTGCTGAAATACGGCATCCGGGTGAACTCGGTGATCGTAGCCGAATGCTGGACGCCACTTTATGAAAAATGGATCGAAACCTTACCTAATCCAAAGGAGAAGCTGGCCTCGATTACGGCGAACATTCCCTTGGAAAACCGCATGACAACCGCAGAAGAAATTGCCAATATGACGATTTTCCTGCTTTCAGAAAAATCCAGCCACACGACCGGGCAGCTCATTTATGTCGATGGCGGCTACGTCCACCTCGACCGTGCGCTGGCCAATTCCTGATAACCTTCCATGGAAATACTCGTTTGCACCACACCCGGCTCGTTTTCTTATGAACAGGCCGAAGCTCCGGTAGCCACACCGGGACATAGCATTTTGAAAATCAGAAGAATAGGTATTTGCGGAACGGATTTACACGCCTTCGAGGGAACCCAGCCTTTCTTTAATTATCCGAGAATCCTCGGTCATGAACTGGCCGGCGAGATTGTCGAGACCGACGCGCCGGGTTTTGTAAAGGGCGAGGCTGTCACATTCGTACCCTATTTCAACTGCGGCAAATGTGTTGCCTGCCGCAATGGCAAGCCCAATTGCTGCACCAGCCTGAAAGTATCGGGTGTACATATCGACGGCGGAATGGTGGAATACCTTTCTGTTCCCTCCTACTCGCTCGTACACGGCGACGGCCTGACCTTTGATGAGCTCGCGCTCGTGGAGCCGCTCGCGATAGGGGCGCATGGCGTACACCGCGCGGACGTGCGAAAGGACGAGTTTGTACTCGTGGTAGGCGCCGGCCCCATCGGACTAGGGACAATGGAATTTGCTCGTATTGCCGGCGGAAAGGTGATCGCGCTGGATATCAACGACCAGCGCCTTGCATTCTGCCGAGATCGCATCGGAGTGGAGTATACGATCAATGGCCTGACCGAGAACGTCACCGAACGCCTGGCAGAGATCACCAACGGGGATATGCCAACCGCGATCATCGATGCGACCGGTAATCTACGCGCCATCAATACCGCATTCGCTTACCTTGCGCATGGCGGCAAATATGTACTTGTAGGCCTGCAAAAAGGGGAAATCGCATTCAGCCATCCTGAATTCCACAAACGCGAAGCGACATTGATGAGTAGCCGCAATGCCACCAGGGCGGATTTTGAGCATGTGATCCACAGCATGAAAAACGGCTTGGTTGACCCAAAAACCTACATTACCCACCGCGTAGCATTCGGGCAAGTGAAAGATGAATTCGAAAGCTGGCTCGACCCGGCCAACGGGGTGATCAAGGCCATGGTTGAAGTGGGTTAGCATTTTATCGGACGTTTTTAATGTAATGGTCAGATGTGGTCAGGGATTGTCAGGTTTGGCCATGGGGTGTTCGATACAGTCAGGTTTGGTCTGGGATTCTTAGTTGGTTTTTTTATAGTTGAAAACGGCCCAGCTATTTAGTACCAGCGCCATTAATGATACTATTCCAACATGCGGCAGCACATCTTTGAAGCTGCTGCCTTTGAGCATCACCATTCGCATGACCTCAATCATATAACGTACCGGATTGACGCGCGTGATCAGTTTTGCCCACTCGGGCATGCTGTCGATCGACGTGAACAGGCCACCCAGCAGTATGAACAGCATCATAAAAAAGAACATGATGAACATGGCCTGCTGCTGGGTGTCACAAAACGTCGAGACAAGCAAGCCGAATCCTAAAACTGCCAGCAAGTAGACGGAAATAAAGGCGTAAAGCGTTAGCAAACTGCCTACCGGCACGATTCCGTAAACAAAGCGCGCTACCAAAAGGCCGATCGTAAAAACGATATTGGCCAGCACCCAAAAAGGGATCAATTTACCTAAGATAAAAATGTGCTTTTTAATGGGCGTGACGTTGATCTGCTCGATGGTGCCTATTTCCTTTTCCCGCACAATATTCAACGCCGACAAAAAGCCGCCGACCATCGTTACCAGGATCGCCAGAATGCCCGGGACGATAAAAACCTTATAGTTCAAAACCGGGTTGAACCAGTTGGAAGCCACCACCTCGATCACCGGAAACTGGCTGAACCTCGGCGGCGTGACCAGCTGCATCCGGATATCCGCATTGAAATCTCCGATAATACTGCCAAGGTACGACCCTCCCAGACTGGCCTTGGTACCATTAATCGCGTTCACCGCAATAAACAACTTCTCATGGTCTTCGCGGATCAGGTTTCTCTCAAAATTATGTGGAATTTCAAGGATCAGATCGGCTTTATCGGACTCAATCAGGCCGAATGCTTCCTTGAATGAGGGATTATAACCCGCAAGCCGAAAGTAGCCTGATGCCACAATTTTAGAAATCAGCCTCTGCGAATAGGGCGATTTATCATGATCAACCACTGACAGATTGATGTTCCTGACCTCGTAATCGGCCGCGAGCGGCATGAGTATCAGCTGCACCATCGGCATGAAAAAGATCATCGCCACAATGGATTTGTCCCTGAAAATCTGCCGGAGTTCTTTGCGTAACAAAAATCGTAATGTCCTCATTGCAAACGGATTTTAAAACTTCTCAAACTTACCAGCAGCAGAAACCCGGTCATGCCGAGCAAAATCAGCGTTTCCTTCCAAAGCGCAGTCAATCCTAACCCTTTGATCATGATCGATTTGACGACAATATAAAACCATTTGGAAGGGACAATGTTGGAGATAATCTGCAACGGCACAGGCATATTCTCGATCGGAAACAGAAACCCGCTGAACATCATCGTCGGAAGCAGCATGCCCATCAGTGAAATCAGCATCGCGATCTGCTGGGATTCGGTTTTAATGGATATAAAAATGCCCAGCGCCAGGCAAGTGATAATAAACAATGTACTTTCCGCAAACAGCAGCGGTACACTCCCTTTCACCGGTAAATCGAGCACGAAAACGCTCAGCAGCAAGATTGCCGTCACATTCACGAGCGATAAAGCCAGGTAAGGAAATGCTTTGGCAAAAATTACCAGCACCGGCTTGAATGGCGACACCAGCAGGACCTCCATCGTTCCGGTTTCCTTCTCGCGTACGATAGAAATGGCCGTCATCATCACCGAAACCAGCAGCAGCACCAGCGCCATCACCCCCGGCACGAAACCGTGCGCACCTTTGAGCTGCGGATTATAGAGCATTCGGACCTCAGGCGTAATGCGATAAGGGATTTCCAGGTTCTGGTTGATCTGATTTTGATAATCGACGATGATCGATGTCAGATAATTAGTGATCATACTGGCCGTATTCACATCGCTGGCATCAGTAATCACCTGTATTTGAGCCTTGTTATGATGCAGCAGGTCCTCATTAAAATTCGCCGGAAACACGACCACCGCCTTGATTTTCCCCTTTTGAAACGCGCCCAGTATTTCCCGATGGCTTAATGCCGCCTGCCGGATGTTGAAGTACCGGCTGGAACCGATCTTGGTAAGCAGTTCCTGAGAGGCATTGTCTTTGGCATAATCTACAACCAGGATTTCGGAATCCTTCACCTCGTTGGTCAATGCAAAACCGAAGATCAATATCTGTGCAATAGGCATTCCAAAGAGAATCAGCAGCGTGCGGCGGTCGCGTAGCACGTGGTAAAATTCCTTTCTGACAAACGCGAGAAACTGTTTCATGGCTAATCCCCTCTTTTGGCGCCGCGCGCGAGTTGGTAGAACACTTCGTCCATCGATCGTGCATGAAAGCTGTTTTTCAGGTTCATGGGCGTATCAAGGACCTCCATCCTGCCGTCCACCATGATGGATATACGGTTGCAATACTCGGCCTCATCCATATAATGCGTGGTCACGAAAACAGTAATGCCGCTATCGGCAGCCTGGTAGATCATATCCCAGAATTGCCGCCGTGTCACCGGGTCTACTCCCCCGGTAGGCTCGTCGAGAAACACAATTTTGGGCTCATGCAGCACCGCTACCGAAAACGAGAGCTTCTGTTTCCAGCCCAGCGGCAACGACGCGACCAGCTTGTTGGCCTCGGATTTTAACCCCAGGGCATGGAGCATTTCATCGGTTTTCGATTTAATGCGTTCGTCGGAAAGACCGTAAATGCCTCCGAAAAATTCGATGTTTTCCCTCACCGTCAGATTTTCATAAAGCGAAAACTTCTGGCTCATGTACCCGATGTTCTTTTTGATCTGCTCGGTTTGCGTGTAGACATCATACCCCGCGATGGTTGCCTTGCCCGAACTGGGCGACGAAAGGCCGCATAGCATACGCATGGCGGTTGTTTTGCCGGCACCGTTCGCGCCGAGGAACCCGAAAATCTCGCCTCTGTGCACATGGAATGTAATTTCGTTGGTAGCTATAAAGTCCCCGAACCGCTTGGTAAGCTTCTCGCAGACTATCACTTTGTCGTCCTGCATCATGGCTGTGACGGTTTTAATGTAATAATTTGATAAATGAATCCTCGATTGTCACCTCGGTATCCTTCACTTCCACACCGGTAAGCCCGCGTTCGCGCAGGTAGGCCAATAAGGCGTGCGTATCCGCGTCGTGGAACGCCGCGTGCGCGTATTCGCCGAAAGCGTAGCTGTTGAGAATGTCCGGATGACTTTCCAGTACTTTCAGAAGTTGGTACATTTCGTTGGCTTTAATGGCCAGCAGCCGGTCGGGATAGGTATTTACGATGTTCTGCGGCGTGTCGATGGACAGGATTTTGCCGCCCTGGATCAACGCTATGCGATCGCAGAGCGAGGCCTCGTCCATGTAAGGTGTCGAAACGAGAATAGTGATATTCTGCTCTTTCAACCTTTTGAGCATTTCCCAAAACTCTTTCCGCGAAACCGGGTCGACGCCCGTGGTAGGCTCATCGAGAAATAATGTGGTCGGTTTGTGGATCAATGCACAACACAATGCCAGTTTCTGCTTCATCCCGCCGGACAGCTTGCCCGCCCGCCGGTTTTTGAATGGTTCGATCTGGACGTAGATGTCTTTGATCAGATGATAGTTTTCTTCGATCGTGGTGTCAAAAACGGTGGCGAAAAAGTTCAGGTTTTCTTCAATGGTAAGGTCCTGGTAGAGCGAAAATTTCCCCGGCATATACCCTACCGAATTGCGTATTTGCCTGAAATCCTTCACAATATCGTGTCCGTCGACGCTTGCCGAACCTCCATCCGGAAGAAGGAGCGTAGTCAGCATCCGGAAAATGCTCGTTTTTCCCGCGCCATCCGGGCCTATCAACCCGAAAAGCTCACCCTGGTTTACCGAAAACGATACATCATCGACGGCCACGGTCTTTTCCTTGCCATACGTTTTGACCAAATTTTTGACGACAACCGCTTCCATTATTTCAGCGCGACTTCACCGTACATACCTATTTTCAGATAACCATCATTCTTCACCCTGATCTTCACCGCATACACCAGATTGGCCCGTTCGTCTTTGGTCTGGATAGTCTTGGGGGTAAATTCCGCCTTGCTACTGATCCATTCGATCGTGCCCGGCAATTCGCGGTATCTACTATCTGCGCTGTCTACGAGCACTTTTACCTGCTGGTTCAGCTTGATGCCCGTCAGTTGGTCGCCTGTCACGTATGCCCGCAGGATGATTGTCGAAAGGTCAGCGATTTTATACAAGGGTTTCCCGGCAGCGGCCATCTCGTTGGTCTCGGCGTATTTTGTCAACACAGTTCCACCGACTTCATTGACTATTCTAGACTTTGAAATCTGATCGTTAATCTGCTCGATTTGAACATACAACGGCAATGCGTCCGCCCGCAGGCCGGAAGTTTGTGTTTTTAAAACCGAGGCTTGGGCCGCATCCTGTTTACGGATCACGTCCAGTTGCTTTTGCAGTTCCTCTATCTGCGCATTGATGTCGTCGAGCTGCTTGGGCGTCGCCGCATCGGCCTTCAGCAGGTTTTGAATGCGTTTTTGCTCGTGCAGCAGGTTATCCAGTCGCACTTGGGAAACGGCGATCTGCTGTTTGTAAACATTTGTCTGCGCCGCAATGTCAGGCAGGCGGCTGCCGGTAGCCCTGATCTGCGCTTCGAGCTGTTTTTTGCGTAACGACAACTGTAAACTATCGATGTAGCCCACCGTCTGGCCGGCTTTCAGTTGCTGGCCTTCTTGCACATTAAGCGCTATAATGCGGCCCGTAGCCTCGGCGGACACGATCGTTTCGACGGCCTCAAAGGTGCCGGAAGCGTCGTACGGATTCTCTTTTCCATCGCAAGCCGCCATCCCCGCGGCCAATATGATCAGATAAGAATAGGATTTCATATGCTTGTATTTAAATGCTTATTCAATGTTAGTTCCGAGTGTGTTATCCAGACTGTATTGCGACATTAGCAGCTGAATGCCGTGCAGGATCTTATTTTGCCGCGCCTGATCTTCGGCATTCACTTCGCGCAGGAAATCGTTGGTATTGATCACACCGTTTTCGAGCTGGGCGGCAGCAGTGGTTTTAATGCTTTCTCGGAGCGCAATGATCTCCTCGTCGGTCGTCAGCAATTGCCGGAAGCGGCCGAGTTCGGCATTTTGCTGTTTTGCTGCCAGGTTAGTGTTGAAAAGGAACGTTTCCTTTTGCAGTTGAATGGCATCCCGGTTGTTGCGGATCAGCTCACGGTCTTTTTTAATGGTATACAATCCTGAAAGTGACCAGTTCAGCCGCATCCCGGTTAGATAATAAGAATCAAAGCCATTGTTGAGAATATTCAGCGCCGGTCTTCCGTAACCTCCCTGGAAAAAGAAATTGAGTTTCGGGCGGTTGCGGACGTCCAGCAGTTGAGATTGAACATCCAGGCTGCGGTTCTGGGCATCGTAAAGTTTAAGCTCGGGCCGGTTGATTTCGCCACGGGAAGCCGATTCCGCCGGTTTTTCCAGCACAGCCGAATCCCCGAGCGGCTGCCCTGTCAGCAAACCGAGCATTTCCAGATAGGCTTTCCGGCTGGCGTTGAGGTCGATCGTCCGCTGGTCCGCTTTCAGTAACTCCGCCTTCAAAGTGTTTGCATTGCTTTTAAATGCGGTGCCATTATCGATGAGCGCCTGGATCTTTTTAATACCCAGGTTAATATCCTTTTTCAGCAGCTCATTCTGCCTGAGCTGTTCTTCAAGCATTAACACCCCGAAAAACAGCTGATTGACCCGGTCATTGAGCTTGTAGAGCTCTACTTCCAGTTTCTGCGTCTCCACCTGCGCATTCGCCTCATGCGAGCGTATCTGCGTGCGGACGTTGCCACCGTCGTAGATCGTCTGATTTACCTCGCCATACACTTTGTACTGATCCTTACTAATGCTGGGAAACTCCACGCCGGGAACCGACACGGGCAGTTTAAATTCGGTCACCGCCGACTGGTAGGTAGCCTGCCCCTGCACCGTGAGTTGGGGGAAATATCCCTTTGCCGCATTGCTTACCGAATAATCCCGCGTCTTTTCAATCAACCCCTGCTGGCGGATCATCGGATAATTTCGCCGCGCGAGCTGGTAAGCATCCCGGATCGTCAGCAGCCTGGTTTGCGCCTGTAAGCCCGCCGGTAGCAGCCACCAACAGCTGACTATCAACATCGTTTTAACTACATTAATCATTTTATTTATTCGTTTTATTTAATCATTTGATTAATTAAAAGGTAAAAAAAGAGGAGCAGCCTCCTCTGTATTCTCAGGCAGATCTACCTCAGGTTTGGTCCAGCATCAGCTTCATCCAGGCGGGAACCAGCTTCTTACGCTGCTCCATCAGTTGGCGGTATGCTTCTTCACTGCCTACAATTGGTTGCAGAACGGGCTTGGCCACAAACGGGAAGAGGTTCATTCCCAGCAAATTCATCAGAAAATGAAACGGGCTAATATCGCTTCTACGCGTTATTAGCTGTTTAACGAAAACCGATTCGGTCAGATGCTTGCGCGCCTGGAAACGATTTGCCAGTTGTTCCGGGTTACTACGGATTTCACTTAGCACGAAAATCGGCAAATCGGGATGCTCAAGAAGCATATTAATGTAATTCTCGGTAATCTTTTCCAGCTTCTCTTCCAGCGTGGTCGATTCGTCATTAAGTACCGGCCCGAGCACACCGAAAAGCTTCTCGATCCGCTCTGCCATAATGATCTGGAAAAGCTTCTCCTTACTGCGGAAATAGTAATTCAGCAGCGCCAGGTTAATGCCCGCTTCTTCCGCAATGCCCCTCGTTCGCGCATTGCCGTAACCCTTTTTGGTGAATACAATACTCGCCGCCTCCTTGATTCTCTCTTCCGTACTCAGGTCCAATTCTTCCTTTTTCGCTTTCGCCATCACTCAATTTCCATTTGGTAGGTCAAAGGTAAAAGCGATTTTTGATTTAACCAAAATATTTAATCAAATGATTAAATATTTTGGTTAATGCGACTAAATATCGTGCATGCGGCCTGTTTGTCATCTTCCACCAGCTACCTATTTCAGTTACGGATCCTTTTTTATTAACTTTTACAAAAAACCAGTAGAACCTGCGATAGCTGTATGTATGTAAATCTATCCCGCTGATATGACCTCTTCAACGCTTAAAAAATGGCTTCCCGGGCTGCTCTTTCTATCGACGCAGCTCGTCAACACACTTTATGAGCTCACACAGGACACCCGGACGCTCTCATGGGCACCGCATACCACGCAGGTATTTTACCGGATCGAGGCCTTTCAAAACGGCGCTGCCCTCGGCAAGCAGGCCGTGGAAGCCCGTTATGGTATTGCCCAAACCCAGTGGGAAGCCCACGCGCCGGGCAATCTGAGACGGCTGATAGCATCGGTCGAAGCACAATTACCGGGCGGTCCCGACAGCGTCAGGATAGCATACCGGCGCAATGGAGCTCCTGAAAGGACCTATTTGTGGAAAGCCCGCCTGTGAAACATATGCGCCATCTCAATCCTTTTTATGTCAGGGAAAAAGCCGTCGTCCCCGAACTTGTACTGGCGGTGAGGGCATTGGCCGTTTACTTGCTATTGACCCAGGAATTTCCGTTCAATGGTAATCAAGGCGGGGGCAGGTTCTATCCTGTTATAGGCTTGCTGGCCCGTATAGGCACCGACGAGCAATTCAATATGGCCGTCCGGCTATTGTTTCTGGCCGGCACTGGTATGCTCCTATTCTCCCGTTTTGTGCGGCTGGGCGCGCTGGGTGCAGGCTTGGCATTTGTGATGGGGCCGCTTTCCTGTCAGACATGCATTTCCGTGGCGCACCTTTTTACGGGCTGCGTGTTCCTATGCACTGCGCTCAGCAACGATGTCACGGGAACGAACCTTATCCGCTTCCAGTTGGCTGTGCTTTATCTGGGCGCTGATCTGAACAAGATATCGGACACCGATTGGTGGACCGGTGCCAGTATTGAAACGCTGCTGGTGACCAAGCATCAGATCGCATCCTACATGAATGCGGCCAGCATTTTCCCACCTGGCTTTTTATCCCAAATCACTGGCATAGGAGTTATTGTACTTCAAATGAGCATTGCTATCCTTCTGTTCTTCCGAAAAACAGTCGTTTACGCCACACTGCTGGCGCTTGTGCTACATTTACCAATGGTGCTGTTAATGCACATGACATTCGGGCCTTTTCTTTTCGCGCTTGTTGTAGCCTACGGCTCGCTGCTCAGCTGGCCACCGAGCCTGGCTTGCGACAGCCGGTTGCACAGTAATGTGCTGGTCAAATGGCTGGGAATCCTGGATTTTAATGACCAGATCAGCCGGTGTGCGGGTCATGAAAGGGACAGTCCGATGCGCTGGCTTAGGACCGCTCTTTATTTTCTGCCCCACCCTGTTATCCTGTTGGCGCTCACCGTGCTGACCGCCGCGATGGTCCGTTACGGCAAATTGTTACCGCTAACAATTCTTACCATCGCCGCGTTTTGGATGTACGTCTGGCCGCAGCGGAAGTCTGCCGCAATCGAACCACGGCCTGTGAGCTGATGGGCAGGCTTGTCATTTTTAGTTTGAACTTCTGTTTGAAAACATCTTGAAATATTAATTACCCTCGTAATTTTGTGGTTGCTTTGACCTGAACTATATATTCAAAGCATTCGAATAGGAACAACTTTCATGAAGAAAATCCGTAATTTTTGCATTATTGCCCATATTGACCACGGGAAAAGTACCCTGGCGGACCGTCTGCTGGAATTTACCAAAACTGTATCGCAGCGCGAAATGCAAGCGCAATTGCTCGATAATATGGATCTGGAACGTGAACGCGGCATTACCATCAAGAGCCACGCGATCCAGATGAACTATGTTTACAAAGGTGAAGAATATATACTGAACCTGATCGACACCCCGGGGCACGTGGACTTTTCTTACGAGGTTTCCCGTTCGATCGCCGCCTGCGAAGGCGCATTGTTGCTCGTGGACGCCTCCCAAGGCACCGAAGCGCAGACGATCTCCAACCTCTACCTGGCGATCAACCATGACCTGGTCATTATCCCCGTCCTGAACAAGATCGACCTTCCCGGCGCAATGCCTGAGGAGATCAAGGACGAAATGGTGGACCTGCTGGGCTGCGAGCGCGCCGATATTATTCCGGCCAGCGGCAAGGAGGGTATCGGTATCGAGGACATTCTCAACGCGATCGTCGAACGCATCCCTGCTCCCGTGGGCGACCCGGAAGGCCCTCTGCAAGCATTGATCTTCGACTCGGTTTTCAACTCCTATCGGGGTATCGAAGTAATCTTCCGTGTGAAAAACGGCAGCATCAAAAAAGGCGACAGGGTGAAGTTCATGGCGACCGGCAAGGAATACATTGCCGACGAGATCGGAACGCTGGGCTTACAGCAAATACCGAAACAGGTCGTAGAATGCGGCGACGTAGGTTACCTGATTTCGGGGATCAAGGTAGCGAAAGAAGTAAAAGTCGGTGATACATTCACCCATATCGACCGTCCTGCCAGCGAAGCGATCGTAGGCTTTTCGGAGGTTAAACCAATGGTTTTTGCGGGTATTTACCCTGTCGATACGAGCGAATTCGAAGAGCTTCGCGAAGCAATGGAGAAATTGCAGCTCAACGACGCGGCATTGGTCTGGGAGCCGGAAACATCCGCAGCCCTTGGTTTCGGTTTCCGGTGCGGCTTCCTGGGAATGCTGCATATGGAGATCGTGCAGGAGCGTCTGGAACGCGAGTTCGACATGACTGTGATCACGACGGTACCATCGGTGCAATTCCGGGTTCTGACCACGAAAGACAAGCTGCTTAACATCAGCGCTCCTTCGGAAATGCCTGAGCCTAACCACGTAAAATACATCGAGGAGCCTTATATCAATGCGCAGATCATCACTAAATCGGATTACATTGGTCCGATCCTGAACCTGTGTATGGACAAGCGCGGTATCCTCAAAAACCAGATATACCTCACCGCCGAGCGCGTGGAGCTGCAATTCCTGATCCCGCTCGCCGAGGTTGTTTTTGATTTCTTTGATAAACTCAAAACAATATCCCGCGGTTACGCCTCGCTTGACTATGAACTGGCAGGTTACCAGGAGTCGGACATGGTGAAGCTCGACGTGATGCTGAACGGCGAGCCGGTGGATGCGCTATCGGCGATTGTGCACCGTTCGAAGTCCTATGAATGGGGCAAGAAGCTTTGCGAAAAGCTCCGTGAACTGATCCCGCGGCAAATGTTCGAGATCGCTATCCAGGCGGCAATCGGGCAGAAGATCATCGCCCGCGAGACGGTGAAGGCCATGCGCAAGGACGTTTTGGCCAAATGTTACGGAGGTGATATTTCCCGTAAGCGCAAGCTTCTCGAAAAGCAGAAGAAGGGTAAAAAGCGAATGCGGCAGGTGGGTAATGTAGAAATTCCTCAGGAAGCGTTCATGGCTGTTTTGAAGATCAACTAGCAATGCTCAATATGAAAGCAAAATACCAGCAGTGTTACCTTCGAGGGTTATTGCTGGTATTTTTGCTTTATCATGCGCCTACCATTTTCCTGGGCCCGGGCGCGTTCTTCAATGCGTTCGATTCCCTCGATTCTTTTGTGGTGTGGTACCGCCTGGCCACGCAGGATGCGTACGCCTGGTCGCCTCCGCATACGATCATTGAACCTTTTATGGGAGGTGTGCCCAAATTTACGCTGGTCAGCACCTTCAATGTCTACTACTGGCTCAATCTGCTGCTGCCGACCTTCTACGCCTTTCAGGTTTACAACCTCTTTATCAGCGCCGTTGCACTGATCGGAATGTGGCTGCTCTGCCGACGGCACCTGGGCACCAGCGAACCGGCCTCGGCTTTTCTGGCGTTGTCGTTTGCCTTTACCCCTTTCCTGCCGACGTGGGGATTAAGCATTGCAGGCCAGCCCCTGCTTTTATTTGTTATCCTGAACATTCGCGAAGGAAAGCCTGCGATCTGGCACTGGCTGATCCTGGCGGCATTTCCCTTTACATCGAATTTTCAATCTGCCGGCGTATTTATCCTTTTTGCATTCGCGGTGCTGATTGGTTTTGATATGATCAAAAAACGACCGGTTCGGCCGTTGCTTTTAGCATTTGTGATCCTTTTGGCCGTATATCTGGCGACAAAGATCGATCTGATCCAAAATCTGCTGGGCGGTGATGGGTTCGTCTCCCACCGGACGGAAATGCGCCGGTTTCCCGTCAAATTAAGTGTGTGCCTAAAAATATTTGCCCGGTACTTCCTGCTCGGCAACGTCGATGTCGCGCTGTCGCTGCATACGTTCGTGCTCCTCCCGTTTGTCTGCCTGACTTACGCCGCACATGTTTTTCGTCAAAGGGAATTGCCCCGTGGCCTTACTACCACTTTGACCATTATCATTCTGATTTGCTTTTACATTGCAATCCTGAACCTGGAACCGGTGGTCGGGCTTCGGAACAGCTCGGATGTACTCCGGATGTTCAGTCTTGAAAGGTTTCATATTTTCCTGCAACTGCTCTGGCACATTGCGGCCGCTCAGGCATTGCTGTTGATTGTCCCAAAGTACCGAAATCGCATATTGTTGGTAGTGGCAGTCTTGCAGTTGGTCATTTGCTTCGCTTACCAGCCGACCTACTATCAACGTTTTGTCAAGAAGTTCGTGACCATTGTCCCGTACCACTATATATTTACTTACGAGGATTACTATGCTGAGCGGATGTTTGACAATATCAAGGCAACGATCGGCAAACCCGGAAATACCTACCGCGTGGCCAGCATAGGGATTCCCCCGGCGGTGGCCCAATACAACGGTATTCGGACCATCGACGGGTATTCGAGCAATTATCCGCTTTCCTACAAACACAAATTCCGCAACATCATTACCGCCGAACTTGAAAAGAATGCCAACAACCAAGGCTTTTTCGACTACTGGGGCAGCCAGTGCCTGATCGTCTATGACCAGGGGCTACCCTATTTCGAGACGCATATGACGCGCGGCAAGGCGGCCCGCGAACGGCCGGTCGAACTCTCTTATGAGGCGTTACGGAGCCTTCATTGCGACTATATTCTGTCTGTAGAAAACATTCGCGACCCGGAAAAATCGGGATTACGCAAGCTGGCGATATTCAGTTCGGCGATATGGCACGTAAGTTTATATGAAGTTACTAGTAATCAGTGACGTATATTTAACAGAAATTTCTCGTCACCGGTTAAAAAGTCATTGTTAGCTGGTTGCTCACCAGGGACATTTTTGCGTATATTGTCCAGGTCAAAAAAGGAACCCCATGACTTATGAGCATCGTCATCTCCAATATCAAATTCCACAACAACCAGCAACTCGACTATTTCGGGCAGAAAATTAAAAAAACGATGATTCCGGTTGCTTCGCCTTACGTGCGAAGGCATGTAAAGGAAGTGATCGACTTTGCCGGGATCAAAAAATCCGACCGCATCATAGACGTGGCGTGCGGAATGGGGAAATACACCCTGAACTTCCTTGCCCAGGGTTACCGCGTCGAGGGGCTCGATCTCTCGCCATTTCTCCTGCAACAGCTGCTGGTCTATAACGACAACAAATTTCCGGTGAAGCTCCATGCGGCCGACATTCTTGACGCACCCGAAGAGCTCAACGATCAGTTCGATGTCGTGATGGGCTTCATGGCCCTCCATCATTTCCACAGCCTGCACGCTTGCTTCCAGGCGATGTACCGGATAGCAAAACCAGGCGGGAAACTGGTATTCCTAGAACCAAATGCCTACAACCCGCTTTACTACCTGCAAATCGCGCTTACGCCTGGAATGTCATGGGAAGGAGATAAAGGTGTGGCGGATATGACCAAAAAGAAGTTATTCGAAGCGATGGACTATGCCGGTTGGGAAAATTTACAGATTAAGCGTTTTGGCTTTTACCCACCCTTCCTGTCCAACACGACGTTGGGCCAGAAAAGCGAACCTGTACTCGAAAAGATTCCGGGATTGAATACGTTTCTGCCTTTCCAGATCATCACAGCCGAAAAAAGATGACAGGAGACAACAGAGAAAAATGGCTTGTTTCATATCCCGCCGACGGCAATTCGGTGTGTTTTGAAATGGAAGACATGTCATTCTGGTATCAGCACCGGAATGAATGCCTTGTAGCAACCATGCAAGCCAACGATTTTCCCAAAGAATTTCTGGACATCGGGGGCGGGAACGGCATTACTGCATTGGCCATGCAAAACGCAGGCTATGAGGTAACACTGGTGGAGCCCTACCCCAGCGGAATCGAGAATGCAAAGAAAAGAGGTATCCGGTCGACCATCCAGAGCACCCTGGAAGAATACGTGGCGCATGGGATCGGAATGGCACCCGCGGCGGGGTTCTTCGATGTAATGGAACATATTGAAGACGACCAGGCCTTTCTCGAAAATATCAACAAGTTGCTTACCCATGACGGGCGGATCATGCTGACCGTACCGGCATTTCAGAGTTTATGGTCCGAAAACGACGTTCAACTCGGACATTTCAGGCGGTATACGCTCGGGCAGCTCTCCACGCTGCTTGAAAAGTCCGGTTTCAGGGTGACGTATGCGACCTATTTTTTTTCGCTTGTGTGGGCACCCATGTGGTTTGCGCGGGTATTGCCGGAAAAATTCGGGATCAAAAAAAATAATACCCCGGACAAAAAGCGGAATGAGCACATGGCCGGCCGGCCGGCAACTGCGCGTTTGTTGATGCGGCTGCTTGGCTGGGAGATAAACGCCATTCGAAATAAAACCAGAATACCCTTTGGTACCAGTTGCCTGATCGTTGCACAGAAAACAAGAGCCTTGTGAACCAAAATTTATCCGCAACCACCCAATTCCAACTTTTTTTATTCTCGACTGACCCGGCTGTCGTCCGAACGGCCATAGCGGCGGGCGTGGACGGCATCATTGTCGATTGGGAAAATCAGGGGAAGAAGCTCAGGCAGGAGAAATTCGACACGCAGATCAATTATGATACTTATGACGATTTGTGCCGTGTGCGCGAAGTGACCCCGGAAGGCAGGCTGATATGCCGGATCAATGGTTTCTCGCAAGCGCATACACAGCAAGAGGTAGAGCTCGCGCTTCGCGCGGGGGCGGATGAAATCTTTCTGCCCATGGTCCGAACCGTTACCGAAGCACATCAAACGCTGGAGATGATCGGCGGACGGGCCGGGTTCAATATACTGATTGAAACGACCTCGGCACTCGAATGTATGGCCGAGCTCAGCAAACTGCCGCTCCGCCGGGCCTATATCGGATTAAACGACCTGCATATTCAACAAAACAGCAGGAACATTTTCGTTCCACTTATGAATGATACCGTAACAGATATCCGCAGGCATTTCGAAATACCGCTTGGCGCTGGCGGGGTGACCTATCCCCCCAACGGGCTGCCGATCGCCAGCAAATACCTGATCAATGAATATGCCCGCCTTGGAATCGATTTCAGTTTTCTGCGCCGCACGTTCATCAAAGACCACGCCAGCCATAGCATGGACCACATGGTCTATCATATCCGGAAAGCCTATGACGAAGCCCGCCGGCGGTCGCATGAACAAGTCTCAGCAGATTTCCAGGCGTTCCGTGAACAGGTCGAAAGCTGGACAACCAATCCGCATCACGCATGATCCTCCTGATGTATGAGCCGGTACCGGCCCATTTGCAGCGCCTGCGACAAGCCGCACCGGATCACCCGATAGCCATCGCGCATTCGCTGGAAGAAGCCTGCCATCTCATTGAAAAGGCCGAAATCGTTCTCGGCAACCGATATTTCATTCAAAGCCTGCCCTTTGCGGAAAAGCTGCTCTGGATGCAGTCCAATTCAGTAGGCGTAGACCTTATTCTTACCAAAAAACAACAACTTCTCGATAAGGGTATTACTCTGACCTGCGCCAGAGGTGTATACGACGCGGAACTGGCGGAACATACCCTGACGCTTCTGCTAACCCTGTTTCGCGGAATGCATCTCTTGCGCGACGAGCAGAACGCACATATCTGGCGGCGGCACAGGCTACGCACCCTGCAGGGCAGTCATTGCCTGATCCTGGGTTGGGGCAGTCTGGCACAGGCGATCACCCGGTTGGTCACGGCGATGGGCGGACGCGTATCGGCAGTCAGAAACCGCCCTGATGATTCGGAAGAAGACGGTGTTTCCCTATTCGGCCAGCAAAACTGGCAGTCGCATTTACCCGCAACGGATGCATTGATCAATTGCTTGCCCAAAACCCCGGAAACGCATCATTTTGTCGACAGCCATATCCTGGAACAGCTACCTGGCCACGCATTTGTAGTCAATATCGGCAGGGGCGGCACGCTCGACGACCAGGCGTTACTGGAAAGAGTGCAGGCAGGCCGTCTGGCAGGAGCCGCACTCGACGTGTTCGAACAAGAGCCGTTGCCTGCATCTCACCCGATGTGGGCCGAACCACGGATTATGATTACTCCGCATGTGGGCCGCAGCCTGGAAGGCCCGGAATATAAATGGCAATCCCTTTTTGAAGAAAATCTGGCGCGCTACGTGCGCGGGGAAACACTGCTGAATATCGTCAACTATGAAAAGGGTTATTGATGCTCAGTATTGTCATTCCTGTATATAAAAGCGCATCGACACTCGCGGCTTTGCATGAACGGATCGGCCGGGTGGCCGCGTCTCTTGCTGTCCCCTGCGAGGTGGTATATGTCAACGATGCTTCTCCGGACCATTCGCTGGCGATTCTCCGGAAGCTTCCACCGACTATTTCATTCCATATCGTTAATTTGAAAAAGAATACCGGCCAAAGCAATGCCCTGATCGCCGGCATGGCATTCGCCCGGGGAGAACTCGTTGCCACGATGGACGCCGATTTACAGGACGAGCCTGAAAACCTCGCTGCGATGATTCAAGCGATGCAACCGGGAATAGACGTTGTTTTTGCCAAACGGCAGGGACAGTATGAGTCGGCAGGCCGGCTGCTGACTTCCTTTCTTTTCAAAGGCATGGTTCATTGGTTTTCCGCCAGGAGAATCCCTATGAATGCAGGCTTGTTCATGGTGCTGCGAAACGAGGCTGCTACTGGTTTCATCCCCTATTTGCCATATTCTCCCTACCTGATCGGGCTGGTTGCCAGAAGCGGGTTGCAGTGCGCCTCGGTAACGGTGGAGCGGCCGGAAAACGCCCTGGGCGAGACCTCCTATACATTCAGAAAACGCCTTCGGGTGGCGCGAAGCTTTTTCCGGACCCTTCGCCTGCCATCTCCACAACAAGGCCCCCAGGCTGCGGCATGGCTTAATTCACATCTTTTGGCCGATCATTACTATATCGCCCGAAAGCAATAAAAACACCGTATCGGTATGCAGTTTTGCAGGCTGTATAGTGAAAGAACCCTGGCAAACGGCCCTAGCACACTGATTATCAAGCATTACAAGAAAGGCTATTCTCTAAAACCGGAGCCAGACCGATAGCGAGGGGCAATTTTATAATGTCAAACATCTCTCCTATTCACCTTTTATTGTAATTTTGACCAAAGTCTAAATTTCGACCAAGAACAAAAATACCTTAACAAGCGATATGGCAGAAGTAATTCGTATGCCCAAAATGAGCGACACCATGGAAGAGGGTGTTATCGCGGAATGGCACAAAAAAGTAGGCGATAAAATTAAATCGGGTGAAGTGATTGCTGAGGTGGAAACCGACAAAGCAACCATGGATCTTGAATCTTACTGGGACGGCACCCTTCTTTATATCGGCGTTAAAAAAGGCGACGCGGTACCTATCGACGGTATCATGGCGATCGTTGGGTCCGAAGGGGAAGATTACCAATCGCTGCTTGCCGGTGCCAGCAATGGAAATGGTGCCGCCGCTGCGCCTGCTGCCGAAGCTCCAAAAGAAGCTGCCCCTGCTGTCGAAACCGTCACTCCCGAATCCGCACCTGCTGCGGCAGCCGCTGCTGGGGCAACCCCTGCTGCGAAACCTGCCGCGTCTACTGAGAAAATCAACGCTGCCGTAGTTCGTATGCCCAAAATGAGCGATACCATGGAAGAAGGTACGCTGGTTTCGTGGCAGAAAAAAGTAGGCGATAAAGTAAAATCAGGTGATATCCTGGCCGAAGTCGAGACAGACAAGGCTACGATGGAACTGGAAGCATATGAAGACGGTACACTGCTTTACGTAGGTATCAAAGAAGGCGATGCAGTGCCTGTGGACGCTATCATCGCTGTGATCGGTGAAGAAGGGGCTAATGTTGAAGGCCTGCTTGCACGTGAAAACGGCGAAGCTCCTGCTGAAATAGCCACCCCTGCACAAGCTGCGGCACCGGCTGTTAATGGTTCTGAAAAGGCTGTTTCGGTTGCCGATTCGAGCGAGCGTGTGAAAGCGTCTCCCTTGGCAAAACGCCTGGCCGACGAAAAAGGCATTAACCTGAGCGAAGTTGCCGGAAGCGGCGACAACGGACGCATTGTGAAACGTGATGTAGACGAGTTCAAACCATCTGCACAGGCATCTGCTCCTGCGGCTCAACCGGCACCTGCTGCGAAAACAGAAGCAACTCCCGCTGCGGCTGCTCCGGCAAGCGTTCCTGCCGCGGGTGATTTCGTCGACACCCCGATCTCGCAAATGCGCAAAACCATCGCGCGCCGCCTGAGCGAGAGCTTGTTCACAGCGCCTCACTTCTATGTGACGATGGAAATTAACATGGACAAGGCGATGGCATTGCGCCCGCAGCTGAACGAAGTGGCTACTGCCAAAATTTCGTTCAACGACATGGTGATCAAAGCGTGTGCTGTTGCATTGAAGCAACATCCTGCCGTGAACTCCGCCTGGCTGGGTGACAAGATCAGAAAATACAATTATGTCAACATCGGTGTTGCAGTAGCGGTAGACGAAGGTCTGCTCGTTCCTGTGATCCGTGAAGCTGATAAGAAAACGCTTTCTGCCATTTCGGGTGAAGTAAAAGACCTGGCCGGCAAAGCGAAAGATAAAAAGCTGCAACCGAAAGATTGGGAAGGCAACACATTCTCTGTGTCCAACCTGGGTATGTTTGGTGTAGACGAATTTACAGCGATCATCAACCCGCCGGATTCTTGTATCCTGGCGATCGGCGCGATCAAGAAAGTGGCTGCTTTCAAGGAAGATGGAACGGTTTACCCCACCAACATCATGAAGGTAACGCTTTCGGCCGACCACCGCGTGGTAGATGGCGCAACCGCCGCTCAATTCCTGCTGACAGTGAAGAAACTGTTGGAAGAACCGATGAGCATGCTGGTTTAACCAAAATACAAGTGCATGAAAAAGTGTCAGGCCCGCAAGGTCTGGCACTTTTGTTTTCAGAGGCATTTGTCTTATACGCGACTAATATTTGCATTAAATATCAATATGGAGAAAATACATGCTACCACCGTCCTGGGGGTGCTACACAACGGAACTGTCGCCCTCGGCGCGGACGGTCAGGCTACAATGGGCAATACTGTTGCCAAGAGTAATGTTAAAAAGATCCGGACATTGATGGCCGGCAAGATCCTTGTCGGCTTTGCCGGCTCTACGGCCGATGCATTTACGCTTCTCGATCGTTTTGAAGAAAAACTGAATGCCTACGGCGGCAATATGAAGCGCGCAGCCATTGAACTCGCAAAAGACTGGCGCACCGATCGCTATTTACGTAAGCTGGAAGCGATGATGATTGTTGCCAATAAAGAAGAGATCCTTGTCATTTCAGGAACCGGAGATGTTTTGGAACCGGAGAATGGCATTGCAGCGATTGGCTCGGGTGGTAACTTCGCATTATCGGCCGCGCAGGCGTTTAAGAAACATGCCACGCATTTGAGCGCCGAAGAAATGGTGCGGGAAGGGCTGACGATTGCGGCTGATCTTTGCATTTACACCAACCATAATCTGGTGATTGAGAAGGTGCAGTAGTTGGATTGAATACAATGTGAATTGGGAATGTCACGAGCGCAGTCGAAGAGCATGTACGACGACTTTGTACGGACTGTCTTCGACCGCCCGGCGGCCCGGTCCGCTCAGACTGACTTTTCACATGTTCCATTCCTCGCCATCTCTTCAATCCCTCATAACTCCGCCATGAGCGTCATCAGCTTCACCAGCGAATCGGAAATCACCCGGTTGCTCCCAGGCACATACTTGTGCGCTATGATCGTAAAACCAAGCAGTGCACCCGACTTTGCATTCACGTACCCCGCAAATGCCCGCGTACCTTCGATAGATCCGCTCTTCGCATGCATGTTACCTGCCGCGCGTGACCCTTTTCCAAGATTACGGATTGTCCCGTTTTGTCCCAAAATGGCGATACTCTGATAAAAGTCCTTGTAACTGACGTCCTTATTCGCAAGACTGAGAATGTCAGTCAAGCTACCGGCAGTGATGGACCCGGAAGGCGAAAGACCACTTCCGTCCTTGATATAAAAACCTCTCAAATCCGCTCCCCTGCCCGACCAGTAGCCGGTAATGGCAGTTGCCGCATCGTCAAACCCGGAACTTCCGGAAAGCCGCTTGCCCGCCTGTTTGAAAAACACGTCGGCAAAGAGGTTAATGCTCCAAAAGTTGGCTTGCTGGCACAACTCGCGCAATGGGGGTGATTTGTATTCGTCGATGATCTTCCTGGGGTTGGAAGCCGGACTTGTGGGAAGTTGCTCGGCTTCTGCCACCAGTATTCCATTGCCCGATAATGCATTTTTCAACGCGTAGGCCGTGTACCATGCCGGATCAGGAATGGAGCCTTTTACGGTAAAAACAGGGTTTCCAGCGGGTACAGTGCCGGTTAGCAACACATTATTTCCCAGCGGACTGCTGTAAATGATCGTTTTATCACCCGAACCGCGCTCGCCGGTCGTGACCTGGTTGGTAAATGACAAATACGGAATCGCAGGCTCCGTTCCGAGCACCGTGGTAGGATCACCGGGATCCACGCCCGGCTTGAATTTGACCCGGTAAAGGTTTTCATTAAAATTAAGTCCCTGCACGCCAGCACCATAATAATTGCCCATATCGCCCCAGATCCACGTGCTGGCAACGGCCTCTTTGTCAAAAAATGAAGCGTCACCTATGACTTTTCCCTTGATGTACTTGATACCTGCGCGCTTTACGGCAGCTACCCACCGTCCGATCATTTCCGGGGCCGTTGGATAACCTTTAAACCGGTCACTTCCAAGAGATGGGTCGCCCGTACCGTGGATGTAGAGGTTCCCCGTAAGCGTATCGCCACGAAGGGCACCGTCGTATTCGAGAAAAGTTTGAAATTTGAAATCACCCCCAAAAAGTGCCAGAACCGTTGCTGTGGAAACGAGCTTTAAGGTGGAGGCCGAGGGTAACGACCGCTCAGGATTCAGTGCAAATACATTTGTTCCCTCCTTTACGGCCTTAACGCTCACCGCCAGCGAGCCGCTCCGCATGAATTCGCTGTTTTGCAGTTCCAGCACGGCGTCGCTGAAACGGATCAATCCGGCGCTGTCGATCGCTTGCCCATGGGCGGGGCGGGTGATCAGAAACACGCAAAATAAAAGAAGGGTGGCTCTCATCATATTAAATATTCACAAGGCACAAAATCTAAGCGGCTTTGTCTAATCTAGTAACTAATGTCCGTATCTCAGGCTGTTTTTTGGTACTTTTGTAAGATATTCGACAATTGATTAGTAGTTTACAAAGAAAAGATACAATAGTCATATTGATTTTTCCGCCAGAGGAAAAATACCAATATAGCTTTCACCCCATACTATTTATATGAAATTGACATTTTGGGGGGCTTCACAGCAGGTCACGGGTAGCATGTTCCTTTTAGAATCGGACGACTACCGCATATTGATCGATTGTGGCTCCGATTTTGATCTGGATGAGATCGGCAAGAAAACAAGATACGAACAGCAGAAGAGCGTTTTTCCGTTTGAACCCAGTCTGATCAACACCGTACTGCTCACACACGCGCACATTGACCACTCGGGTAACATTCCGAACTTGTACAAGGAAGGTTTTGAAGGACGGGTAGTCTGTACAGAACCCACTTTGGCCCTGACCTCGCTTCTGCTGAAAGATGCGGCCAACCTGCATCAGAAACGGCTCAATTCCCGCGTCAACTCCAAAAAACGAAGCGGCAAGAAAAAGCGCGAAGTGCCCATGGATTATTATGTTGAAAAACATGTGATCGAGGCAATGGACAATTTTGTTCCCGTTGCATTCGGGCAGCGTTACCGCATTGCCGACAATGTGACAGTGACCTACTATGCGGCCGGCCATTTGCTGGGTGCGGCGCATATTGTGCTGGATGTGTATGAAAATGGCGAGAAAAAGCGGCTATGCTTTTCGGGCGATATCGGTCGGAAGAACTATCCGCTGCTGATCGACCCACAGGAAATCCCGCAGGTCGATTACCTGATTTGTGAATCTACCTACGGAAATCGTTTGCACGAAGACCAGCGGGGCACAGTGGAAACGCTCGCGGATGTAATCAAACGGACCTGCATCGATATTCCGGGTAGGCTCATTATCCCGTCATTCAGTGTGGGAAGGACCCAGGCGTTGCTTTACACGCTTAACAAGCTGTACCTCGACCGTTCATTCCCTTACATTAAAGTATTCTCCGACAGCCCGTTGGCACATAGCAGCACGAAGGTTTACCAAAAGCATTCTCGGATGCTGAACAAGGAGGCGCGTGACTTCAAGGAAGACAACGATATGCTTTTCGATTTCGAAAACCTGATCTACCTGGAAAGCTCCGATGCTAGCCGGGCGGTTTCGAATTACAACGAGCCATGCATTATCATCTCCTCGTCGGGAATGGTGCAGGGCGGACGCGTGGAAGCACACGTGGAGGCCAATATCGGCAACCCCTACGCGACGATCCTGATGATCGGCTACGCCTCGGAAGGGACGCTTGGCTGGCGGTTGCTCAACGGCCAGGACACGATCTCTATTCGCGGAAAGCAGTATCCTGTCTTGGCTAATATTGAAAAAATTGACGTATTTAGCGGCCACGGAGACCAAAACGACTTAATTAATTTTGTAAAAATGCAGGATCCGGAAAAACTGAAACGCATTTTCCTTGTCCACGGAGAGCAGCAAAGCATGGCTGAATTCCAAAATAAAATTCAAGAAATCGGCTATCATTCGGTGGAAACGCCGTTGCGGGGTGCTACTTACGAACTCTGACCGCCCCTGATCACGCCCACTAATCACCAGAACCTGAATTATGAGAACATACCTGGATTTTGAAAAGCCTATGGCCGAGCTCGAACGCAAGCTCGAAGAAATGAAAGCGCTGGCGAAAGAAAACAATGTGGATTTTTCGGACGCCATTGCGTTGCTGGAAGGCAACATCACCAACCTTCGAAAAGAAATATTTGAAAACCTCACGCGCTGGCAGCGTGTGCAGCTTTCCCGCCACCCCGATCGCCCCTACACGCTTGACTACATCGAACTGATCTGCGACGAATTCATCGAATTGCATGGCGACCGCCAGGTGCGCGATGATCCGGCTATTATCGGTGGGCTGGCGAATGTCGGTGGACAGTCATTCATGCTGATCGGCCAGCAAAAAGGCCGCAATACCAAGCAACGCCAGCACCGGAATTTCGGCATGCCGAACCCGGAAGGTTACCGCAAAGCATTGCGCCTGATGAAACTGGCAGAGAAATTCAACAAGCCTATCGTAACGCTGATCGACACCCCGGGCGCATTTCCCGGTATGGAAGCAGAAGAGCGCGGGCAAGGTGAGGCGATCGCACGCAACCTGAAAGAAATGTTTATGCTGAAAGTACCTGTGATCTGTATCGTGATCGGCGAAGGTGCTTCCGGCGGCGCATTGGGTATTGCTATCGGTGACCGCGTATTGATGCTTGAAAACACCTGGTATTCGGTGATTTCCCCTGAAAACTGCTCGGCGATCCTTTGGAGAAGCTGGGATTTTAAGGAGCAGGCTGCCGAGGCAATGAAGATCACAGCGAAAGATATGACCAACTACAAGCTGGTAGACGGCATTATCGCAGAGCCGCTGGGCGGAGCGCACCTCGACCACAAATGGATGGCCGAAGAGCTGAAAAGAACAATTCTCGAAAATATCGCCGAACTGGGCGCCATCAGCGAGCAGGACCGCATCGATCAGCGTATCGATAAATTCTGTGCAATGGGCGTCGTAGTTGAAGCGTAACAATATCCATGAAAAACGACAAGATCAAGAATATCATTTTCGACCTCGGGGACGTCATTCTTAACATCGACGTCCCCATTGCCTCCAAGTCGTTCGCCGATCTGAGCGGGCGGGAACAGAGCGAGATAGTGAGCATTTTCAAGGAGAACGAACTTTTCCGCCAGTTTGAAACCGGTTTGATGGACGAGCCCACTTTCCGGAACTACGTGCGCGAAATTCTGAACTTTCCTGATCTGTCGGACGAAGCGATCGACACTGCATGGAACAGCCTGCTGCTCGACCTTCCGCCTGAGCGTGTGGAACTGCTCAAAAAGCTGGCTACCCGCTACCGGCTGTTCCTGCTAAGCAACACCAGCTCGATCCACATTACCCAGGTCAACAAAATCCTGGAAGCGTCGACTGGCGTTGAAAAGCTCGAAGACTTGTTTGAAATCGTCTTTCTTTCCTACGAAATGGGCCTGATGAAGCCCGATACCCGCATTTACCAGGATGTGCTTGACAAAGCTGGCCTGAAAGCGGAGGAAACGCTTTTCCTCGACGACAACGCCGATAATATCGGCGGCGCGGCACAGCTCGGCATCGAAACCATTCACGTCCAAAAGCCGGTCACCATTCTGGAATACCTCAAAGACTATGCAGTCTAACACACGGACCCACATCATTCAGGCAGCACTTTTTATCATCACCATCATCACCACGACGATGGCCGGCGCGGAATGGATGTTCGGGAATATTTTTGGTTTTGTTTACGATATTTTCTTTTTCCTGATCGGCAAACAGGAGGGTAAGGAAATTCCCATTCCCACCAAGCCAATGGGCTGGGGCGAATTTGTTCAGGGTTTCCATTTTTCGGTCCCCTTCCTGCTGATCCTGACCATTCACGAATTCGGCCATTACTTCGTGGCGAAAGCGCATAAAGTGAAGGTTACCTTGCCATTCTACATTCCCTTGTGGTTTGGCATTTCGCAAAGCATCGGAACGCTCGGCGCCTTTATCCGGATCAAGGAGGCTGTCAGGTCGCGGGTAAAATTCTTTGATATAGGTATTGCAGGACCGCTGGCAGGTTTTGTGGCGGCACTGGTCGTGCTTTGGTACGGCTTTACCCACTTGCCACCCCCGGATTACATTTTTAAAATCCACCCCGAGTATGAACGATTCGGACTGAATTACCCGCAATTCGTCTATGAAAACCCGGCGGGTAACCTCATGCTTGGTGACAATATCCTGTTCTGGTTTTTCAAAACTTACGTGGCCGATCCCGCCCGCCTGCCTCACGCGTACGAAATCATTCACTACCCCTATCTTTTTGCGGGGTATCTGGCATTGTTTTTCACTTCACTGAATCTGATTCCGATCGGACAGCTTGACGGCGGACATATCCTTTACGGAATGATCGGCAAAAAGCGCTTTAATGTGGTTGCTCCTGTGCTTTTCGGCATATTTGCATTCTACGCAGGTTTGGGCATGTTCCGCACCGAATCCTTCGCCACCGGCAGCGACGCGGTATTTTACGAGCGGCTGCTTTATCTGGCCATTTACATTTATTTCCTGTACATCTGTTTCAAACGCGCATTCGATAACCCGTCGACCGCGTTGATGATCAGTTTGCTGATCGTCGTGGGCCAGTTTGCTGTTTGCTATGTTCGCCCCGATTGGGACGGGTCGGTCAACCTGCTGCCGTTTGTACTGATCCTGGGCCGGTTCCTGGGCATCCGTCACCCGGAAACCGAGGACAACACGCCGCTGGATTCGAGGCGTATGATTTTAGGAGTGATCGCCTTTGTCATTTTTGTCATTTCGTTCAGCCCCACCCCGTTTATTATCATCGAGTAAATAGGAGATCTTTCCGTTTGTGACCTTTTATGCCTGTTCTTAAAAGGTAATATGGACAACATCTCCCGAAGGCAATTCCTGGCAACCCTTGGCGCGGCGCCGATGGCTGGAAGCATGATCCATGCCGATGCCCCCTATACTTACGCCGTCAAAGGAAAGCTTCCGGTTTCCCAAATGGGCCTAGCGCTTATTCATGAACATATTCTCGTAGATTTTATCGGCGCGGACAAGATTTCACCGAACCGCTGGCAACACGACGAAGTAATACGGAAAGTCCGTCCCTATTTGCTCGAAATTAAACAACGGGGCATCAAAACGCTGGTAGAATGCACGCCGGCATTCATTGGCCGGGATGTGGTTTTGCTAAAAAAGCTTTCCGAACAATCAGGTCTCAATATTCTGACTAATACCGGTTATTACGGTGCTTCCGATAATAAATATCTACCCAAATGGGCATTCACTGAGACATCTGAACAACTCGCCAGCCGCTGGATCACAGAATTTGAAGAAGGTATCGAAAACACAGGCATTCGTCCGGGATTCATCAAAACCGGCGTTAATAACGGCAAATTGTCGGAGCTTCATCAAAAACTGGTCAAAGCGGCGGCGATTACGCATTTGAAAACCGGGCTTACCATCTGCTCGCATACAGGCCCTGCATTACCTGCACGTGAAGAAATTGAAATATTGAAACAATCGGGCGTGCATCCGTCCGCATTCGTGTGGGTACACGCGAACGGGAGCGCGGAAGAGCTGGAAAATGTAGGCCAAAGCGGCTGCTGGATCAGCCTGGATGGCGTGAACACCGACAATATTGATAAGCATGTAGAATGGATTTCATTCCTGAAAAACAAAGGCCGCCTGGGCCAGGTGCTCATTTCGCACGACGCGGGCTGGTACCGGCCCGGGGAACCTGATGGAGGCCATTTCCGGGGATTCACGACGATTTCCGATATGCTGGTTCCCGCACTAAAAGCAAATGGCTTTACCGAAGCTGACATACGCATATTGATGGTCGCTAATCCGGCCCGAGCATTTGCGATAAGGATTCGCAAAGGTTAATCCACCTACTTTTCAATCCTGAACTCCGTCCAGCCGTCGGGTCCGGTTTCCAATGCAAAGTCGAAGCCATGATTGCCGAGTATTTCACGGGTCAATGTGAGACCAATGCCCTGGCCATCGCGTTTGGTGCTGAAAAACGGGTTGAAAAGTTTGGCACTAACGTCCGGATCGATCGGCTTACCGTTATTGCGGATGACAACGCGGTCCTGCGTGGCCACTATCCGCACCTCCTGCCCGCTCTCGCAAGCCTCGACCGCATTTTTGATCACATTGATCAGCACCTGCTCCATTTGACCCTTATCGACATTCCAGAACACATGATCCTGCGCTTCGCTGGTGACTTTTATGTTTCGAATTGACGCTGCATTCTGCATAAACACGGCCACGTCGCGTACGAGCAGGCCCATATCTGTCCGCACCGGTACCGGCGCAGGCAGGCGTACCACATCCGCGAAGTTGCGCATGAAGCGCGTGAGCTGCTGATTTCGCTCCGAAGCGACATGCAACGCATCCTTTATATCACCATAGTCGGCAGCAGGCAGTAAATGGCTCGTCGTCTGCAAAATTGAATCAGTGGCGCCCAGGGTGTTATTCACCTCATGGGCCATCATCCTGATCACCTTGCCATAGGCATTCTTTTCCGATTCCAGAATTTCGTTGGTCAATTCTTCAATCATTAAAAACGAACGCCGGAAGCCGCGATCCATGAAATGCGAGCGCTGCGCTTTGAATGTAGCGATACCATTGGTCTTGATCATCCTGGACTCACCATCGAGAATGCCCGCCAGCTCGGTGAGCAGCGCAATATCCGTTTTTTCCAGCTTTTTACCGATCAATGCAAGGCTATCCGGCCCCAACTGGCTCTTTCCCTTGCTGTTGAGCGACTCGATACGGTCGTCATAATCGAGTATAACGATGGAAATAGGCGATGCTTCAATGAGTTTTTCCAAAAAGAAGTGCTGCTCGTTCAGCTTGATACGCTCTTCGCGCAGCTGGTCGATCATCATGTTGTAGACCTCTATCAGCACATCGACTTCCCCTTTACCCGTCGGGACGAACTTGATCGAAAAGTCTTTGTCCTTAATAGCTTCAATTCCGGACTTCACAAATTGGATAGGTTGCATAAAATTGTTGTAGAGAACGATAGACATGCCGGCCGACAGCAGCAGAAACACCTCCGACGCAATAAAAAGGGCCTTATTCTCGAATAATAACTTGTAAACCAACAGGATCAGCACCAGGTGCAGGATCGTGATATAGGCAATGTATTTCGTCTTCGTGGATAATCTCATACCTCCTCCGAATCAAAGGATATGCCAAACTTCTCCAACCGCCGGTATAATGCAAAACGGGTGATCCCCAGCGAGCGGGCGACTTTGCTTACCTTGTTCTGATGGTGCTGCATTGCCCTGATGATCATTTGGTACTCCATTTCCTCCAATGTAATGCTACCGACTTCGGGGACCTGCTTTTGTGCGGACGCGGCATTACCTGCGTGGAGATTCCGCTGGAAATCGTCGATATCCAGCACATTGTTTCCGGCCAGCAGGACGGTACGCTCAACCAGGTTTTTAAGCTGACGGATGTTACCTTGCAACGGCAGTGTTTTAAGCCATTTCAAAGCAGCATTGCTGATCCTCAGCTCGGGACGGTTATAAATTGTTTTAAGATTATCCGCAAAAAAAGCCGATAACATAGGAATGTCGTCCGGCCGCTCACGCAATGCTGGAAGTTTTACGGTGATCAGGTTGATGCGGTAATAAAGATCCTCGCGGAATGTACCCTGCGCCACCATTTCTTCCAGATTACGATTGGTAGCACAAATAACGCGCACGTCCACGGTACGGCTTTTGCTGCTGCCCAACGGCTCGAACGTGCGCTCCTGCAATACGCGCAGCAGCTTCACCTGGCTCGCCAGATCCAGTTCGCCGATTTCGTCCAGGAAAATCGTTCCCTTGTGAGCCATTTCAAAACGGCCCATACGGTCGGTTTTGGCATCGGTAAATGCGCCCCGCACATGCCCGAACAGCTCGCTTTCGAACAGAGTCGAAGAAATGCCGCCAAGGTTAACTTTTACAAAAGGACGCCCTTTCCTGCGACTGTTCAAATGGATAGCCTCGGCGATCAACTCCTTCCCTGTGCCGCTCTCGCCCGTAATGAGCACCGGCGCGTCCGTAGGAGCAACCCGGCCAATGGTTTCAAGGATATCGAGCAACTTAGGATCCTCACCGACGATATTTTCGAAATGAAATCGCTGATCCAGTTTCCTCCGGCTACCGGCCTGCTGGGCCGGCTTGGCCAGGTTGAGGATTGTGCCGATGGACTGTATCAGGTAATCATTCTGCCAGGGCTTGGTCACAAAATCGGCCGCCCCTTCCTTCATCCCGCGCACAGCCAGGTCGATCGTCCCCCACCCGGTAATCAAAATTACGGGAATCGCTGCATTATGCTTCTTAATGCGTTGCAACAGGTCCATTCCCTCCATCCCCGACGTCTCGATCGAAAAGTTGAGATCGACCAAAATCAGTTCGGGCGTTACCACTTTCAGTATTTCAAAAGTTTCTTCGGGCGACGCCGCACCACGCACTTCAAATCCCTCCTTCTTCAAAAGGAGCGTCAGCGAGGTGCGAATGGCAAGATCGTCGTCTACGATGAGGAGCATGGGCGTTTTTAATTTTGAATGATTGACCGGGTCGCCGGAGCGATGACTGAATGATTGAATAGAAAGCATTCTATTCAATCATTCCCCGTTCCACGGCGGATCATTCGGTCATTCGGTCATTCGTTCATTCATTCATTCAATCATTCACTCATTCCTCATGCAACGCCACAGCCGGATGTATAGACGCGGCTTGTTTGCTGGGGAACCAGGCGCATAGTGTTACAATGATATAAATTACCGCGACGGCCGCCAAGATCGCTATGATGTAAATTTCCTTGTCCAGGTCAAAAACGTTCATGAGCGGGAACTGGACGGCAAAAATAAGCCCGATAATGAGGCTGAATGTTGCCAGCACCCATATTTCGCCCAGAAACTGGCTCGTAACCCCCGATTCTGTTGCACCCATCGCCCGGCGCAGGCCAATTTCGCCTTTCCGTTTTGCAATGTTGAGGTTCAGCACCCCGAAAAGACCCAATGCGACATTCGTCAGTAGAAATCCGCTTACTATCAGGAATATAAGCACAGGCACAAGCGTCAGGTTCTCGCGGTTCTTGCGCGAATCTTTGAGATACCCCACCTCCACACCCCAACCGGGCAACATCGTCGCCATATCTTTCACGAGCCTGGCTTCGAAGTTAGCGTCCGTTCCGGGCTTGGTTTTGATCAATATATTCGAATTCCAGCGGTCGTCCTTGTCCAGTATCTGAAAAAGTGCGGGGTTATCTGACATAAACAGTCCTTTCCCCTTGAACTTGTCGACGATACCAACCACCTTATAGGAAGTCTTCTCGTCGCGTTTGACCACCTTATTCAAACCCGACTCGTTCTGGAACAACTTGTCTTCCATCACCTGATTGATCACAATCGGTACGTATTTGCCCGTCCGGTCGCTTTCAACATACCAGCGGCCCTTCTTTAGTGGTATATCCAGTACTTTCGTCAGGTCACTATCGGTATAATAAAAGTCAGCGCCTACATTGACCTTGTTATAGGTTACGGAGTTACCAATCTGGTTAGCCGAAAAAGGTGTATTACTACTCATCCGGCTTGCTGCGGTCACTTGCGGATACGATCGCACGCGCTGAATAGCACGTTGCAATTTCTGGGCGAGTTCGGTCGTGTCTTGGTTGGACGATAATTCAAGGTTCCAAACTTGCTCGTACTGAAAGCCGATGGGTTGCAGGTAGTTGCGAAGGTTGAAAACGATGAGCGTCAGCACGCCGAAAAGCACCATAAAAGCGGCCCATACCTCGATGATCAGCAGGGAATGTGTGCCTTTTTTATTCCATATCAATTTAAAAAGATGTCGTAGCATGGCTATCCAAGGTTAAATGAGAGAATCGACGTCACACTTTCAGCGCTTCCGCTATTTTCAGCCGCGACATCCTGACTGCCGGTAAAACACCTGATAGCAAGCCGAAAACGAGGCAGACCAATATACTGGTCAAAAACACCGGCAGATTGATTGTCAGGTCGGCGTAGGCGATCCAGCCGCTGGAATTGATAAAATGGATGATCGCGAACGTAAGCAGCAATGCAAAAGCTCCTCCGATGAAAGTGATGAAAATATTTTCAATAATAAACTGCCATAAAAGCGCTTTCGACGGTGCACCAAATGCCTTCCTGACTCCGATCTCGGACGCACGTTCCAGAATGCGACTTACATTGACGTTCACCAGGTTCACGGCCGGCAACCCCATGATCATCAACAGGACCAGCCCTACGATCCCGTAAAGCGCAATGCGGTCTTTGTCGCTGCGTGTGAACATGCTGAGGAAATGGTCGAAATAAGTGTCCGCCTTGACGACGAGCACATTAAAATGGTTATTATCCGAGTACTCCGAGCGCGGAATGCGCGCAACGTGGCCGTCGAACTCGGCCTGTATTGCCGGAAGATCAGCAGATTTCCTTGCGAGAACGATCGCTACGAAGCGTCCGCGTATTCCTTTCCCTTCGTAATTGCTTTTAGGGGCGGTATAAGGAAAATAAACATCGGAATAAGTGTAAACCCGTGTCGGAGGGCTGCCCTTTACGACCCCGATTACCCGAAAGTTAATATTCTCGATGTCAATGGTTTTCCCTACTACGGATTTCGTTTCCTGGCCAAAATATTGCTCTCGCAACGCATCCGTAATCACTGCCACGTGGTCGGCATTGCGGATATTCGTTTCGTCATAAGGTTTGCCTTCCAGAAATTCAAAATCGGTTACCGACCAGAAATCGATGTCAGTATATTTGGTATTCAATTTGATCCGCTTTCCATTCGAATACGCGTTCGAGAAGCTGAAATTGCTCATGATCGCCACACGTTCGGCCGATTTGAGCGTCTTGACATACTTCGTCAGAAAATCGAAAGACGCGGGCCCCGACGACATTGTCGTATTGGCCGAATCGGTTTGGATCACAGAAGCAATGTACAGCGATCGCGCACGCTTGGCTTCCGGATAATGCGCCCCGAAAAGATGGTCGAGGAACGAGGTCACCACCATCAGCACCGTCAGCGTAAGTGTGATGCCAAACAGGGTGATGAAAGTATAGAAAGGATGCCGCAGCAATACCTTCCAGGCGATTTTGATATAGTTCGTTAGCATTTATGTTTAATGATTGAATGACCGAATGACTGAATTTTGAATGACTGAATTTTGAATGGGTGAATGAAAGGTCGGGGGTGACTTTTTTCTTGACAATTTCATGACTGTTCTGGCTAATGACGACCTGTTCAATCATTCAAAATTCAAAATTCATCCCCCCATCAGCTAACCTGCGTTCCGTCAAACAGCCGTATCAGCCTGTCCGTCTTCTTCGCCATGGCCTCGTCGTGCGTGACCATTACAATCGTGGTACCCCCGCTGTTCAGCTTTTGAAGAATATCCAGGATTTCGTTGCCCATCGCACTGTCGAGGTTGCCGGTCGGCTCGTCGGCGAGAATGATTTCGGGCTTACCCACGATCGCACGGGCGATAGCGACGCGTTGCTTCTGCCCGCCGGAAAGTTGCTTGGGAAAGTGCCTCATACGGTTGCTTAACCCCACCTTTTCCAATGCCTCCTGCGCGAGCTCGCGACGTTCCTTCGCCGAGGCATTCCTGTAAAGCAGCGGAATTTCGACGTTATCTATCACCGATAGATCATTGATCAGGTGAAAGCTCTGAAAAATGAAGCCAAGTTTACGGTTGCGCAATTCGGCCAGATGCTTGTCGGTATACCGCTCCACCGGCGAGCCGTCGATCTCGATCCGTCCTTTCGAAGGCGCGTCGAGCAAACCGATAATATTCAGCAAAGTACTCTTCCCGCAACCCGATGGCCCCATTATCGAAACAAACTCCCCCTTTCTGACATCAATGTTGATGTTATTCAAAGCCAGCGTTTCAATGGAACTGGTACGGTAAACTTTTTCTACATTTTGTAATTTGATCATGGCAGGTGACTTGAATGTTGAATGATTGAATGTGTAAATATTTTGGGAGAAGAGGGAGGAAGGAGGAAAGGGAGGAAGGACGAAAGGGAGAATATAACTAGACCAAAATACTTTCCTCTCCGTCCTCCCCTTCCTCCCCTTCCTCCCTTTCCCCCCTTTCCTCCTCAATAACTAATCTTCCGGTTTTGCTCAAAATCATAAAGCGTTAGGAGCCGCAAACTGTAATATGCTTGCCAGTAGTCTCGCAGCGCCAGAATGTAATCCCGGCGGGCGATATCTTTTTCCTGGGTGGCGATGCCCAGGTCGGTTACACTGAGGTCGCTCAGGATGAAACGCTCCTTGGCGATCTGGTAGCGGTCGGCCGCGATTCCATCGGTCACCTTCGTGAGTTTTACCTGCTTTTGTAGCATTTGCAAAAGGGTTACCTGTGTGAAAATTTCCTGTTCAAAGGTAAGCTTATCCTGCTCCACCGATTGCTGCGCGAACTCCTGCGCTGCACGGGCCACCTCCGTTCTTGCCTTGTTACGGCCCCAGGTCAGAATGGGTAGTGTGAGTTGCAGCTCGACAAACTCGCGGTCCTGCGGGCTCACGTACACATCGCGGGGAAGGTTACCCTGGTTCGACAATCCGAAGGTAGCATTCAACGTCGCATTCAGTCCGTTGTTTTTCCGCGCTTGCTGCACATCACGTTCGGCTTCGAGTAGCCTGCGCCGGAATGCTACGGAAGCCGAACGGTTCGCAAACGCCTCGTCAAGGGCCAGTTGTGTGTCAATCGCGAACTCCGCCGCCTCCGCCGGAATGGCCAGTTCGAGCTCGCGCTCGTCGCGGGAGCCCATGTACATTTTTAGTTTGAGCGAGGCCACGGCGGCCGACTGCTGGGCGGAAGCAAGGTCTTTCTGCGCAGTAAGCAGTCCCATTTGGAGCTGCAAAAGGTCGTTTTGAGAGATCTTGCCCAGTTCAAGCTTATGCTGCGCGATTTTAAAAAGCGTATCGTTATTGCTCCTGTTCTTCTCCGCGATCTGCAAATTCACCTGCGAGACCAGCAGATCGAAATAGAACCCGGTAGCATCCAATGCCACCTGTTCCAGCGATTGGATATATTGCTGGTTGCCTTCCTGGTATTTCAACGGTGATATTTTCCGATCCCATTTCAGCGGGTTGTACTGAAACAACGGCTGCTTAATGCCTATTTCAAAAGGGATACCATTATAACGTGTCACATCGCGCTGAAAATCGTCAAAGCGCTGCATCTGCTGTTGTACGTATACCGTACCGCCGGTCATAGCGATGCTCTGACTGAGCGACAGATTGAGCGTCGAATTGTTATTGGAAACCTGCTGAAACGAAACCGTGCCATCGGGCTGCACGACCTGGATATAGGAGCGTGTAAATCCCGGGACTGTCCCCAGCAGACTCAATTGCGGTTTGTAGTCGGCCATAAACGAACGGTACTGCCAGTAATTGGTCTTTTTTTGCGTCACCGCCTGTTTGGAGGCGATCGATTGGTCTTTCGACTGCTGCACCACTTCTTCGAGCGTCAGCTTGCGGACCTGCGCCGTTACACTGCCTGAAAACAGGATGAAAATCCAGATGAAAAGCTTTCTCATAGCGGTCATTGAACGGTAAGCTCTTCCAGGTGTTCGTAATCGTTCATATTGATCAGGATCACCTTTTCGCCTGGTTTCAGCCCGCTTTTAATCTCGACATAATCGAAATTGGAAAGGCCCGTCTCTATCTCCCGCCTGCGCGCCGATCCGTTTTCAAGGACATACACGTACTGTTTCCGCTTACCCGTAAACGCGGGACCATTGGCAACCCGCAATGTTTTGGCGCTCTTGCTCGTCACCACATACACCTCCACTTTCATATTGGGCCTCAATGCTTCGTTCCGCGCATTATCAAGTTGGATCGTAAAGCCGATCACACCGTCCTTCACGGCCGGTTTTACCTGCGTGATCACGCCCCGTAACTGCGCGTCATTGATTTTGACAATAGCACCTAGCCCGGCCTTCACCTGTTCGGCATACACATCCGAGCAGCTGCCCTCTACCCGGAAACTACCCAGATCGGCCACTTTTGCCAGCATTTCGCCTTCATTTACGGAAGAGCCGATATTCTCGTTCACCCACGTGAGCACGCCCGGGCGGTCGGCGACGATATCGGCCATTCTGAGTTTATGCTGCAACTCCTGCAAATTCTTCCCCTCGATCCGGGCGCCCAGCTCGGTTTCGCGCAAGCTCGCACTCATCGACTCCCGGTTATACTTCAGGTCGTTTTCAAGCTGTCGCTTTTCGAGTTCTGCAATTTTCAATGCATTCTCAGCACGGGTAATATCCTCGATAGTACCACCGCCAACCTTTTGCAGCCTCCTGGCGTCTTCAAAATCAGCTTTCAATTTGTTGATATTCAATGACTTGATCTTGTCATTAATCTCGGCATCATACAAATCCTTGTTGAGCTTCATCCGCAACTGCTCGATGCTGTTCTTTTTCAGTTCGAGCTGGTCTTCATAGCGTTGGGATTCGATCTCGGTCAACGATTTGTCGAGCTCTACTATACCCTGCCCTGGCTGAACGCGGGTGCCGGGCGTGAGCAGAATGCGTTTGATACTCGCGCGGATAGGACTGGTAAAGATCTGTTCATAGGCAGGGATGATCTCCCCCGAGGCCGTAAGGGTGTTTTCAACATCTCCCGTTTCAACGACACCTGTTCTGATGCGTGCGCTTTCGAGTGTGCTGGAAAGCGATTTTTTGAAAAAGTAAAGCAGCAGCGCCAGCCCTGCTGCTACGCCACCGATGACCAGCCATCGGCGGTTCCTGGTTTGCCTGACATATTCTGGTGCAATTTCCCGATCCATGTGGGTTTGATTGGAGGTTTTCAATGGATAAAATTCATGGCTAATACGCCTTCTTTTATCCGAAATCCGTGCCAATCACTAAATAATTATAAATCAATCAGTTACAACATCCAATAAAAACAAAAAACCGTGCGATAACGCACGGTCGGTGTGATTTCAAACGTATTTCTTCCGCTGTTAACTTTCCGGTCAGGTCTTCAATTTTTTCTTTTTCGCGGCGGGAAAAAGGATGTTGTTCAGGATCAAACGATAGCCTGCCGAGTTTGGATGCAGGTTCAGATCGGTAGGCTCTTCTCCTACCCGGTGCTGGTAGTCCTCCGGATCGTGGCCGCCGTAGAAGGTGAAAAATCCTTTGCCGTGTGTGCTGTGAATGTAGCGTGCCTCCTTGGCATTTTTATTCTCAGCGAGGATGATTACCTCAGGCTTAATCAACCGGTTTTTAAATGCGGTGGTCTGTCCCAGGAAACCTTTGATAATGGTCTGATGGTTCTGCGTCAGCATACTGGGTACCGGGTCCCATTTGGCCGAAAACTGGAACAGCGAGAAAAAATCGTTCGCTTCGACCATCCCCCGCTCGTCGGGCTGGTTATCTATATCCGAGAATTCGATTTCGTAGGGATAAGGTATCGTTTTAAAATCCTGGAATGCAAACGAATTATTGTAGTTCAGCTTTCCGTTCGCGGTAGGGTCAGCCGGTGTGCCGTCGTACATCGCATCCACGATATCGACACCATCGGCTGCCAGGGCGATATCGAATGTGTCCGTCGCATTGCACATGGCGAACATATACCCTCCCCCGGTCACAAATTCCGAGATCTTTTTAGCTACCGCCAGCTTCATTTGCGGCACATTGTTAAACTGAAATTTCGTAGCAGTTTCCTCCGCTTCCTTTTTCTGCTCACGGTACCAGGGGTAATCTTTATACTGGAAGAACTTGCCAAACTGTCCGGTAAAGTCTTCATGGTGCAAGTGCAGCCAATCGTATTCGGGTAACTTATTGTTCAACACTTCATCATCATAAACGACATCGTAAGGAATCTCCGCGTAAGTAAGCACGAGTGTGACCGCGTCGTCCCATGGAAGTTTGGATTTGGGAGAATATACGGCAATCCGGGGCGCCTTTTGAAGCTTCACGGCATCCATATTGACGTCCGGTGCGCTGATCTGGTTGAGGATCTGCCCGGCCTGGCCTTCGGAAATCACCTCGAAACTCACGCCTCGTACCGTCATTTCCGATGCGAACTGCTGGTTGTAGGCTACCATAAAACTGCCGCCCCGGTAATTGAGGAGCCAGTCCATTTCCATTTCATAGTTTTTCAGTATCCAGTACGATATGCCATAAGCCTTCAAGTGGTTTTTTTGCGACTCGTCCATCGGGATCAGCAGACGGTTTGCCATAGCATTCAGCGAGCCGATCAAAAAAATGACGAGCGGGACATAGAGGCGTATCACTGGTTTGATTCTTTCGACTTTCATGCGCAGTTTTACATTCAGGTAAAGATTAAATATAATAAAGAAACCGTCACGTTTCGAAATTTAACACAAAACCCGTACCGGTTTCCCTTGCAGGAGCTTCGTATGGACTCCAATACTAACGACCAAAACCTGTTTCTGGTGCGCCAGCTCTAAATGCCATGATAATACGCGAAAATATCGAAGAAGGTCTGCGTTCGATCCAAAGTAACCTCCTCCGGACTGTGCTTACAGCAATGATCATCGCCATCGGCATTACCTCCCTGGTAGGGATTCTGACGGCCATTGACGGCATCCAGGGGTCGGTTAATAGCAGCTTCGCTGATCTGGGCGCCAATACCTTCACCGTCCGCAACCGCGACGATGACGAGTTCCGTCAGGGTGGCCGCCGGAGCAAACAATATCCGGCCGTTACCTACCGCCAGGCCAGAACTTTCGCCGACAAGTTTAAAGCCTCCTATCAGGCCACAGCATCGCTCTCGGCCGATATTGCCGGTGCCGTGCAGGTCAACTACCGGAGCAATAAAACCAACCCGAACAGCAACGTAGTAGGGTCCGACGACCAGTATCTGGGCATTAACGGCTACAAAATCGACCTTGGCCGCAATCTGGACAAAAATGACCTCGAAAATTCACTGAATGTTGCAGTGCTCGGACAAGAAATTGCGCGCAAACTTTTCGAGCGGAACGATCCACTGAACAAAGAGATTACATTTATGGGCAGCAGGTATAAAGTAGTGGGTGTGTTGGCAAAAAAGGGATCGCTGGGTGGCAACAACAACTCCGACCGGCTTATCCTCATCCCACTCGAAAGCGGTCGTGGGTTGGCGGCCAACCGCACGCTGACCTATAACATTACCGCCTCTGCACCGGACGCAGTCGACGGCGATCTGATCGTTGAAGAAGCCCGCGGTATCATGCGACGCATACGTGGCGACGAGCTCGGCAAGGAAGACTCATTTACCATCGAGCGTGCCGATGCCATGGTGAAAGATTTTGCTGAAATTACCGGCTACCTTCGCATTGGCGGCTTCGTGATCGGGACCGTCACGCTCCTGGGCGCTGCCATTGCATTAATGAACATCATGCTCGTGTCAGTGACCGAACGGACGCGGGAAATTGGTATCCGGAAATCCCTGGGCGCCACACCACGCGTGATCCGGATGCAATTTCTCATCGAAGCGATCGTGGTATGCATCTTGGGTGGCATCGGCGGACTGATACTCGGTATCATAGTGGGCAACTCCATCACCGGCCTGATCAGCGAAAACAGCACTTTCGTCGTTCCCTGGCTTTGGATGGCCGTCGGTATTACGATATGCGTGATGGTAGGCGTGCTCTCGGGCATTTACCCGGCCATAAAAGCCTCCCGTCTCGACCCGATAGAGGCACTACGCTATGAATAAGCCGGTTAGCGTGGGTGTTTACAATTTCCATCAAAAATCTCCGAAAAATTTGCTTTGGGGACTTGCTTAATCTTTTTTTCTGTCTACTTTTGCACTCCCAACAAGTAAGAGAATGCCCAGATGGCGGAATCGGTAGACGCGTTGGTCTCAAACACCAATGAGGTTACACTCGTGCCGGTTCGACTCCGGCTCTGGGTACACAGGCTCCTGGCGAAGCACCAGGGGCCTTTTTCTTTACGTCATTCGAAACATCATACTTCAATGTTCGAGGCAACCGGTTCGATTGCGGTTCAGTTACCCTTAAAATAGTTAAAGATGCGCTTTTACGCCAGGCCGCGCTTATCTACCAAATTCCTGCGCTGCTGTACTTTATCTTTTTTATTATCCTAACTCTTGGTTGTTTTGTTTCAGGCAAAGCAATCTTGGAAAACAAATCTTTCATATCACTGTATTGGAAGTGCCAGCTTACAGGCTGGACAGTCGCTTCTTTGTACTGGACCGTTCAGGGCTGGACTGGTGGCAGGTTCAGATGGGATTTGGCGTTGGTCCAACTCGTTTCGGATGTGATGATGTATATTCTGATCACCCATCTCTACCGCACTTTTGCTTTGAAAAACCGATGGCAGGATCTTTCGCTCAACGATTTATGGTGGCGTATTTTGGTCGCCATACCGGTCATGGGCGCTTTCTATACGGCCGTTACGCTGGGAAAGCTTCACTTGATCCGGGTCCTTTTCCTGACAAATAACCCTCAGCGCTTTGCCGATTTTTTCGAATTGAATGGATTGAGCATTTTCATGGCGGGTATCCGATTAATGGCTATATGGCTGCTGGCCTACCATTTATATCATTATGCCAAAAGGGAGATCCGGATATCCGGCGAAAATGCGAGACTCGAACTTGGTTTCAAACAGGCGCAACTCGATAACCTTTTTGCGCAGCTTAATCCGCACTTTTTATTCAACTCCCTCAATATAATCAAATCGCTCATTTACACGAATCCTGGCTCTGCCGGCAGAGGTATTGATTTATTGAGTGAATTGCTGAGAAGCGGACTTTACAGCGGCACCTCCATGCCGATTAGCCTGAAGGAGGAAATGGAGTTGGTAAAGGATTATCTCGAATTGGAGCAACTGCGGATGGAGGAACGGTTAAGTTATCATCTGGATGTCGATGTATCACTTTCAGGTCGCATAGTGCCGCGTCTGAGTGTGCAGGCCCTGGTTGAAAACGCGGTAAAACATGGGGTCGCACTTCGAAAAGAAGGCGGAAAAATCGATATCTCTGTATTAGAAAAAGAGGGATTTTTATATCTCAGGGTCACCAATCCGGGCAGGTTTGAGCGAGATAACAGCCCTGCTGGCATTGGTCTGCGCAATCTGAGGGAAAGGTTGGTTATCAGTTACCAAGGGCAGGCTGCATTGAGCCTGGTTCAGGAAGGTGAAAAAGTTTGTGCCGAAATCAAGATCCCGATCCAATGAAAACAATCAAGGTAGTGATCATTGACGATGAGCGCGGCGCGAGACTGGAATTGTTGCGGATGCTGAATGGATATCCCCAGGTAACGGTTTTGGGCGAAGCAGCCGACGCCGATGAGGCCGAGTTAATGATCAGATCTTTACGGCCCGACCTCATTTTTCTCGATATCCAGATGCCCGGCCGGTCGGGCTTGGATCTGCTGGAAACGCTGGACCACCTGCCGCACGTGATATTTGTTACCGCTTTTGACCAATATGCAATCAGGGCTTTTGAAGTAAGCGCGATGGATTACCTTATGAAGCCAGTGCGCGAAGAGCGTTTCGCAAAGGCAATGAGCCAGGCCATTGAGAGGATCGGTGGGCACGATGAGCCTTCGGTGTTTGTAAAGGACAGAGGGAGGTACCATCTGATCAAATGGAAGGATATCCAGTTGATCGAATCGGTGGAAAATTATGCCAGGCTCTGGTTTGGAAAGAACCAGGTACTGTTCAAAACTTCACTCAACAAGCTGGAAGAGAACCCGGATTGCAGGATGTTTTTCAGGGCAGGAAGAGGACAAATGTTCAATATGGATTTTATCAAATCAATATTGAAAGAAGATAATGCGATGACCGTAGAGCTTACCACGGGCGAATTGATCCGCCTTTCGGAGCGGCAGGCCACCAAATTCAAGAACCTCAGAAGACAATAAAACAAAACTTATTCATGAATATGAAATCGAAAAAATTCGGTGTGGCTGTGCTATGCCTTTTGATCAGCCTTCACTGCTTTGGCCAGCAAAAACCCGACTTGCCGGATACAACAGGTTATCTCATCCAGGACAACGTGATGATCAAAACCAAATATGGCATTACGCTCTCTGCGGTGATGGTGAGAAAAAAGGGGGTGAAGGATAAATTGCCTGCGGCTCTCTTCTATTTTATTTATTCCAATACAAACAGGAGTCTGACGGAAGCGAAATATGCTGCGGATCATGGATATGTGGGTATTGTTGCGGATTCTCGCGGCAAACGGCTGAGCCCTGACAAACCCGAGCCCTACGAGCATGAGGCCAAAGACGTGAATGCTGTCATCGATTGGATCATTGCTCAGCCATGGAGTGATGGCAGGGTTGGCATGTATGGTGGCAGTTATTCAGGTTTTGCACAATGGGCGGCGACTAAAAACCTGCACCCTGCCCTTAAAACGATTGTACCTTATGTGGCGGCGATACCCGGTCTCGGGCTTCCTATGGAGAACAATGTATTTCTTACGGCAAACTATCAGTGGGCATTTTACGTGACCAATAACAAATACACGGATGATGCCGTGAACAACGACAATGCCCGCTGGCGAAGGATGAGGGGCAACTGGTGGGAAAGTGGTGCGGCTTACAACCGGATCGATAGTATCGACGGAACGCCCAATCCATGGCTCCAGAAGTGGCTGTCGCATCCGGATTACGATGCCTACTGGCAGTCGATGGTACCGTATAAGAAGGACTTTAAAAACATTAATATCCCGGTGCTGACCATTACGGGATATTACGACGACGGACAGGTTTCGGCTCTGGAATATCTGCGGGAACATTATAAATACAATGCGGCCGCAGAACATTACCTGATCATCGGGCCTTATGATCATTTCGGCGCCCAGCATGGCGGTTCTGCTGATTTGAGAGGTTATAAAGTGGATTCAATTGCTTTGATCAATACCCGGGAAATCACCTTTCAGTGGCTGGATTACATTCTCAAAGGCGGAAAGAAACCGGATTTGTTAAAGGATAAAATCAATTTTGAAGTAATGGGTGCCAATACCTGGAGGCACACCCCGTCCCTCGAAAAAATGGAGGGCAATAAAGTAAGGTTTTACCTCGACAGCATCCCGGGCGGAACTTCCATACTCTCGCAAAAACGACCGTTGAAGCCGGATTTCATTTTTCAGAAAGTCGACCTGGCCGAAAGAAAATCATCCAACAATGATTACTATCCCGACCCGATCATCAAAAAGGAAATCGACAGGAGCAACGGGCTTTTCTTTATGACCAGGCCATTTGAAAAAGCAGTTTCGGTCAGCGGCGCTTTGCAGGGCGAATTGAAAGCGGTCATCAATAAAAAAGACATGGACGTGGGGCTGGTGCTCTACGAGGTCACGCCGGACGGATCTTATTTTCAGCTATCCTATTACCTGGGCAGGGCAAGTCATGCATATGATATGAGCAGGAGGGAACTGCTTGTGCCGGGTAAATTGGAAACGATCCCTTTTTACAGGTCGAGGCGGTTTAGTAAGCAATTGCAAAAAGGCAGCAGGTTGCTTTTGGTACTGAACATCGATAAAAATCCTTTTGCCCAGATCAATTATGGAACGGGCAAAGACGTAAGCTTCGAAACAGTAAAGGATGCAGGCGACCCACTTGAAATCAGGTGGTCGACGGAGAGTTTCATTGAGCTGGGGGTTTCTGACAGTGGTTTTTAAGGCACTAGATAAACACGTCAATGATACCGATTCTACTACAAGCCACCTTCCAGCAAACAACTCAAATTCAAATAGTTAATTGTAAAATCAATTTCAAACCATCAGAAAACCGGCTCGACATTTGTTCGGCTCCGGGTACAAAAGCTCCTCAGCGCAAGCTAGGGGGCTTTTTTCGTTTACTCTTCTCCGAAAATTTCAATTCAAACACTTCATTGTCTTATTTTTTGTGCGTTTTGGTTCGACTCCGCTTGTGGGGACTAAGCGGAAGTCGAACCAACCTCTCGTCTTTTTAGAATTTCTGTTTTAAGTATCCAACTACCGCTTCTCAATAACCCAAGACTAATTCCGTACAGGCTTTTACCCGCTGTCCCTCATGCCCAGCTCGGAACCATTCCCAAGGCCTCTGGCAAGGACAGATCTTTGGGCTTCCCATAAAAGCAAAATCTCAAGTAGTCCCGGGACGTCCCTGTACGTGGCAGGTGCTTTCGTTGACAAGTTGGTTAAAACCCAGCATGGCTGGCGTATAGCCCACCGAAAGCTGGAAATTCATTTTATGGATCTAGTTGCCGCACAACAATTTCCAGCTCTGTAATAAAAGACCAAGCCCAGAATTCTACCTATCGAACGCGCCCGGACCTGAACTGCTTGGTATCCTTCATGATATCAATACGGGTTTGTATTAAAAAGCGCCGGTATTTTTGGTTAAAATTTAATTGCAATGAAAAATTTGGAAGGGAAAAACGCGCTGGTTACCGGAGGCAATAGCGGCATCGGCTATGCCACCGCACTGGAATTGAAGCAACAGGGCGCGCAGGTAATAATCACGGGAAGGCGCACTGAGGCAGTCGATAAGGCCGCGGCCGAGCTAGGGGTCTATGGCAAAGTTGCTGATCAGGCAAGCCTGGATTCTATTGAGGAACTGGCTCAGCATGTTTCCGATCGATTCGGAAAGATCGATATCTTGTTTATCAACGCTGGCGTGACCGGAAAATCGACGATTGAGCAAACTTCCGAAAGTTTTTGGCATCAGCTCACAGATGTCAACCTTAAAGGAGCATATTTTACGCTGAGTCGCTTAATTCCCATCCTCAGAGACGGCGCATCGGTCATATTCCTTTCCTCAACCGTTGCTACCAGAACAATACCAGGTTCGTCTGTATATGCTCTGTCAAAGGCGGCAATCAATTCCGTCGTCAAAACAGCAGCCCTGGAACTGGCTCCCCGCAAAATCCGCGTGAACGCAATTAGCCCGGGACCGACTGAAACAGAAGTTTTTGATAAAATGGGACTGGATCATGACCGAATTCAAGAAGTGAAAGGAGCTTTGAAATCCAAGATACCACTGGCCACGCTGGGCGATCCGGCAGATGTCGCAAAAATGGTAGCTTACCTGTCCTCAGCACAATCTAGATTTATTACCGGATCGGAGATCCTAATCGATGGTGGCATGACACTTCTTTAAGGCCCAGCCGCCAAAATAAAAATGCGCAAATAGGCCCCTTTATCTGGCCTGCCCTGTGCGCCATCAAGTATTCGCACGCACTGTTTTGCCATTGTCGGTGCCACCTATTGCCCTCTCAGAATTTAAGCTATGATTTTTGACAAAGCAATGATGACGCCCAGGTGCCGGCCCTCATGTACCAGGCTCGTCATAATCGCATCCTGTATACTTCCGATGGCAATCCCAGATGGCAGGTTCCAGCCCGCGTAGCCAGCAAATAGTCCGGACTGCAAATCAAACTCAAGCTGTTCGATTGAACCAATCAAAGCGCCCCATATTTTTTCAAGTTCCTTCGCGGTGATCAAAAACTCCGGACGCGTGCCCGGCGCGAACCGCGCGTAGAGAGATATATCCACTGCCGGCCTGATCCCTCCGAGTTGATAACACAGCATCTGCTGCGTAAAAAGGATATGTCCGACATTCCAGGCAACATTATTGTTGAAGCCATCGGGAATTTCATTCAACTGTTCATTGGACATGCCCCCCGTTAGCGCCAGGATACTCTCACGAACGTATCTGATCAGCTCCAAGCCCTTATTCAGTTCTTGATTCATTTCATCACAATTTTAAGATTGGCAGTCGATCATCACGTTCTCCAGGTTCCCGGCGGTCGCAGCTGCATCCATCGCTGCTTCCAGCGCAGACATTTCGAATACATTTGGTGTTATAACTTCGATCGGCAGCTGACCGCTACGTACTAATTCAAGCATTTTGAGAGTAGCGTCTTTCGGATACATGAAGTTGCCAAGTATTGACCAGCCATTGATCATCATGTAGATGTAGGGCACCGGCAAGTCAACGGCCATACTGCCCATAAGCACGAGCCGGCCACCAGGAACCAAGCTAAAGAGCGCAGACAACGTTGAATTAGGATCTTGTGCATTACCCACCATATCAAATGCCATGTTCGCACCGCCACCACAAGCCTGGCGGATACATGCTGCATCCCTATGCAGGTCTCCGGACAAAACCACAGGCACTACGCGGGCTTGCGCCTTACCGGCAATTTCTATCAAGGACTGCCGGTTACGGCCAGTAATCACAACCCGGGCTGCCCCCATGGCAAGGCCTACAAAAACGGCCGCAGTGCCATAGGACCCGGTGGCGCCATTGACCACCAATGTTTCTCCGGCAGCGAGCTGCCCTTTCAGCAGCCCTCCGTATGGAACTACAAACCGGGTGATCGCAGAAAGCTGGGCATCACTGTATTGCTCCAGACCGTCGAGCGGTGTAAGCGTCTCCACCGGCGCCAGCACGTAGGGCGCCAGTGTTCCATCCGGCCAATCCAATTGCGCAGGTAAGGCATCCTCGCCATTCTTGGTGATGCCCAACAGGAAAGCCATAGGGTTCCACACGTTGTCCCTGGCGACCATGTGGGATGAAAGAGCAACCCGTTGACCGGGCTGTAAGTGCCAGACGTCCCTGCCTACGTCCTGGATATGCCCAATAGCATTGCTCCCTATCGTAAATTCCTGGGGTGGCGGGCTATATACCCCTAGTTCACCTTGCGTATAGGCTTTCAGGTAAGAAACCAGCGCGGACACCGACACCTTGACCAATACGGTACCCGCGCGGACAACCGGGACAGGGACCTGCTTCCATTCCAATTTGCCGCCCATTTTCTCTAGGCGCCAGGCGTTCATGTTTTTCTCCATCTTTCTTTGCGTTTTTATAAAGCAAAGTTGAATTGAAACTGGTGAGAGCTGTGAGCGCCAATCAAAGTGAAAAATACTAAAATCAAAGAATTTGATTACGAAGAGAAAGCGGCGTCTGCCCGGTGTGCTTTTTAATGAAGGCGGTGAAATGGTTGGGATATTCAAAACCCAGGCAGAAGGCAATATCACCAATTGTCCAGTCCGAGAACCGAAGCATGGTCCTGCCCTCGGCAACGATACGTTCGGCGATTAAAGTCCTGGTAGACTTACCTGTCTGTTGTCGCACGACTGCGTTCAGGTGGTTAACATGTACCGCCATTTCGGAGGCGAACTCGGAAGGTTTTCTCAGCCTCAGCTCGTCTTTTTGGGAAACGATGGGAAACTGACTTTCCAGCAAATCCAGAAAATGGCTGCAAAGACGCGACGCAGCATTTTTGGCGGATGTTTTTACAGCCCTGCTTGGCGAGGCAAGCGCCTCATGGACAAGCAACTCAACCAGATTACGGGCAACTTCCCTGCGAAATACATAATCAGACCGGGTGGATTCGACAATTTGTTCAAAAAGAAAAGTTACTCTGTTCAACGCGCTCTGGTTCAAAACACAAACCTGCGGACCCTCAGTTGTAAATAAATCACTGTCATGCAACGGCTGAAACAGACCCGATGAAGACAGGAAACTTTGTGTAAAGATGCACCAGTAACCTGAACGTTCGTGGACAGCCGGCTCGAAAGTATAAGGAACCAAAGGGTGGAGGAAAATCAGCGCTGGTTTAGCCACCGGCAACTGCTGCCCGTGATAAAGCAAAGCGCCCGGCTGCTCAATGAGCCAAACCTTATAAAAATCCCTCCTTGAAGGAAGATTATTGCTCAGCGTTCCCACTAGCTCATAGCGCGCCGCCTTTACAGCACCTGCATCCATCCATGTTGTTTTTTGCAAAAATACACAAAACAAATAATCACTTAGCGCTCCATGACCAACACATTATCTCACTAATCAACAGATGCTACACCCAGCCTCCATTTAACCCCTGTGAAAACAAAAATCACAGGGCATCAATACCTTCAAATCGCGCATTGGAACCACTACATTATGCCAAGATTCTGGGGATTCTTTATTTTTACTACTTAATTTGACCAAAAAAACGCTTTCTCCCATGCATGATCATGACTTGCCGATCACCCAAAAGATCAAGTTCATCCAAGATACCCTCTACACAATCAGCGGCAAATGGAAACTACCAATTTTAATGGCAATGTATTCAGGAGCTGAACGGTTTCGGGATATACAACGAAGCGTGGGTGGCATTACCACCCGGGTGCTGTCAAAAGAACTTAAAGATTTGGAAGCACATCAATTGATCGTCAGAAAAGTTGACGATACTTATCCTGTCTCCATCACTTATTCTGTGACCAATTACGCTTTTACTCTCAAGCCGCTCGTAGATGAAATGATCTTTTGGGGACAAAAGCATCGTCGGGCGGTCACGAAAAATTAGGTCTTCCGTTAAACGTCCAGTTCTCATTCAGGCAGTTGCATCAGTTCTATCAGGTTTCCTTCCGGGTCTTTTACATAAGCGAAGCTGGCACCCTTCTGAACGGCCGGGGCCGGTGGGGAAACTGAGGTAGCACCGTGAGAAAGCAACATATTGTAGGCTGCGATTAGGTCATTCACGGTTATTGCCCAGTGCCCATACCCCAGCTGGGAAGCAGCATCGAGTGCGTCTTTGAAAGCCCTTTCCCTCGATGCGCCCGCAACTTCTATCAACTCAATACTTAGGCCGTTATCTGCCAGAAGCAGTACTGTCCTTACATGATACTCTGGAATCTCCAGCTTCTGGATTTCTTTCATTCCAAAAAGGGATGCATACCACTGCTTTGCAGCTTGAAGGTTTTTCACAGACAGCCCGACATGGTTTTCTAAGGCGCTGATAGGCATCGCCCCGAGCGCTGCATGCTGGCTTTTTGCAGAGAAGGATTTCAAAACAAGCATTACGAAAAAAAGAGCAATCCGGCCGAACAGGAGATTTTTGTTACGTTTCATTCGCTGAATCTTTGTTTGTGTTTAAAATCAGCTCAAAACTAACTCATTTCTGATATCTAGATGATACCTATTACCTAAAGGATATCAAATCAAACGCTTCCGGTCAACATATCAAAGTGTTGGTTAATGGATTCTAGTTTCAATTGTGGAAAAGTTTGATATCAAGGTACCAACGGTTCACATATCAACTTTTCAAATTCGTACCCTCTCTCCGTGCCTATCGCTCGTATATGTCAACCGGATTTCGTCAACATAGAGTACCAATCACAAAAGTGACTCGCTGACATACAGGCGCTGTACATAAAAACGATCGTATAATCGTACACTAGCTACGACGCGCAGAAATATCAATTAAGCTCATTATCAGGGTTTTATATTTGAAATTAACCTCAGGTCGCCCAGAAATTGGTTCGACATTAGTTCCGTTGCGGGTACAAAAGCTCCTCAGCGCAAGCTGAGGGGCTTTTTTGCTTTTATAGCCAATTAAAAACCGCATTTTTCGCGCTTTTCAGCACATTTATGGTTCGACTCCTTTCCTGGTGACTAAGCGGAAGTCGAACCAACCTCTCGTCTTTTTAGAATTTCTGTTTTTGCCATCTCCGTTTTTGTTCTGGCATTTATCAAGCTCAGCCCTTTTCAACAGCAGCTAGTTTCTGCTTCAATGCCAAGAGTTCACCAGATTCTTTTTTCATTGGAACACGTGGTTTAGTCCTGAGCCAACGACCAAGACGGTACCGAAAGTACCAACGATGCCAGGCCTTAAGTGGAGTTCGAGAAATTTTGAGTTGACTCAAAAGCTGTTGGTCAGAAAATATGCCTGATCGGCAAAGCTCAACAACCTGTGATCGGAATTTACCGTTTTTGTAATTTTTCTTGACAACAATTAATTTGTTCACTTTCATTAGCTTGCAGGATTAGTGTAAGGCTATTTCAGTGTAATACAGTACCAGCGCTCATGGAAGGCACATACCGCCATGGACCATACATTTGCCCGGTGATAGCTGTAACCGGATCGTAATGATTCGGGATCAATGTTTCCATTAGATATGCACTTCCTATTTCTTCGTCAGGCGTAGGCGACATTGTTCCTGGGTGAGAATCCATAATTTCTTGAATCTCCTGTTCAGTCAGTTCCTTTTCATAATCCAGATCATAAACAAGCCCAAATTGTACCATTGAATAAGTATTTGGTTACTTACTAGTAGTTCGCAGTGGCGAATTCCTTATACCATATTGATTTTCAATACGATTGCCTTTTCCAAACCAACCGATCAATCCACCGGCTTATGAACTCCAAACCTACAAATTCCGCCATGGGCAGTTCAGGATCTACATGCGCCGCTACCCTGTTTTTATTCTTCTTGAAACTGTTTTACGTACTCATTTTTCTCGTACCGCTTTTTGCACATGCACAGGCTCCGAATGTGTTGTGGAAAAAAACGCTCGGAGGCACAGCCGATGAGTTTGGACGCGCCGTTATCCGGACCCTCGACGGAGGATCCCTTGTAGTCGGCGGGGCCAATTCCAACAACGGGGATGTTACGGGTGTGCATGGGCTCTCCGATTTCTGGGTCGTGAAACTGGATGCTAATGGCAATGTCGGTTGGCAAAAAGCTTATGGGGGAACCGGGTACGAATCTGCATCGGGTGCACTGGCGACCACAGATGGCGGCTTCTATATTTTTGGCTCCACAATGTCCAATGATGGTGATCTAACGGCAAACCATGGTAGCTCCGATGCGTGGATTCTCAGGATCAATTCTTCTGGGGCTATCATCTGGCAAAAAACCTATGGAGGCAGTGGCTCAGATGGGGTAACAACCGGATGGGCACTCGCAGATGGCAACCTGGTACTTTCCGGCTCCACTAGTTCTAATGACGGAGACGTGTCGGGCAATCACGGAGATGCTGATTTTTGGTTTTTGATAATCGATGAATTTGGGGCGCTTATTATGCAAAAATGCTATGGGGGCACTTCCATGGACCTTTCGGCAGGTATGACCTTTTCGCCAGATGGCAATGTTATCATTACCGGAACGGCTTATTCAACGGACGGTGATGTTACCGGGAATCCAAGCCCCTGGTTCGCCGGCTCATGGACAATCAAAATAAATTTGGTGGGCATATTGCTGTGGGAACGGTTTGAAAAGCCGGAATTTTGGGCGCAAGGGGCCATTAGTGTTGCGAGCACAAAAGCCGGGGTTGTCATAGCAGGTTATAAATCAAACAGTGTCTACCCCGATGGGGCGGATTTGTGGCTAGTCAGATACGATGAAGACGGAAACAAACTCTGGGACAAAAGGTATGGCGGCTTTGCGGCGGACGATGCTTATTGCATCGTCCCGATGATCGACGGTGGACTGATCGTAGTTGGTGAGACGTGGGAAACGGGTTTGGACGGGGTTTCCAGGGGATGGTCTAACTTCTGGGTATTGAAAATAGGTCTGCCAGGTAATATCATTTGGCAGAAAATAATGGGTGGTACAGCTGGTGAAGAAGCCTGGGGCGCAGCGGTTAATCCCGACGGCAGTATAGTTGTAGTGGGAGATGCCGCCTCCAACGACGGCGATGTGTCGGGTAATCACGGGTTGGACGACATATGGGTTGTCAAGCTCGATGTCGACCCTGCATTTCCAGTCTCGCTGATCCGCTTTTCAGCGCAAACCCGAGATCACAATTCCGTTGAACTGAAATGGGTTACCGCCAATGAAGTTGATAATGCCTACTTTGAAATTGAGAAAAGCAAAGACCTGAAAGATATCGTTCCATTATGCCGCGTTTCACCTGATGAGCAACCTGCGGCAACACATACCTATCATTACACTGATGACATGCCTTTTCAGGGAACAAGTTACTACCGGTTGAAACAGGTGGATATCGACGGCAAAACGACAACTTATCCATGGCGTGCCGTAGTCTTGAGCGGCGACTATTCAGTATATCCGAACCCTTCCACGACAGGAAGTTTTCGCCTGCGGCTGGATGAGCCGGCAAACGCCGTCATTCAATTATACGACCCCTATGGCCGGCAGGTACCTATTCAGACAAGCCGTAGTGAAACAGGCGTTGTTGAAGTGAAACTTTCCGGAAAATCCAGCCCGGGAGCATATGTTCTGCAAGTGACCGAGCGCGGCCACGTCCGCGAGCATCGGATGATTCTTGACTAGACAAAAACCTAATTTATCTCAGAACGTAATTAAATGCGAAATGACTATGATAAAAGTGTTACTTTCCACTGCTTTTGCATTGTTCATCTACGACAGAAGCTTGGCCCAAACCTGTGGGACAGACGGCATTTTACTTGAAAGCCAGGCACAGGTAGATGCGTTTGCGACGACCTACTCGGGATGCACGCAAGTAGGGCAACTTGAAATAACCGGACCGGGAATTATGAACCTGAATGGTCTTGGCGGCATCGCTTCCATTCAGGGATATTTAAACCTGCACGATTGTCACAACCTTATGACAATGGGCGGGTTTAATCTCAGCGGAGTAGGCGCCCTGAGTTTGACCAATAATACGCTCCTTACCGATTTTGCCGGTTTCGAGGCCGTCACATCGTTGGAACTCTATGTCATCAACTGCCCTGCCATTACCAGTTTGTCTGGTCTGGGAAACGTTGCGAGCCTCCCTAACCTTCACCTGGAAGGCACTGGCATCACCAATTTCACCGCTATGACTTCCCTCACCCAGCCAGGCTATATCAAGTTCGTAGGCCCTAATCCCAATCTAAAAAATTTTGTCGGTTTTGAAGCTGCAACGACACTTGCAGGCGGCATTACGATTGGGGAAGGGATGGTAATGACCGATTTTACAGGCCTCGACAACGTCACCGGGATGTATTACCTGGATATCTGGGGTAAGCTCGACAGCTTTAAAGGGTTGGGTGCGCTTAAAGCGACACTTGGCTGGATGGACATCTATGAAACCGCCGATATCCCCAATTTCAAAGGGCTCAATTCCCTTGCTTTCGTCGATCGTCTTTCGTGTGCTAGTACTACCCTGACCAGCCTCGAAGGCCTGGAAAGTTTAGATTCGACATATTTTGGTGTAGCGTTCGTCAATTCCAAGATTCAAAATCTGATAGGACTTACAGGAATGTCCAAGGTCAGTCTCGGTTTGCTGAACAACGCGCTGCTAACCGATGTGTCAGCCATTGAGAACACTCCGATCACAGGCCTGCGGATCGAAGGCTCTCCGCTCCTATCGGATTGTGCCGCCAAAAGCATTTGTATCTATCTTACAAATCCAACCAATCCGGTTACTTTGGCAGGCAATGCTGTGGGCTGCAATACACGTGAGCAAATCGTAAATTCAATTGATTGCCAGACCATCTTACCCGTTGAACTACTTTCATTTACGGGAATGCAGACCCCTGAGGGCAATAAATTGATGTGGCAAACAACCTGGGAGACCGGTAATAAAGGCTTCGAAATCGAACGCAGCGCCGACATGCGAAACTTTGAAAAGATTGGTTTTATAGAAGGTTATGGCGAAAGCAACACGCAGAAAAAATACTCATTCACCGACGCGGGCATTGGCAAAGTTTCTTACTATCGCCTGAAACAGATCGATTACGATCAGACTTATCATTATTCAAAAACCATTGCGATACATAATAGGCCCCGGGCGACTCGCGTATATCCGAATCCTGCGAAAGAGCGCCTGAACATTGATGCTGCCGATCGGAACCAGGGCTTCACCATCAAAAACTCGCAGGGTGTTACCGTCATGGAAGGATCGATATTACCGCAAGACGCGATGAATACGAGCTCTTTGCGGTCTGGAATCTATATCTTGTCGGTTGGAAAAGAGGCTTTCAAGGTGGTCGTGCAGCAGTAACGTTTATGTGCGCAGCTAGCCCATTCATCCTCTACCGGCCAGAGGGAAAGACACGGCCGGACGGGAAGCCAGTTTGAGTTTGGCGGTATGATAATTTGCCCCCGCTCAGCAACGACCAAGCCTTCGTCGTGACGATCCGGAACTCGTACTTTCCGGCATTAAATCACACGTTAATGTCTAAAATACAGCCAAACCAAAAGCACGCCACTCAAAAATGCTTGTCCTCTGGATGAATACGTCAAGTTAAGAATTTGTCTCTAATTTTTGTCACTTAACAAAGGCGGAATTTCTTCGTTTTATCCGATCTTGACACATGACACTATTAATTCGCAGGATATGCTCAACATACCCAGCCTTATTCGAACATCGTTGATGCAGGAATTCGTCGCGAGTTGGACTAAGCTTCAGAAGCTGTCTTGCTTCTTGGGCTTTGCGAACGAGAGCCTCAAGTCGTTTAGCGTGGTGGTCGCGTTGGGATGGCAAGGTTGAATATTAATCTTTATGGTCAAGCTCCTGTAATGATGCTATGGCAGATATTCAGCTTAATGTAGAATCCAAGACATCTTTCGATCAGAGCCAGATCATACGTGGAATTTCTAAATCGCCAATAAGTTCATCTGCGTGAGTTAAATATCATCTACTTAAATCGCATACTTTTCGTAAATCATCGAAAAAACGGTTCGACATTTGTTCGGCTCCGGGTACGAAAGCCCCTTAGCGAAAGCTGAGGGGCCTTTTTCGTTTAAAATCCTGGAAAAATACAATTCAGACTTTCTTTGATCACTTCTTAACAGGCTTTTGGTTCGACTTCGGTTGTGGGGACTAAACAGGATTTTTCATGCAACCCTGTAAAACCAAGGGGAAGATTAGACTATATTAATTTGATTTTCAGATAGATACAAATCAAAGTCGAAGTATATATTCGGTTCGACATGCTATGCTCTGAAAGCCACTAAACAAGCCATGAGTTTAGGTGCCATTGGATAATTTGTATCATAAGCCAGTAGATCAAAGTTTTTGAGTCATTCAAATGTGAGATGGCTATATGATATTAGGTCTCCGGGCGCTGGTAGGTGCTTGTCACTATTCTTTGGTCTTGGAAAACGTCGGTGGCAGTTGTGCAACAGCCACGGAGGTTTTCGGAGACTAAGATATTTGGTGTAATGAAACTATTAAGGACGTTACATCCGTGATTAATAAAATTCCAAGGTTTCCAACTATTACGGATCAACACCCATCCTATTCAAAAACTTCAAAATATGAAAAATCTCGTACTAGCACCAATACTCCTGTTTGCCTTTTTTGCTTGTAAAAGCGATAATCCAAAACCGGCTCCGGAAATCGAAGGCATTGTTGGCACTTGGAAATATGTGGCCACAGAAACAATTGTGAATGACAAACCAGAATGGGTTTCTGTCCCTGGAGAATCGAATGTCAGTTTTAGGCACGATGGTGTTATACTAGATTCTAGGAATTTGCCTAATTGCTGCGCACCCAAGGCGTATCAGGTAAACGGGGAGTGGTTTGTCATAAATAAAGATACAGCGAGGGAAATTTCCGAGAAATGTGGGCCAGTAGATTGTATGGTTTGCACTACTGCATGGAACATTTTTCAGACAAATGATGAGCTAGTAGTATTTTCAGGTTGCGCGCCGCGCGTGTTAACGAAGAAATACATCCGAGAGTAGTTACGAGATTGTTTACTTATCCATGAATCTCAAAAACCCACTTTTTTTTGTGACGAAGGTTGTCACATCCGTCTATTTGGCTGTATTTAAAACCGCTTGAATGTGCGGGTACATTCCGTTGCGGATATGATAGCACTTCAACGCGTTTAAGATTTTTTTTTGTGTGGTAAAATTTTAGGAATATTATAATCCCGTCCAAGCTGTTAGCCATTAGGAATAGGTCAACTAATTAATTTCTTCAATACCCGCATGCCCACTTGATATCGGAATATTGATAAGCATCGTCAGTGACGTTTCCGTTCGAATCGTAGGTCAGACTAAACGTTTGGTCGCGAAACGTTTTGCCACCGTAGTCGATCGTCAACCGTTTCATATTATTAGTTGAAAACATCGACGGAGCGGATTCCATACCAAAGAAAAAGAAGTAGTGCAGCGGCATTCGTGTATTTGGCCTTTCGTCATAAAAGTATTCATATAGATAATCCGCTTCCAGGATGTTTTGTCTTGCGAAGACATGCATTCTTTCACTTGCCAGGTTACTATTAGCATCGTACTGAAAAATGCTTTCATGACTTTTGTAAAGTTGGCCCTTCCCGTCAGCAAACCAGCGTATTAACCCATTTGGCTTGTCACTGGAATTGTATTGAAAGTTGATACTTTCTTTTAGTTCGACATTGACGGTCGTACTGTTTACAGTTCGTTCTGCATCAAAATTCTGAATGCGTATCAGATTGTTATTCTGATATTCGAATTCGGTTTTCGGATATTTGACTCCGTTTATCTCAATAAAAATCGTCGACAGTCTCCCGCTTTTATATTCGAAAAACAGCGTAGGGTATCCTGGTCCTCCACCACGCACACGCGACATGACTGTTGGTTGGCTTCGGGAGTCGTATTCAAAAGCATAGGATATACCCGATTGTGTAAACTCGGTCAGCTTGCAATTTTTCGACAACACCTTTTCAACCGGATTTTTCTTTTTACAAGACAAAGTGATATAGGCTAGCAATATTGTACTAAAAAATATTTTGTATACACGCATTCAGGTACATTCATTACGTTGGTCGTTAACAGTCAGAAAATCGGCTGGCATATTGGCAAATAGCGTCACTTGTAAAACCACCTATGGATTAGCGACAAATATTGAATGGGGTTGCAAAGATGTTGCATCGCCTGAAAGTGGGACAGGCGTGTTATTCTTAAGGTAAGAAGGATTGCAATTTGGACAAGACGTTGTAGGCGTAATCACATAGACATTGCTATTGAGCGTTGCGATGCTAATCGCATCGCTACCATTCAGATTACTTTTGACTCCATTTTTCCATATCACAGCTTTACCAACCTGGTTTACATATTCAATCCCAACAATGTAAACATCTTCGCCAGCAATAGCGATATCTCTTGCCAACGCACTATTTCCACCGTCATCAAGATTGTTTTCGATACCGTTTTTCCAATATTTTGGGACAAATCGACTCGTGCCAGGAGCAAGTTCAAAACCGACTATATGCACATCGTTTCCCGAAGCAGCTATGGCAAGAGCGTTTGTAACATTTTTGCTTTTCGAGAGATTAACCTCGCTGCCATTTCGCCAATATTTAGCAACCGGCCCAATCTGATTTTGAGTAAAACCACAAGTGTGTACATCGCCTCCGGATACAGATATTCCGGTCATGGTCCCAAGATCCGTTTCGTTACCGATTATAGCAACTCCATTCTTCCAATAAGCTGGTACATGTATATTAAAAGGATCATAAACCGCACCTGCAATATAAACATCATCTCCAACTACCGTAATGTCGTCAAAAGATGTGGGGATTCCGCCAGGTAAAACATTCGATATCACGCCATTCTTCCAATAAGTGCCAAAACCTTGGATACCTGCACTTAAATAACCGCTTCCGATCACGTGGACATCCCCGCCGGACACAGCAATGCCAGTCGCTCCGATGAATGCAAATTGGTGGGAAGGACTTGGCAGATCAAACGATTGTCCATTTTTCCAATAAACGACCTTCGAGTCACTATTTATCCCTTCTGTGCCAGTTACGTAGATATCTGGTTCAGGTTCAATTGGCGAAACACGTTTAGAGGAACAGGATGATAAGAAAAGACAAATTAAAATAATGCACAGGCAACTATAAGGATTTTGCATTTGCTGATGTAAATGAATGTAATAGGGTTAGCCAAAATCAAAAATAACCGAATGGCAAGTTACCTAAAATTCCCAATCGCTTGTAGCCCAAGTAAACGGCCACCTTTCAACTGTTTGGGTTCGAGTCCACTTGTGAGGACTACGCCTGAGTCGAACCGGGAACTCCGTCGGCGATTGGCAAAATATTCTCCCATATCCTCTTTCGATACCGGCCAGTCATGTAGCGAAAGATCTACAATAAATACGTACTAATTGGTACTTCCGTTTGCATGACGCAGATGTACCTTTCGAGGGAAAAATAACTCTGAGTAATTTAATATTCAACCTGAAATTTCCCATATGAACAAACTCTTTACATTCTTGCTTCTCATCTGCGCACTCCATGCAAACGCCCAATATATCACCGTTTGGAAATCGGATAATCAAGGCACCAGCGCCAATAATCAGATCATCATTCCGGCAAAAGGAAATGGGTATAGTATTGCCTGGGAAGAAATCGGCAATCCGGCGAACAACGGTACGGCAATTGGGACCAACAACTATACACTCACTTTTCCCACCCCGGGAACATACCAGGTAAGCATTACGCCCGGCAGCGGAACGTTCACAAGAATTTCATTTGCCAGCCGTGTCGACTATTACAAACTGCTGGAAATAAGGCAGTGGGGCGACATCCAGTGGGAAAGTATGGAAGATGCCTATTTAGGCTGCTATAACCTGAAAGTTACCGCAACCGACGCCCCTGACCTGCACAATGTAACTTCCATGAAGAGCATGTTCAGTACGTGTCAGGGTTTACAGACTGTTCCCGGAATCAACAACTGGGATGTCAGTTCAGTAAAGGATATGACCTTTCTCTTTTCCGCGACTACCGCGTTCGACGCACCACTCGACCAATGGGATGTCAGCAATGTCACAGATATGACCGGCATGTTCCGAAACTCGGCCTTTGACCATCCGATAGGTAACTGGAATGTAGGCAATGTCACCAATATGTATCTCATGTTTGGAGACGCATTTAACTTTAATCAGCCCATCGGGTCGTGGGATGTCAGCAAAGTCACCAGAATGAGTGGAATGTTTGGCGGTGCGACAAACTTTAATCAACCTCTTAATGACTGGGATGTAAGTCGGGTTATTTACATGGATGGCATGTTTTTCAACGCGCAGGCCTTCAACCAACCTGTCGACAATTGGAATGTCAGCAAAGCGCAATCTATGGCATCGATGTTTTCCAAGGCCGCCGCGTTTAACCAGCCGGTCGGATCCTGGGACGTTAGTAACGTGTTATACATGCAGGGGATGTTCCGCGACGCAACAACCTTTAACCAACCGCTCAGCACATGGGATGTAAGTAAAGTAACCGACATGCCTTCCATGTTTGAGAATGCCGCCGCATTCAACCAGCCGATCGGCAACTGGCGTGTCGATGGTGTGCTTGATATGTCTTCCATGTTTCTTGGAGCCGTCGCATTTAACCAGCCGATCGGTAACTGGAACGTTGGGCAGGTAATCAATATGAAAGCCATGTTTCAGCAGACAGCGGCTTTCAATCAGCCTATTGATAGCTGGGATGTGAGCCAGGTTACCGACATGTCTTATATGTTTTTCTATGCAAGTGCTTTTAATCAGCCCGTTAACAACTGGGATCTAAGCAAAGCCACCAACATTTTCGCAATGTTTTATGGCGCAGCGTCGTTCAACCAGCCCGTCGACAAATGGAATGTGAGCGGGGTTACGAATATGTTCGGCGCATTTGCTGGTGCGACGGCATTTAATCAATCACTCGGTGCGTGGACGCTTGCGCCGGGAGCCGACATGACATACCTGCTTGCTGGCTCGGGGTTGGATTGCGTGAATATGACCCTGACCTTACAGGGATGGGCTGAGAATACCGCGATGCCAAGTAACATCACATTCGGCGCCCAGGGCATTACATACGGATCTCCCGGAACCGCGGCATTGCAGACTTTGAGAACTGCTAAAAACTGGACGATAGACATTGGTGGAGAGGTGATATGCGAAGCTTTGGCTGTCACGCTGATCAGTTTCAATGCAAAAAGCGCCAATGGAATTGTTAAACTTGACTGGGCCACGGCTTCGGAAACCGACAATGACTATTTCGACGCGGAACGCTCGGCCGATGCCAGAAATTGGCAGGCGATCGGACGTGTCAAGGGCGCCGGAACTGTGAATATCGTCCACAACTATACAATCATCGATGCAAGCCCATTGGAAGGCAGATCATTCTACCGTTTGAAAATCGTGGATTTCCAGGGAAAGGCAGAGTACTCCCACATACGCGCGATTCAAATAAACAACTCCCCTGCCCCAACCGTTTACCCCAATCCGACGACAACCTCGCTGACACTTTCAGGAAAGACGACAGGCCAGGTCAGGATATACAGCCTGTCTGGCCAAGAGCTTAAAAAGATTGAGGTGAAGGGGGAAAAGACGCTAATACCCATCAAAGAACTTCCTGTTGGAGGCTATTTGCTAAAATCAGACGATGGATGGAGCACGAAATTTATTAAGCAGGGATCTACATACTGACTTTGATTATTCTGCGCCAAAGGAGCCATAATCATGGACGGTTGTCTGCTCGTCTTTTAATCCAACCCATAAGATCGCCGCTCGCTCCGTAATTTATTCTGCAGCTCTGCAATCGCTTTCTTTTTATTCTGCCTGATCTGGGCAAGCAATGGCTTGGGGCCGCCGTCTGGGTTGTACCTGGATCCCCAGTCAAGAACTTCTACCATAACCGGCACCAGCTCGATGCCTTTGTCCGTGATCAGATAGAGGAATTTCGATGCGTTTTTGGGCGAGACTACCTTCGAAACGATTCCTTCGTCCACCAGCGTGTTCAACTTCTCTGTCAATACCGCAGAAGATATTTTCTCGGCTGATGCCCGAAACTCCAGAAAAGAATTTTTGCCGTTGAACATCAAGTCCCGCAAGATTAACAACATCCATTTATCTCCGAGGATTTCCACTGTGAAATTGATGGGACATGTTGATCTTCTCTCCATTGTTTTTATAATATTACGGGCCAAAAGTGGTTTGTTTTTCGAACCACTTTT